>CAYMME010000424.1:0-8170 GCA_964391465.1 uncultured Planctomycetales bacterium
GCACTCTACCACCAGCCCTCACAGGGTCAAGAAAATCTTCCTGACACCTTTTCCTAGAACGGGTCGAGGCAAAGGTCGGCCAGTCGGGTGAGGAGTCTCGGGCGGACGGGATCGAGTGGGTCTTTCGGGTCGCAGCAGAAGAGGAAGCCGCTCGGGCCGCCGTCCTGATGGATGCGGGACATGAGCGTTTCGATGCGGTGGACGCAGTCGTCCACCTCGGCGGTGTCGGCCCCCACGGATGTGTTGATGATGGTCACGTCGCTCTCGGCCAGACCCTGGTAGGCGGGCTGCAACTGGATGCGCGAGGCGATCTCCGCCCCAAGCGGTGTGTGGAGGAACCGCCGGACCTGGTCGCTGTTCAGGGCCCGCTCCGACCGGCGCCGCTTCTCGATGGGGGAGTAGGCGCCCGGCGAGCACAGACTGCTATCTTCGAGCAGCATCCCGAACATCTCCGCCGCGAACGCCTCGGTGTCCTGCATGACCTCCTGAAGGGCGTGGGCGGCTTCGGTCGGTCGGCGGAACACCTCGTGCACCGAGGCCGGCGCCGGCATGACGAACACGTGATGGTCGTAGGGAAATGCGCTGCGCAAGCTGCGGGCACAGTCGCCCTCGACGAGGACGGTGGCGTAGCGTTCGCGCTGGCGGACATCGCGGAGCACCTCGACGAGCACGTCCATCACATTGTCCTGCCGGCAGGGGACCTGCACGCTCGAGGCCACGTGTGCGGGGGGTGTCTCGTTGGGGGGCACTTCGCGCGGGCCGTCGCAGTTTTCGATGGCCAGGCGGATGTGATGCGGCTCGTGATCGAGAAGCTCGCCGCCGATCAACTCGATCAGCGTCGTCTTCCCCGCCCCGCGCGGACCGCAGGTCAGAATTACCGTCAACGGCATCGTCACACCCTGAACGTACGGATACCTGATCCCAGCGACTGGACCCACTTCGATCGTAGCCACGTTGAGCCCGAAAGACTACTGGCGGGTGATGGAAAAATGTCGGCCCCCCTCGCGTTGTGGCTTCGGACGGCGCGGAAGGGGTATACTGCGGGGTGATGACAGGGCGCAACACGACGAACCCGGCCGCGGGCACGTCCGCGGCGTCGGTGACGAGTCCATCTCGCGGGCCCGTAGAGCCCGTCCGTAAAAAAGCAGCCGATGCGGGAACCAACCCGACCGTCCGGCTCCGCCCATTCGACCCGCAGTTGGCGGACTTGGTGGCCGGGTGGATGGCCGACCCGCAGGACCTGTTCCGGGTCGCCCCGAAGACGCTGCCACCGGTCACGGCCGAGAAGGTGGAGGCTTGGTCCCGCGAACGTGGCGGGGCCGGCCTGCTGTTTCTCGATGACGAGCCGCAGCCGGTCGGCTACGGTGAACTCCACCGCATGCCCAACTCGAAGACGCACATGTGGCTCGGGCACCTGGTGATCGCACCCGACTGGCGAGGACGGGGCATGGGCTTCCGTCTCACTCGCCTCCTGCTGGCCGAGGCCTTCAGCCGTCGTCAGGCCAGGCGCGTCTCGCTCGTGGTGTTTCCCGACAACCTCGTCGCGATCGACTGCTATCACCGCGCCGGCTTCGTCCACATCGGCGAGCAGCAGAAGTTCTTCGAGTCCACGCGCCGGCACCACCGGATGCTCGCCATGTCCATCGACCGCGTTCGCTATCGAAGCACGCCGCCGCGTAAAAGGTGTCAGGATGATTTTTCGAGCCCGCAAAAATCATCCTGACACCTTTTACTGCCTGTGTGGTCCGCACGGCGGACCCTACCAGCTTCAGATCCCGCTTGGAGCAACCCAATGAGCAACTTGCGCCGGCGTTTCACGTCGTTGATGGTCATGGTATCGCCGCTTCTGTCGGCGGCTGGTCTCGTGGGTCGCGCGACGGCGGCGGACGCGAACCGCTTCGAAGGTCGGTTCTACCGCGGGGAGGGTGACGTCGAGTACCTGCAACTGCTGGACATCTCGCGCCGCATGTTCGATGTCGACGCCGAGTTCCAGAACGTGGCCATGCTCTACAACCCGCTCTGGAACGGCTTCGTCGAGGGGCCCACGTGGGACGCGTGGTGGGTCCAGAACAGCTACGGCCCCACGTACTGCGCGCTGCCGTTCTACACCGAGCCGCTGGTGACGTTTCTGCAGAACGCGCAGGACCTCTGGTTCGATCAGATGGGCGACGGCAAGCGGCGGGGGGCGCACGACTGGGTTGCGCCCGACGGTTGCCTGTGCGATGCGGCCCGGCCGGGTCGGGTCATACCCAAGCAGGGTGACGGCCGCATCGACATCCACGACTGGGGGATGGAGTTCACGGCCGCGGGTCTGCTCATGCAGGCCGAGCTGTTGCTCATCGGTCACAATGCGGAAGCGATCCGGCGCTACCTGCCCAAACTCGGGCGCTGCGCCGACTTCATCGAGTCGCGTCGCGATCCGAAGAACAACCTCTTCCTGGCCGGGCCGGCGGGAAACCTGCTCGCCCCGAGTTATGCCGGGTACAAGAAGCCCGACGGGAGCTACGACCACGCGTACCTGGCCGGTCTGTCGATCACCTACATCGCCGCACTCGACCGGCTGATCGAGTTGGAGAAGCTCGCCGGAAACGCGGACATGGTGAAGCGCTACGAACAGCGCCGCGCCCTGGCTCGCAAGGGCCTGCCGCAACTGACGACCGACGAGGGATACTTCATCAAGTCGCTCGACCCCGACGGCACGCGGCACGGGGTCTACGGCGCAGACAAGTACGGCTACTTCGAGGCCGTGTGCAACCACGACGCGATGTGCTTCCGCGTGGTCGACGACGCACAGGCGGAGAAGATCTACACGAAGATCGCTTCGATCCCCGGGCTGCGGCCGCACGACTTCATCATCACCAACTACCCGTCGTTGGACGACATGTACGTGCCGCCGAAGGGCTGGCTGTGGAAGTTCGGCACGTGGGTCAACGGCGGACACTGGTCGACGTGCGAAGCACGGATGATGATGGGCTACTACCGCGTGGGCCGGTACGAAGACGCCCGGCGGTCGATGCGGAAGCTGCTCGAGTTCGCCCGGCCGTTCCGCATGGACAACCCGCTGGTCGAGTTCGGGGCGAGGGTCTATCAGCCCAAGGAACCGATCAACCTGTGCTACGACAGTCTCGGTCCGCCCGCGGCGATGGTTCGCGGGCTGTTCGAGTACGTGTACCGGGCCGACGGACTGACGCTGCTGCCGCACATTCCCGCGGGCATCACGCGGCTGGAGCAGCACTTCCCGATTCGCTTCGGCAGCAAGCGACTGTTCCTGGCCACGGTCGGGTCCGGCTCGGTCGCCGCGGTCACCATCAACGGCAAGCGGTGGGAGTCGTTCGACGCGAAATCAATCCGCCTGCCCTACGACCAGACGCCCGACAAGGCCGTGATCCGGATCGTGCTGGGCGATGCGAAACCGCAGCCGTTCGAGCCGCGCACCGCGGGCGACCGGCTCCCGCCGATGCCGCCCGTTGACGGACCCGCCTGGAGCGCGGAGCAGATCCCGGTCATCTCGACCAACCGGTTGCCCCTCCGCATCGGCGCCGACGGCCGACGGCAGACGCGGTTCGTCGGCGACATCTCGCGCGCGAGCGTCTTCAACCGGGCGCTGACCGACGACGAAATCGCGGCCCTGGCGAGCGACAAGCCCGGAGATCTGACGCGCGATCCGGCCCTGGTCGGCGACTGGACGTTCGACAACCGGGAGGGCAACGCGTTTCCCAGCAAGGCCGCCCACGCCCTGCCCGCGAAGATCGATGGTGAGGTCACGGTCGTCGACGCGCCCGACGGCAAGGCCGTCCGCCTGGCCGGCGGTTATCTGTCGGTCGCTCCGCACGCGACCCTGGACCTGACGACGGCCTGCACGCTCGCGGCGCGCGTTCGCCCAAAGAAGTTGCCCGCGGGAGGCGGACGGATCATCGACAAGAGCAGGGTGGGTACGTCAAACGGGTACCTGCTCGACACGCACCCCGGCAACTCGTTGCGCGTAATCGCCGAGGCCGGCTCGATCTCACACGATGCGAAGCTCGCGACCGACCGATGGACACACGTTGCCGCGACGATCGACACCGAAGGCAATCAGGCGCTATACGTCGACGGCAAACGCGTCGCGACCGGCACGCGGAGCACGCGGCTCGAGTGGCGCGCGTTGCACGCGCACGTGGCGAAGCTGCGGGCCCTGCACGAACGCCTTACAAAGGCCGGCATGGGCGACAGCTACGAGGCCGCCCACGCCCGGCTGGCCGTCAAGTGCTTCGTTACGACGTGCACGCGATTCAATCTGCTGGCTGACGGCAAGCTGAAACGACTGCCCGAGGCGCGATCGCAACTGGCTGCCGACAAGTCGTACATCGCCACGACCGTCAAACTCTGCGAGGGTCTGCAGGAGATCCTCACGTCGTACGAGGGCTCCACCGATTCGCACAAGAAGCAAGTGTTCGCGCACAGCCGGGCGGCTTCCGTCGTTCGGGGCACGCACGGGTCGACCGCATCGCAAGCGCCCCGCGTCGCGTTCAAGACCGAACCGGGCAAGCTTCAGATCGCTATCGGCGGCGAGCCGTTCGCGACGTACGTCTACGAAGACGAACGGACAACGCGGCCTTACTTCGCCCATGTTCGCGCGCCGACCGGCGTGCAGGTCACGCGGAATCACCCGCCGCAAGAGGGCGACCTCCAGGATCACGCCACGTTTCATCCGGGCATCTGGCTGGCGTTCGGTGATGTGGGCGGGCATGACTACTGGCGGCTGAAGGCCCGCGTGGTCGGCGGCGACTTCGTCGAGAAGCCCGCGGGCGGGCCGGGCCGGGGCACGTTCACCGTGCGCAACCGCTACCTCACCACCGACGGCAACGGTACGGTCTGCACCGAGACGTGCCGCTACACGGTACTGGTCAGACCGGCCGGGACGCTGCTCATCTCCGACAGCACGTTCACATCGGAGAAGGGCGATTTCTACTTCGGCGACCAGGAAGAGATGGGGCTTGGTGTTCGTCTGGCCACGTCGATCGCCGCCAACCAGGGCAAGGGCGGGCGCATCCTGGACAGTGAGGGGCGACTGAACGAGTCCGGGATCTGGGGCAAGCAGGCCGACTGGTGTGACTACAGCGGCACCGTCGACGGGCAACCGGCGGGCATCACCATCATGCCCGATCCGGGCAACTTCCGGCGGTGCTGGTGGCACGCCCGAGACTACGGCTTCGTGGCCGGAAACCCCTACGGCGTCAACGCGTTCACCGACGGACCGAAGAGCAAGGTCGTGGTGAAGCGCGGCACGTCGCACCGCCTCCGTTACGGCGTGCTCGTCCACGGCGGAAAGGCGATGGAGAAGAACGATCTGCAAGCGGCGTACGCGGACTTTCTGAAGCAGATCGGCCGGTAGGTCCAGGACGGTAAAAGGTCAGGATGAGTTTCCGGACGCCCAAAAATCATCCTGACACCTTTTGCCGAGCGCGAACGTGCGCGGGGAAGGTCCGCACGGCGGACCCTACGGGGCGGACGCGACTTCGCGTTCCCATTCGGCGAGGCGTTGGCGGAGGCGCGCGGCGACTGGCGTTTGCTTGGCCAGCAGGCTGGTCTTCTCGCCGGGGTCGGTGGTGAGGTTGAAGAGGTACTCATGCTCGGTTCCGTCGTCGAGATGGCGGTGGATGTACTTGAGGTCGCCGTCGCGCACCGCGCGCTCGGTGCGGTTGCCGCGCCGACCTCGCCAGAACAGCGTGCGCTTGAGGTCCGGCTTGCCCTGTTCGATGTGATCGATGATGTCGATGCCGTCGAGCGGTTCGACAAGCGATGCGTCGACCCCGGCCAGTCGGAGGAACGAGCGGGTGAGGTCCATCGTGATGGATGCCTGGTCGCTGACGGTGCCCGGACGGATGCGGCCGGGATAGCGCACGATGAGCGGCACGCGAATGCCGCCTTCGAAGACCGTGCTCTTGTAGTTGGCGAACGGCAGATTGCGGCCCGGGGCCATCGCTCCGTTGTCGGACGCGAAGACGACGACCGTCTTGTTCGCCAGGCCCGCTTCTTCCAGCGTCTTCAGGATGCGGCCGACCTGGGCGTCGAGGTCTTCGAGCAGTTCCACGTACTTGGCCCGCGTGCCCTTCATCCAGTTCTCCTTGGTGAACGGGATGCCGGCGTCGTCCGGTCCCTGGAACGGGAAGTGCGGCGTCGTCAACGGTACGTAGAGGAAGAAGGGTTCGTCGCGATGGTCGCGGATGAAACCGGCCGCGTCGGCGGCGATCAGGTGCGTCATGTAGCCGTCGCGCCGGACCGGCGCGCGGTCGCGGTAGAGCACGGGCAACGGGGAGAGCTCCTTGTGGGTGAAGTAGTCGACGTTCCCTCCGAGGCACCCGAAGAAGCGGTCGAAGCCGTACTCGAGCGGGTTGAACTTCGCGTCGTAACCGAGGTGCCACTTGCCGAAGGCGGCCGTCGCGTAGCCGCGAGCCTTGATCGCGCGGGCCAGCACCGCCCGCTCGACAGGCAGCCCGAGGTCGTGCCTCTCGGCCCGGCGGATCGCGTGGTCGTATCGGCCGACGTTGCCGGTGCCGATGGCGCACTCCAGTCCGCTTACTCGCTGCTGGTACCGCCCGGTCATCAGGGCCGTGCGCGTGGGCGAGCACTCGGGCCCGTTGGCGTAGTGCTGCGTGAACCGGACGCCCTGGTCGGCCAGCCGGTCAAGGTGCGGCGTTCGCACGTCGGGGGCGCCGTAGCACGCAAGGTCGCCGTAGCCGAGGTCGTCGGCGAAGAGGAACACGATGTTCGGACGCTCCGCCGCGAGCGCAGCCGGTGGTGTGCTCAGCGCGCAAGCAGCAACACAGACCGTCGACACAACAGCCAACCACGAATCACGCATGGATCTGGCTCCCTTCGGGCGCATCGTACGGAGTCGGCGATCGGGTGTCACTGAAGGACGAGGAGGCGTCACCGGGCAACGCGATTGATTCGGCCCGGCCTTGGCCGTGCTGCCCGACGTCAGAGATTCACGCGCTTCATCATCTCTTCCGGATAGCGCGGTCCGACGGCGACACCGGGCGGGGCCAGTTCGGCGATGCGGCTCAGGTCGGCGGGAGTGAGTTCCACGTCTGCGGCGGCCGCGTTTTCTTCGAGGTAGGTGCGGCGCTTGGTGCCGGGAATGGGCACGATGTCCGGGCCTTGCGCGAGCAGCCAGGCGATGGCGAGTTGTGACGGCTTGCACCCTTTCTGCGCGGCCATCTCCTTGATGCGATCGACGAGGGCCAGGTTGCGCTGGAAGTTCTCCTTCTCGAACCGCGGGTTGTTGCGTCGCCAGTCGTCGGCGTCGAGGTCGTCCGGCGTCTTGATCTGTCCGGTGAGGAAACCGCGTCCCAGCGGGCAGTAGGCCACGAACCCGATGCCCAGCTCGCGGCACGTCGGCAGCACCTCGGCCTCGTGGTCGCGCGTCCACAACGAGTACTCGCTTTGCAGGGCGGTGATCGGATGCACGGCGTGAGCGCGGCGAATCGTCTTCGGTGCGGCCTCGGAGAGTCCGAGGTGTCGGACCTTGCCCTCGGTGACCAGCTCGGCCATGGCCCCGACGCTCTCCTCGATGGGCGTGTCGGGGTCGACGCGGTGCAGGTAGTACAGGTCGATCACGTCGACGCCGAGACGACGCAGGCTGGCCTCGCATGCCGTGCGCGCGTACTCGGGCTTGCCGCAGACCCCCGGGCCGCTATCACCGAACAACGCCGCGAACTTGGTCGCGAGCACGACCTCATCGCGACGATCGCGAATCGCCTTGGCCACCAGTGTCTCGTTCGTTCCCGCCCCGTACACGTCGGCCGTGTCCAGGAAGCACACGCCCAGATCGAGGGCGCGGTGGATCGTGGCGATCGATTCGTCGTCGTCCCCGCGGCCATAGACGGCGGACATGCTCATGCAGCCCAGCCCGATTGACGAAACCGTCAGTCCGCCCTCGCCAAGTTCCCGAGTCTTCATTGCCGTCTCCTGTCGGTATTCGTAGCGTGAGCCACAGAGCATCGCACAACCTGACGCAAGCGGCAAGGCCAGCACGCGATGCAGCTCCGGAGGAGCGACGGGTGGTTAGCCCAGGGGGCAGCCCGGCGCGAGCCGGGGCAAGCCCTGGGTCAACGATCGCAGAAGCCATCAAGCCCCGAAGGGGCGCGTGAGCCGCAGCGGCTCGGGATTGAGTCTACCACGGAGC
>CAYMME010000425.1:0-8129 GCA_964391465.1 uncultured Planctomycetales bacterium
CTCCGCGCGGCCTGCGCCGCCGACGCACCGGCCGGGAATCGACCGCCGAACGTTCTGCTCGTGGTGCTTGATACGGTTCGGGCCGACTGTCTGGGCGCGTACGGCGACAGCAAGCTGACGCCCAATCTCGACCGACTGGCCGAATCGTCCGTCACCTACACCGAGGCCATGAGCACCGCGCCGTGGACGCTACCGGCCCACGCCAGCCTGTTCACCGGACTGTATCCTGACGTGCACGGCACGAGCTGGGCCCACTACGCGCTCGACGATCGGTACCCCGTGCTGTCAGAGCTACTGGGCGAGCGCGGCTACTCCACGTTCGCGATTTCCAACAACCACATCCTGGACGACGCGAGCGGCTTCGGGCGCGGATTCGACGCCTTCACGGAGATCGCCGAAGACGGCTATCTGTGTCTGTGGCATCTGTTCCTGCGCTGTGGAGCAGGGCGACAGGCCGCGACCTGGATCGGGCTGCCGGGCGAGGTCGGCTGGGACGGCGGCTCGGCGTGGACGAACTGGCTTCTGCGCCGGCGTTTCGCCGCGGACAACGGCGCGACCCGTCCGTTCTTCGCGTTCGTGAACTACTTCGAGGCCCACAACCCCTACACGCCGACGCCGCTCTGCGCGCGGGCCTACCTGACACCGGAGGATCGCGAGGCCTACCACGCCATGCCGCAGAGTCGGGATGCCATGGCCGCTCGCGCGTGCGGATTGCCCGGCGTCTACACCGACGAGCAGGTGGCGTTGCTGCGGCGCTTCTACGACGCCGAGGTCGCGTACCAGGACGAAATGATGGGCGACCTTGTCGAGCTGTTGCGCGCGGCCGGCGTGTTCGAGAACACGTGGGTCATCGTGACCTCCGACCACGGTGAGCTGTTCGGCGAGTGGGACATCGTGCATCACACCGCCAGTGCGCACTACAAGCTGCTGCACGTGCCGCTCATCGTTCGCCCGCCGGGCGGCGTCGAGGGCCGACGCATCGATGCGCCGGTGCAGCCGGTGGACATCTTCGCGACGATCATGGACCTCGCCGGGGCGGACATGCCGCCGCATGTCACGCGTGCCCATGCCCTTCCCCTGAGCGAAGACGATCCTGTTCGCCGCAGGCTGAGCGTGTCCCGAACGCACGGTGCGGCCATCTCCAGCATGTCGATCACGCTGCGTCTGGAACTCCGGACGAACCTGAACCGCTGGCTGACGTGGATCGACTCCGTGTACGCCGACGGGTATCTGCTGGAACTGAGCTCGCCGGGTTCGCCAAGCCTCTACCGCGTGTCCACCGACCCGGAGATGGAGCACGACCTCGCCGGCACCGCACCGGAAATGGTCAAAGCCATGACGAGGGAATTCGAGAACTGGACGGCAAGCCGATTCCTCGCCCACCGACCGGACTAGATTGCACGTCGGAAGATGCCTCGATCGCCCCTCGCCCGCAACCCACAAGCCGCGGAGCGGCGTAAGAGACCAGCCCACGGCGCGGTGCATGCTTGGCGTCGGGTGCCACTGGCAGCTTGCCTGCCAGTGCCTTCACAGGAAGACACGGGCGGGCAAGCCGCCCGTGGCACCCAGAGACATCATCTTGCGGCATTAAGAGCACGCGAAGCACGTACTTGCTGGCATCGCACGCTCCCTAACGGTCGCGTCTCGGTGTGCGCCCCGCAAACCTCGAGACACCACGCTGGGCTGCACCACGGCTGAGCCCCGGACGTATCACCGTCTCGACCGAGACTTGGTTGTGCGGGATGGCTCGTTCCTCTTCTCGATCACGACCGGGGCCTCGCCCGCCGTCGGGGGCAGGACGCCCGGGCCCCCCGTCGTGGGCAGGACGGTGGGCAGTACCTCACGGGCCGGTCCGGCGGCCGCCATCGACGTGTACTCTACCGTCCGCACCTGCTTCTTGAATGTCTTGCGGTCGAGGCGTCCGGCATGGATCGCGTCGAGGTTCTTCTTCGACGCCTGAATCATCACGTGGCGCGGCGTGACGCCTCTTGCCGCGGAGGCGTCGCTCTGCGACCTGATGAGCAGATCGAGCGCACGGTCGTACTCGCGACTGGCGCGTCCTCGGCTGAAGCCACCATGCCCACCCCCACCCGGAGCGGTGAACCGGACTGCTACCGTGATGACTTCGCTCGGCCGCAGTTGCTCGATCCGCCAGCCGTGTTCGGCGATCGCGTCCAGGATTGCATCGATCACGCCTGCGGTGGCATCGGGATCCATCACCCACCGCTCGGGCTTGGCGCCGGCGGTCCGCGGGGCGAGCGGCGCCCCCTGTTGCACTGCGCGCTTGGCGGCTTCCCATGCGTCGGTGCTCGCGTTCTCGTCGTTCGGTGCCGGTTCCTTGACCATCTTGAGCGGCACGGCCACATCAAGCGTGAAGAACACACCGGAGCCGGGGATACAGAATCCCTGGGCGCGAAACTCGTCGGCGTGTGCGACCTGACCTGCCACTGCGCGGTAGCGTGCCAGCACGCTGTTCGGACCGGAGATCCCCGGGTGTGTGAGCAGGTATCCCTCTCTTGCCGCGACAGACAGATCCTGCTCCAGTGCTGTCTTCCTCTGCTGGAGTGCCGCTGCCTCCGGTGCGTCCACCGTCGCCATCGCCTCGTAGTGGTCGCGCAACGACTCGACCAGGATACGGCGCATGACCTCCACGTCTTCGGCCAGCGCTTCGAAGTCGTGCTCTCGAGCCGGCGTCACAGCCTTCTGAACCGCCGCCGCGACCTCCAGCTCGACCTCCTGTACGGGCGCCACGGCCCTGGCAGCCGGTGCCGCGACCGCAGCCGCGGGTGCCGCCTCCTGGGCCGATGCTGCGACCGTCGCCGCGGGTGCCGCCCTCTGGGCCAGCGCCGCGGCCGGCATGAGTGCGAACCCGGCAGCCGCCAACCACACGATCATCGTTCGTAACGAAGTGTTCACCGTAACTCTCCTTGTTCTCAGGGCCCGGCCGCCCCCGGCACGCCCTGGCTGGATACCAACTGGATTACTGCGTCCATTCCCTCCGCCATCTCGTTCGTGGTCAGGGCCACGTCGCGGGCGAGCAGGTGTAATGCCTCCGCGTACTGCTGCCGATCGCTCTCCCGGCTCCAGTCCGCCGCGCGGGCCAGCAGCCGGCGCCCCTGCTCCTGGCGCAGATCCCAGTCGGCCAGGTCTTCGCGTACGGCCGCAATGACGGCGGCCATGCCTTGCTCGACTTCTTCGCGTACGGCTGCCCGCACCCATTGCTTCATGGCCTCCGTCTCGCCGGCCTCGTCGGTTGGTTGCGAGGGCGCCTCATCCCGGCCGATCGCCAGCGTCAGTCGCCCATCGCGATACTCGGCCGTGGTGCCAAGGCTGGTGAGAATCACGAACAGAACGACCGCTGCCGCCACGCCGATCAGCGCCGGACGCATCTTCCAGAACCGCGACTGTGCCTTCGCCTCGGCCAGGGCGGTCAGCGTGCGGGCGTCGGCGGGCGTATCCATCGCCGGCCACGTGTCCAACTGCTGCATGGTCCTGCCGTGCGCGTCCTGAGTGGCTCGGCACTGCGGGCATGACGCGATATGCGCCTCGACCGCCTGTTGTTGGTCGGCGGTCAGTTCGTCGTAGAGCAGAGCGACGATCTCCTGCTCCGCTTCCGCGCATGTCATTGTCGGTGGACTTTGGTCTGTCATAGGTCCAGGTCCTTCAGGCGCTCGCGCAGCCGGCACATGCCGCGATGCATTCGCGCCTTGACCGTCGAAGCCGGTGCTTCGAGCAGTTCTCCGATTTCGGCGAAGGTCAGCCCTTCGTAGTGCCGCAGCACCACGACCTCGCGCTCGGCCTCGGGCAGGGCGGCCACCGCGTCGGCCACGATTGTGCTGGCTTCCTTCTTCTGCGACGCCTCGGCCGGGCAAGGCAGCACGGATGTTCGCGCCGCCCGAACCTGCGGCGCGGACTCCATCGCCCGGCGTCGTCGCGCCCGCCGCCGCACGCGGTCGCGCCAGATGTTCAGCACCACCTGGTGCAGCCACGTCGAGAACCGGGCCCGGCCGTTGAACGTCCCCAGCCCGCCGTGGGCGCGCAGGAACGCCATCTGCCGGATCTCGCGGGCCTCCTCCGGGTCGGATGACAGCCGGTAGGCGAGGTTGAGCACGCGGGTATCCCAGCGCAGCACGATCTGCTCGAACGCGTTGCGCTCTCCCTGCCGGAAGCGCTCAATCAGCTCACTGTCCGTTACATCCATCGCCGTCGGCTCTCGTGTCACGTCTATTCATATCAGACGCACGTTGGCCGTTCACGGACGAAAGAAAGGCGGGCCCGGACGGAATATTGTGGCTTTCTCGCGGGTGGGGCTTCGTGTACAAGTCCCGTTCCGGCAGGGGGGGGCTCGGCGTAAGCTGTCGCCTCCACGGATACACTGTCGCCTGCGGCTCGGGATACGCGGTCGCCTGCGGCTCCCGCTAAACGCCGTGCCCGCAGCGAAGGGCTGCAACGAATACACGATCGTTTGGCATTACGAAACGAGGAGATTGAGTCATGGCGGAATCACCCGCGAAACCCGGCGAATTGTGTCACTTCGAGCTGTCGACCGAGGACCCGCAGGCCACGCAGGCCTTTTGCGAGAAGATCTTCGGCTGGAAGTTCAGTGCGATGCCCGGCCCCGAGGGGACATATCATCTGATCGACACGGGCGGCCAGCCCGGCGGCGGCATGCGGAAGGTCACCGACCAGGAGCCCGGCCCGTGCACGCTCAACTACATTCTGGTCGAGGACCTCGACGCCAAGGGCAAGGAGATCGAGGCCGCCGGCGGCAAGGTCATCGTCCCGCGCATGGAAGTCCCCGGTCACGGTGCGTTCCTCGTCTTCCTGGCCCCGGGCGGCGTGTGTCAGGCCATCTGGGAGGAAGCGAAGCCGGGGTAGGGTCACTCCGTGATCCGCAAGCAGAGTTGGTGTCGCCTACCGATGAGGCGAAACGCTTGAAGTGAGGAAGGCCCGGTCCGACAATGGCCGGGTCGTTCTTTGCGCGCGTCCATCGTCTTGGGAGGCCGTCTTCATGCTCAGCTTGATCAGGAAGTCCTTCGTTGCCTGTCTCGTCGTTGGTTTCGCAACGTCGATCGATCGTGCTTCGTTTGCCGCAGACGCCGGCGAAGCCGGTTTGCGGGCCGGGGCGGCGCGGCGGAGCATTGTGCCGCCGTTTCCCACGCGCATGGCCGGCTTCTTCGACCGGCACGAGAAGTTCACCGGCGTGCACGCGCCGATTCATGCCCGGGCCCTCGTCTGTGACAACGGGACGACGCGGCTCGCGGTGGTGACGGTTGACATGATCGGCGTGACCGGCGAGCTGGTCGCCACGTGCCGCGAGCGCATCGAGAAGCAGACCGGGATTCCGGGCGGGAACGTGCTCATCTCGGCCAGCCACACACACTCGGGGCCTTCCGGCTTTCAGCGGGTCTCCCACTACGGGCATGACTTCGATGCGCCCTTGCTGGACTTCCTCATCAAGGAGATTACGCAGACCGTCGTCGACGCGCATGCGAACCTTGCCCCGGCGCAGGTCGGGTTCCGCTCCGGCCGGTTGGATGACGCCACCCGCAATCGTCAGCAGAACAACGGGACGGTGATTGACCCGGAGGTCGGCGTGCTGAAGGTCACCCAGGCCGGGTCGCGCAAGGTCATTGCCGTCCTGTTCAACTTCACCGGGCATCCGGTCATCCTCGGCGAGAGGAACCTGCGCATCAGCGGCGAGTATCCCGGCTACGCCGAGACGACGGTCGAGGATGTGCTGGGCGGCGTGGCGATGTTCACGCAAGGGGCCTGCGGCGATGTCACCGTGCATCGCAGCGGCGATCCGTATCTCGAAGTCGAGCGGCTCGGCCGCGTGCTGGCCGGCGAGGTGATCAAGACGGCCGAGATGATCCGGCCCACGAGCGATGCGCGACTGTACTCGCGGTTCCAGCCGGTCGAGGTGCAGCCGCGCAAGCTGCCGACGCCGCCGGATGCCGAGAAACAACTGGCCGACGCGAAGAAGGCATACGCCGACGCGAAAGCTGCCGGCGCGCCGCGGTCCGCCGTCGGTCGGCTCGAGCGCGACGCGGATTCGGCCCAAACCACCATGATGATGGCCCGATTCGCCGCCCAGAAACCGGCGGTCTTCCAGGAGGCCGGACACATGTCGGTTCACGTCGTGCAGATCGCTCCGCTGGTGCTGGTGGGTGTTCCGGGCGAGATGTTCGTCGAGTACGCGCTCGAGATGAAGCAGCGCGCCCGGCAGACGAAGGACCGATCGATGATGCTCGTCGGCTACGCCAACGACTACCTCGGTTACATCGTCACGCCGCGGGCCAAGCACACCGGCGGTTACGAGCAAGCTGTCTCCCGCGTGGACGAAAACGCAGGACGCCTTCTGACCGAGGCCGCCATGCAACTGGTCGACGCGCACGTGAAGTAGTCGGGCCCCGCCTCCTGCCCACCACCGCCGGCCGACGACGTCTTGCCCATACGGTCCGCGGTCGCGATCGTGTGGTCCGCGAAGCGGACCCTACTCGCCGATGCAGTAGAGGTATTTGTCCGAACGCAAGAGCAGTTGGCCGCGGCTGGCGACCGGGCTGGCGTTGAAGATGCTGTCGTCGTTCGCGATCACGTTGTGAGCGAGTTGCTTGAACTCGGGCGAAGCGGCCAGGACGAAGGTCCCGTTCTCGCGGCTCACCGCGTAGAGCCTGCCCTCGGCCAGGAGAAACGACGCGTACACCTTGCCGCTGTCGGGCACACGCTCCTTGTACACGCGCTTCCCGGTTCTGGCCTCGACGCAGTTCGCGATTCCCCGGTCGCTGAGCCAGTAGAGATACCCCTTGTGGTACACGGGCGACGGCACGTTCGACCAGCCCTCGCTCGCCCAGACCGTGTGGGTCTTGGTCACGTCGCCCCGGCCGCCGCTGCGCACGGCCACGAACTTGTTCGTGCGGGCGCAGATGGCGTAGATGATTCCCTCGTGCGCGACGACGCTCGGGCAGATGTAGTGATCGACCTCCGGGTCGTAGCGCCACAGCTCCTTGCCCGTGCTCGGGTTGAATCCGCTGAGTCGCCGGCGGCTGTGCAAGACGAGTTCCTTCTGGCCGCCGGTGCCGTCGATGATGATCGGCGTGCTGTACGACTGGATGATGTCACCGGCCCGCCAGACTTCCTTCCCGGTCTTGCGGTTGAGCCCGATGAGTGACGCGCTCTCGACGCTGGCGTTCACGATGAGGAGATTGTCGTACACGATGGGCGAGGAACCGGACCCCCACTGGTGCGTCTCGGACCCGACCTGCGCCGTCCACAGCGGCTCGCCGGTGAGCGAGTACGCGACGACTCCCGAGCTGCCGAAGAAGGCGTATACGGTCTCGCCGTCGGTGACCGCCGAGCCGGACGAGTAGCCGTGCAGCGCGATGTAGCCGCCGTAGTCGCGCTCCTTCGGGTTGCCCTGCGTGTGCTTGTTCCACACGACCTTGCCTGATTTGCGGTCCAGGCAGATCACATGCTGGCGCAGCCCGGCCTTGTCCGGCCCCGGCTCGCCCTCGCCGTAGCCGCTGTACGCGGTCAGGAAGATCCGGTCGCCCAGCGTGATCGGGCTGGACGCTCCGTAGCCCGGCAGCTTCGTCTTCCACACCACGTTCTCGCGCTCGCTCCAGGTCAGGGGCAGGCCGGTCTCCTGCGTGCGGTTGCTGCCGTCCGGGCCGCGAAAACGGGGCCAGTCCTCGGCGCTCGGCACCGGGGCATGGAAGCCGACGAGTAACGTACCCACAATCAGACTGGTTGTCATGCAGACTCCTCCAAGCGGAACACTCAACGCATCAGAACCGGATTGACCCGCAGGGATTGTAAGGGAGATGAGCGAGGGATGTCACGGGGGAGGAGTCAGGAGGCAGAAGAAGAGTGCGGCCGCGCCGGTCCAGCCCCCGGAGGGGGCGAAGGGTGGTTAGCCCAGGGCGCAAGCCCTGTGGTAGTGTTGGAACCCGTGATCACAGAGCCCTGAAAGGGCGACGCACTCTCGCCGAATACAGCACGTGCGCGAGTCGCACGGCGAAGGAACAAGCGCAAGCGGCGCCCCTTCAGGGCTCAAATGCATTCGCCACCGCGGACCTAGTGTAGTGTCTCAGAGTTGTCGAGGCTTATCTGATCCGAACCGCGCCCGT
>CAYMME010000426.1:0-8089 GCA_964391465.1 uncultured Planctomycetales bacterium
CTCGTACTGATCAAGCCACGGTGAGTACGTCTTCACGCGAATCTCGTCGTTCGTGGGCGAGAACTCGAGGATTCTGAGCCAACCGTTGCCGCCGAACGGGCGGTTCTGGTAATCGGAGACCAGGGAGTAGAGAGTATTCCCCGCGTACGTGTCGGTACGCAGACCCTCTTCACTCCAATGGCCGCAGAGCATCAGGAACAGGTTCGGGTTGCCCTTGAGGGCGTCGTAGATGGCCTGACCGTATGGGAGCCACGGGGGGGGATTCCCCGGACGGATGATGCCATGACTGACGACGATGGCCCGCCGGTTGCTGTACATTTGCAGCACGTTGTCGGCCCAGGCGAGGACGTACCGGCGGAGCAAGGTGTCTGACAGGGAGTACTCCAGAAAGACAACGATGAAGCCCATGCCGGCCGCATCGAACAGCGCATAGTGGTTGTCGTTGTTAATCCCGTAGTGGCTGCCGTAGTAGCGCCGATTGTGGAATCGCCCCATGCCGTAGAACTGGTTGTAGGTCGTGGTCGTTGCGCCCTCGTCGCCGATCGTGCCCGGACTACCGTTCGGAGACTGATCGTGATTGCCCACGGCGATCCCGTATGGGATGCCTTCCGGCAGCATGGTCGCGAGCGGGTCCTCGACCAGGCTCATGGCCGCATCCGCATCCCGCCATTCCTGGAGCTGCTCGTCGCCGTTCTGAACGAGGTCGCCCAAATGGGCCACGAAGACGATGTTCAGTGCGTTCCGGTTGTTGGCGATCCATTCCGTCTGGGCGGTGAAAACCTCCGGGTAGACTTGCGGGTAGTTCTGCGTGTCCGGCAGGGCGATGAGCGTGAAGTCCCGGGCCGGGGCGGGCTCGCACTGCCCCGTGTCGCCATTGCAGGCCTGCCCGTCGGGGCAGTTGCTCGTCCGAACGCATGTCCCGTTGTCGCATCGATCGTCCGTACAGGCGATACTATCGCTGCAATCGGCGTCATCGATACAAACGGGACACGGGTCTGCGGCTTTGGCGATTCCGGGCAGACCGCACGCGATCGAAACCGACAGCACCAAACCACCAATTCGTGCGACTGGATGACATGGCATGTGGACGCTCCCATCAGAAAGGCAAGGGAGTCGTTGCGCGCTTCAACGCGGACGCATCGACGTGATTGTACACCTTCTGACGGGCTGGCGGAACACTCGTGTCCGGCGGCGCAATCGCCGTGCGGCTTCCTCTTCCACCGTGCACGGTTCGCCTCGCAGTTCAGGGAATCCGGCAATGCGGGATCATGGCGTTTTTTTCACTGCGTCGGTCTTGGGTCGTGGGCTGAACAGCCGTTGGAAGACATCCCGTGGAACGTCCGCAACCGGCGCGAAGCGCGGGCTCTGTGTGTAGTTGAGCAGACTGCCGAACAGGTGGCGGACTTCGATGCGTTTCGCGAGGTTTGGAAGGACTCCGAGACTTGTGACGAGTACCTTGCCGTTACCTACCCTGAATTCGAGCAGATACGCATTGTTGCGGTTGGCGAGGTAGTGGTCGATGCCTCGAATGATGGGGGCCACACCGTATTGCCGGAGCGGGCTGAACTCCATGGGCAGGTAGCCCTTGAGCATGTGGAGGAACGGCAGGTCGCACACGCCTTCGTGCGGGAACGCGGCCATGGCCGGGTGGTGGCTGATCACCGTTCCCGAGTTCCCGCTCGTGCCTGCGTTCCACGGAATCGTGCGGAAGATGCCGTAGAACTTGGCCGTGTTCTCAATCACCGCCCCTCGGCTCGACAGGAGGCATGCGCCGCCGGCGCTCACGTACTCGACCAGCGCATCATCCACCGCATCGGCGACGACGAGCGGCGTATCCTCGGCGATCACCGCACTGCGGGCCGCGCCCAGGCGCAGGAACACACCGCCGGAGATGGTCTTGCCGGCCGCGCCCGGCCCGGCGGCGCCGCGCAGTTCGGATGCCGCTTCGGGAAAGGTCCAGAACGACCAGTCGTTTGAGTTGATGAGTGTTCCGTCCTTGTGCAAGGTGGTGCGCAGCTCGATCTTGTATGCCTTGGGCGCTGGCGGCAGCGCGAAGCGGGCGGCCCCCGCCTGGGTAAACGCACCAGGTACGACCTGGGCGAGTTGCAGCTCGCCCGCCGCCTGGGCCGGCCCGCCTGCGACAGTCCATCGCAACACCGCATCGTCCAGGTTGGGTGCGCCGTAATGGCTCACCGCGAGCGGAATCTCCGCCTGCTCACCCATTGTCAAACAGCGATCGCCCTCCTTGGCCAGGAGAATCACGGTCTGGCCGTTGGACTTCAGGAACTCGGCCGGTGAGACGTTCTTCGGGTCCCAGAAGTCGTCGAGGAGGCCCTCCGACCAGTGCCCGAAGTCGACGAGCAGCCACAGGATGTACCCCTCGACGCCGGGGTTTCGTCGTGCGTACTCGATCCCGTCCTTCCGGGCGAGCGTCTGCAACCACAGCGAGTTCTTGCGGTATGTACGGATCAGTTCGCCCTGGCCGTTGGCCCAAGCGGTGCGCTCCAGCGTATCCAGCCAGAAGGGTTTCAACTGCATGCTGACGTGCTTGTCGCGGTCCGCCGGGTCGGGGTAGCAGCTCCACCAGTTGTACTCATGCAGGATCGTCGGATGCTTGCCGTCCGTCGGCATGTCCGCCTCGTCGAGCACGTCCTTCATCCACTTTGGGTGGATGGAAGCATAGAAGTCCGTGACGCGCTTGCCCTTCTTGGTCGCCTCGGTCGTGACGTAACCGGTGCAGTCGATGACCAGCGCGTGCGGCGCAAGCTGTCGGGTCTGTTGCGGGAGCTGCCGGCTGAAGAAGTCGAACGATGCCTGCGTCTGTTTGCTGAACTCCAACTCGCTGGACATGCTGTACGCGACGGCACTGGCGTGGTTCCGGCTGACTCGGACCAAGCCGTCCAACTCGTCCGAGTAGTACTCGCGGAACGGTTCGTCGATCGTGTAGCGGTTCGCTCGCAGCGTGGACAGACCGAACGGCATCTCCTGGATGACCATGATCCCGGCTTCGTCCGCCGCCTCGAGGTAGTCCTGGGTGATGGTCTCGACGCAGCCCTTGGTGCCGTTCATCCCGTACGCCCGGGCCCGCTTCAACCGGGGCCGGTACCAGTCGATGTCCCACGGCGGGCACAGCGTTTCCGGGTAGTAGTGGTCCTCGCCGTAGACATTCAGAAAGATCGGCTCACCGT
Source organism: uncultured Planctomycetales bacterium (assembly GCA_964391465.1). Classification (GTDB taxonomy): domain Bacteria; phylum Planctomycetota; class Phycisphaerae; order UBA1845; family CAYMME01; genus CAYMME01. The sequence continues at coordinate 3,189 of CAYMME010000426.1, forward strand.
TCAGAAAGAACTTCGTGCCCTCGACCCGCATTTCGCGCATACCGAAGCGGACGCCGACCTTGTCGATTTCCGCGGCGTTCCCCTCCCTCTCGAGCGACACCTCGAGCCGGTAGAGCTTGGGATGATCCGGCGACCAGGGCTCGAAGTCGCCGAGCTTCACCTCCGCTTCGGCCCTTGTCTTCCCGGCGGGCACCATCACGGTCGATTGCCCGATCGCGCGGTCACCGTCCTTGACCTCCGCGACCAAACGCAGCGGCTCGTCCGACGCTTCGGTGAGGTCAACGGTCACATGCACCGATCCGGCGGACAGCGTCGGTTGCGCGTAGAGATCGACGACGGACACCCGGTGCGCGACCTCGCAGTAGATCGGCCGGTAGGCCCCCGACCACGTGGCCGTACCCTCGTTCCACTCCAGTAGCCCGCACATCCGCACCTCTGGGAAGTCGCGGACCTTGATGGCGATCAGGTTGTCGGTTTCCGGTCTGACGTGTCGCGTGATGTCGACGCGCTGCTGCGTGCGCGAGCTCTTGGTGAAGCCGACTCGCGCACCGTTGGTATACACCTCGGCGGCCGGAAGGATTCCCCCGATGCGCAGCCACAGCCGTTCGTCGGGTCTCAGCTTCGGGCAGCGAAACGTCCGCCGCATCCAGTACGGTTCGAGGAACGCCGTCTTCTGCTTCGCCGTGGGTTTCCCGAAGCCCTGCGCCTGCGGTGCGCCGGGCACGACGACGGTGTCGGCAAACGAGCCGGCGCCGGTATGCCAGCCTTCGTTCGTACCGTGTCCGTCCGGATCGCGCCGGAACGCCCACTTGCCGTTCAGGTCGATCTGCGGGCGATACGCCAGCCGGTAAGAGAAAACATCCGGCAGGAACGGTGTGGCGTCTCTGGCGCCCTGGCCGACGTCCTGGCCGCCTGCGGTCTCGGCACCGTACGTCGGCGCTGCCGCCACGATCAGCCAGGCTGCTACCTCGAAGGCCATGTATCTGTCCCCCACCCTTCGCAAACGGCCGCGAAGGATGGGGCACCCTCGTTCGGTCCGGCATGGATTCGATGACATCGTTCACCCCACATCGACGAGCGCCACCACATCTGCGTAGTGGCGCCACACCGCGTCGCGCAACCGGGCGTGGCGCGGATGTGACAACGTCGGATCGGCTGCGAGCATGTCGCCGGCGTCTTGCCGAGCGGTTCGCAGTAACTCGTAGTCTCGCCCAAGATCAGCGATTTTCAACTCCGGCAGCCCATGCTGGCGGGTACCGAGCAATTCGCCCGGACCGCGAATGCGCAAGTCTTCCTCGGCGATGCGGAAGCCGTCGTTCGTCTCGCACAGCACGCGCAGTCGGTCGTCGGCCGTCTCGGTGGTCTTCTCGTAGAGCAACACGCACAGCCCGCCCTTGCGGCCTCGGCCGACGCGGCCTCGAAGCTGATGCAACTGCGATAGGCCCATCCGCTCGGCGTGCTCGACGATCATGATCGTGGCGTTGGGCACGTGGATGCCGACCTCGATCACGGTCGTGGCCACGAGCACCGAGAACTCGCCGGCCGCGAAGCGTGACATGACCTGCTCCTTCTCGTCGGTCTTCATCCGGCCATGCACGAGTCCTACGCCAAGCCCCTGGAACACGCCGTTCGCGAGCCGTTCGGCCTCCTTGGTCGCCGCCCGCAGCGGTAGGGCGTCGGACTCGTCGATCACCGGATAGACGATGTAGGCCTGCTCGCCGGCGCTGAGTCGCTCGCGGGTCAGGTGCCATACGTCGTCCGCCGCGTCCGACGGGACGGCCATGGTCGGCACGGCCTTTCTGCCCGGTGGCAGGCCGTCGATTACCGAGACGTCCAGATCGCCGAATGCGGTCATCGCCAGCGTCCGCGGAATCGGCGTGGCCGTCATCACCAGGTAGTGGGGCGTCTCGCCCTTCGAGCGGATCGACGCCCGCTGCCGCACGCCGAACTTGTGCTGCTCGTCCACGACCACCACGCCCAGCGACTTGAACGCGACGCCTTCGCTGAGCAGCGCGTGCGTGCCTACGGCCAGGTCGACCTCGCCCGCTGCGATCTGCTCTCGCAACGCGGTCCGCTCACTCTGCTTCATCGCCCCGATGAGCAGGGCCCGCCGCACCCGGCTGCCCTCGAGGAAGTGGTCTACCTGCCGGAAGTGCTGCTCGGCCAGGATCTCCGTCGGGGCCATCAGCACACTCTGCCGCCGATTCGCGATAGCCACGAGCAGGGCGTACAGTGCCACCGCGGTCTTGCCGCACCCCACGTCACCCTGAAGCAACCGGTTCATCGGCCGGGCTCGGGCCAGGTCGGCGGCAATCTCGGCCACCGCGCGATCCTGAGCGGCCGTCAGACTGAAGGGGAACCGGGCCCGGATGCGCTGGTCGATCTTGTCACTGCACGGCAAAGGCGCCGCCGTGGCCACGGTCTGCTGATGGCGGCGTCGGAACTGCAGCGCCAACTGCATGAGCAGCAACTCGTCGTACGCGAGCCGCCGCCTCGCTACCTCCGCGTCGTCGGCCGACGTCGGAACGTGAATCCGCTCGAACGCCGTGCGGCGGGGGGGGAGGTCCCGGCGCCGCCGGTGCGCGTCGTCGTACACCTCGTCGATTTGCGTCAGAACTGAGGGCAGGATGTTGCCGACCGCCCGCGCGATGGCGCGACTGTCGAGTCCGGCCGTTGCCGGATAGACCGGCACCAGACGTTCCGATTCGGTCTCGGGTTGCCGTTCGTCGTCGGGCAGAACCTCGAACTTCGGATTGATGAAGATCGCCCGCTCGTTGTACTCACCCACCTTGCCGTGTACGCGAAGAACCATGCCGGCGGTCAGCCGTTGCAGCAGATTCCCGGGGTGGAACCATCGGACATAGCATCGCCCGGTCGGATCCTCGACGTCGGCGAGTAGCGACAGCCCGCGACCGCCGCCACGCCGGCGCACCGAGCGCAATTGGCCGATCACTGTGGCCTTCTCGTCGAGCCGGAGGGTGTCGATGGATTGCGCTTCGCCTTCGTGCTCGTAGCGAGACGGGAAGTGCGTGATCAGGTCGCCGACCGTCCGTACCCCGAGTCCGGCCAGTTGCTCCGCGCGGCGCGGACCGACGCCCTTCACGTACTGGACCGGACTGTCGAGCCGGACCCCGCTGCCGTTCGCCGCCGGTGGCGCTACGGGATGATGAGCTTGGTTCCCACCGGGATCTTCTTCGGATCGCTGATCCGCGCCTTGTTGGCTTCGAGGATGCGCCGCCACTGTTTCCCGTCGCTATAGTACTTGACCGCCAGGGAGTAGAGCGTGTCTTTCGGCTTCATGACGTGCACGTTGGGCGAGTGTGCGACCGGCTCGGCTGCCGGGGCCTCATACTGCGCCGCCGGCTGCGCGGCCGGTTCGTCCGCCGGCATCAAGGACGACGCCGTCGAGTCCACCGGCGCGAGCGCGTCCAACGAACTCGCGGTCTCATCCGGGACCTGGGCCACCTCGTCCTGCTTCTTGTTGTTCTGGCAACCCGTGACCAGCACCGCGGCCAGGATCAGGGGGGTGACTCGTGCGCTCCATCGCATCATGACGTGTTCTCCTGTCAGATCGGCGTACCAACGAAGGTCCGATACCAGCCGGATCATAGCACGCCGCAGGGAGCTGTCAACGAGCGGAGCGCGTGTGCGTCTCGATGTCCGTCGGCATCCGCCGCGCTTGCCTGAATAGGACGCCGATTCTATCATCCGCGTGTTCCATTGGATGCACGCGGTGCCACGTCCACGTGGTCGGGGTGATGCGTGTGAGACGCCCGGGTTCAGGCGACTGACGTTGATCGTCATTATCGATAACTACGACTCGTTCACCTACAATCTCGTGCAGCGCATCGGTGAGCTGGATGCGTCGCGGGAGATGAAGGTCTACCGCAACGACAAGGTCACGCCGGACGAGATCGAGGCCGACAACCCGGACCACATCATCGTTTCGCCCGGCCCGTGCACGCCCCACGAGGGCGGCGTCAGTTGCGACGTGATCAAGCGGTTCGCGGGCCGGTTGCCGATCCTCGGCGTGTGCCTCGGGCACCAGTGCATCGGATTCGCCTACTCGGCCGACATCGTCCGGGCCGACCGGCTCATGCACGGCAAGACGAGCGAGATCCACCACGACGGGCGAACGATCTTCCGCGGCCTGCCGATTCCGTTCACCGCGACCCGATACCACTCGCTCGTGATCGAACGGGAGACGCTCAGCGACGAGTTCGAGGTGACCGCCTGGACCGATCAGAACGAGCTGATGGGCATCCGGCACAAGCAGTGGCCGCTGGAGGGTGTGCAGTTTCACCCGGAGAGCTTCCTGACCGACGAGGGGCCGAAGCTGCTCAAGAACTTCCTGGACATGTAAGACGAAAGGCAAAGCGAACCATGATCAAGGCCATCGACCTTCGCAAGGGTCGGACCATCATGCACGACGACACCATGTACACCGTGCACGACTCCACGCACGTGACCAAGGGCAACAAGCGCAGCTACATCCAGGCCAAGCTGAAGAACTTCAAGAGCGGCCAGGTCATCGACGTTCGCTTCAACGTGGACGAGCGAGTGGAGACGCCATACGTCGACAGTGCCGAGTACGAGTACCTCTACCACGACGGGAACGACTACATCTTCATGGACACGACCACGTTCGATCAGGTGCACGTCAGCCAGGAGCTGCTCGGAGACTCGACCCAGTATCTCAAGTCCAACGAGAAAGTGAGCGCCCAGATCCACGAGGGCACCATCATCAGCGTCGAGCTGCCGCACGTCGTCGAGCTGACCGTGGCCGACACGCCGCCCGTGGTCAAGGGTTCGACCGCGACCAATCAGCCCAAGGACGCCACCCTCGATACCGGCGCCCGCGTCCGCGTCCCCGCCTTCATCGAACCCGGCGAGGTCATCCG
>CAYMME010000427.1:0-8031 GCA_964391465.1 uncultured Planctomycetales bacterium
GATCCATCGCGACTACTGCCCGCAGTGCAAGCGGCACGTCGAGCCGGTGGTGCCCGATGCCCTGCCCAAGTGCACCATCGGGCATCACCTGATCGGCCTGACCGCCTGGTTTCACTACGGCCTGGGCATCACGATCAACTCGATCCTCTCGATTCTGGCCTATCCGCTGCGCAGCAACACCGCTGGTGACTTCGACGAGTTCAGCGACATCATCGCAGATTACTACAACGCTCACTTCGGGGCCGTCACGGGCGGCGGATCGCTCCCGCGGTCCGAGGCGGCGGGACGGGCCAAGGAGATCCTCGAGCGAGAGTACCGTCGCCGGGACGGCGACATCGTCACCGCGTTCAACGATGCCCACGACGGGACCAACGGCGGTCTGCGCATAGTGTTGGACAAGATCACCGAAGCGCTGAAGGTCGAGTTCGTCGAGCGCTACATCCGCGACATGTTCGACCGGCACATCGCGCCCAACGCGTGGGAGATGAAGGTCGAGATCATCCGTCAGTTCATCCGCCGATGCGGGGCCAACCTCTCCTCGTCGATCCGAGCGGATCAGCCCGAACGTTATGCTCAGAACTATCAGGAGCTGGTCCGCTCCTACGTGAACGCCTTGCAGAGGACCTCGTCGATCTTCCGGCGCCTATAGGGAGCGACAGAACCGTGGCAAGCAAACTGGACCGCCTGCTCGACTCCATTCATCCGAGCCGAACGATCGAAGAGCTCGGCCGGCGCGCCGACGACGCGATCAACGCCTTTGCTGAAACGTCGAGTCAGATCACCGACTGGAACGAATTCCGCAGCTTCGTGGTTCGTTTTCATCGGCACCTCGAGGGCCGGCTGCTGGGAGTGCGTGGCGAAATGCCGGCCGGAAGCGAGGCTTTCAACCGGGGTCGCTGCGGCCAGGTGCTGACCCACGCCTACGGCCCCAGCGGCGAGAAAGCGGCTTTCGAGTTGGCGAGGACGGGCAACGAAGGAGGACTCTACGGCGTGCTCAAGAAGATCGCCGAGATACTCGCCGAGCAATACGCCCGGAACGAGGTGGAGGCGAGGGTCTTGCACTACTGGAACGGCCTTTCCGTGGATGAGAAGCTGGCCGCGGGCAATGAGTACCTGGACAAGTACGGCCACCTTCTGCCGTCCGAGCTCACCGAGGGCAGTGGGGCGCGGGTGCGGGCGGACTTGCCGAAGGCGCTGCAGGAGCATCCCCGCCTGATGCAGCGTCTCGGCCAGGTCGGTCGAACCTGACGGACCGAAACCGAACACGGCCTGAAACGACACCGCCGATTCTCCCGCAAGTCCTGGGAGGACATCCTTACGATAGGGTGGGGCGATGCCGTCAGTCGAGCAGACCTTACTGGCGTACGCGCGATCGGACATGCTGGCCGCCAAGGCCCGGGCGATGGTCCACGCGGAGGCCAGCAAAGGGTGCCGACCGGAGATCGCCTCCGCGCCGGTGGCGCTCGAGCCGCCATACCAACCGATCCTTCCCGCTCGCGACAGGGCCCCGGTGGATCCGGAGGCGCTCTGGACGCCTGAGCCGCCGGTGGTCAAAGAGGACCTGGTCCGGCTTGAGGTCTGGATCTCACCCAATCAGCCGTGGGACTGGAAACGATCCGAACGGTTTCTCAAGCAGCGCAGTTCCGCCTTCCACCGGGCTGCGCTGGAGATCGTCGGCAATTCGGAGGCGATCAGGATTCAGATCCTCTGCCACAAGCGGGATGCACCAAGCCTTTGCACCACCTTCAGGGCCGAGTTCGAGCAATGCGAGTTGTCGCCCGCGCCGTTCGACCTCGGGTTCGAGTCAGGGGGTTGGGATACGATCGGTTTTCGAGATTACCATCCTACTCCGCCGTATTCCCATCTCCTGACCCGCCCGGACGAACTGCGGACGACGCTGTACGCACCGATCATTCAGGCACTGGCCAGCATCCCGGCGCCCGGCGTGGGCCTGTACCAGGTGGTGTTCGCTGCGGTCCCACCGGAACACGACTGGCACCGGAACGTCCAGGCGCTGCTGGACTTGGAGTTCACGATCAAGTTGATGGGTGGCCTGTCGAACCCGCAGCGCTACAGCCAACAAGCGCCGTCCGGTGACCTGAAGCAGATGGCCGCAGACGCGGAGACCAAGGCCCACGACGACAAACCGTTCTTTGCCGTCGCGTTACGCGTCGCGGCCATCGGCGTCGAACACGCGCAGGACGTTCTGGCCTGCCTCGCATCCTTCAAGAACCTCATTCAGAACGGCGGCCGACCGCTGAACGAGCTTGCCGAAACGGACTATGCGGCGCTGTTGTCGCGAGACCAGATTCGGGACATGTTCACGCTCGGTCTGACCCATCGGTCGGGCTTTCTGGCCAATTCATGGGAGCTGACGAGCCTGGTTCATGTTCCACCGATCGCGCTCGCCGAGCCACGTCGGCTCCCGATGGTTCCTCTTGAGACACTCCCGCCCGATCCGTCGCTCGCGGTTGGGACACCGATCGGCACCTGTCTCTACGCCGGTCGAGAGCAGCACGTCTGCATCCCACCTGCTCTGCGAACGAGCCACCTCCACCTGATCGGACGCACCCGCACGGGCAAATCCACGCTGCTGGAGCGCATGATCCTCGACGACATCGAACAAGGCCACGGCGTGGCGGTACTCGACCCCCATGGCACGTTGGTGCAGCGTCTGCTCTGCCTGATTTCGGCCAAGCATGCGGATCGTGTCATCTACGCCGATCCCGGCGACCCGGACCGTATCCTGCTGTGGAACCCCCTGAGCCAACCACCCGCCGCTTACATCGACCGCGGTCGCGTGGCCGACGACATCGTATCGGCCTTCAAGAGCTTCGTCAGTGGCTGGGGCGACCGGCTCGAGCACCTGCTCCGCCATGCAATCGAGGGCGTGATGCACCTATCGCAGGGAAGCCTGTTTGACGTGTCCAATCTCCTCCGCAAGAGATCGCAGGGGAGCAAGGCGCTTCGCGAGCAGATTCTCCAGGTGACCGAGAACGAGGTCGCAAGACTGTTCTGGCGCGAGGATTTCGAGCGGTACGGGAACGCGGATCTGTCACCACCGCAGCACAAGCTCAGCAAGCTGCTCGGTTCGGGGTCCGTGTCCCTGATGCTCTCCCAGCCCGACAGCGCGTTCCGCCTGCGGGAGATCATGGACACCGGTCGGATCCTGCTGGTTGATCTTTCGACGATCGGTTCCGAAACGCGCGAGATCCTCGGCTGCTTCATGCTTTCGCTGCTGCACTTGACCGCCCTGAGCCGCAGCGATACCGCCGACGCGGACCGCCGACCGTTTCACATCCACTGCGACGAGGCCCATCGCTTCCTGACCGATGCCCTTGAGGACCTGATCGCCGAGACCCGCAAGTTTGGTGTGGGTCTGACACTTGCCCACCAGACCATGAGCCAGTTCGGCACGCGGAAGACCGGTGCTCTCTCAAGTGTAGGCTCGACGGTCATCTTCAACATCGACGCCAGGGACGCTCAGTACCTGCGGAAGGATCTGATGGGCAAGGTTGACACCGACGATTTGATCGGGCTCGGGCTCGGTGAGGCGATCGCCCGGATTGACACCGAGATCGTTCGGGTCAGGACGCCCCCCCCGCTCGATATCCCCGCCAACAACTGCCGGGATCAGATCATCGCCGCATCGAGAGCGCGCTACTACCGGCCCGCCGATGAGGTCCGCCAGGCCATCCGGCACCGCGGCGATCGATGGCTCGAGGCCCTCAGCCCGACGGTCTCCGATCCTTCCGACCACGCAAAGGAATTCGCGTATGTCGAGTTCTGAATCTGGCCTTCGCGAAGGGGCGGAAAGCGTCATCGACAAGATGGCGTCTTACCTGGACGAGGAATACGTCATCACCCATATCGACGAGCCGATCGACCGGGCCGTTGCCGGCTTCGCCTGGGATGACGTCCATCCGTTTTCCCACCAGCGGTTTCACGAGGTTGTTGCTCGGTTCGTCGCGCATCTCTACGCCCACGGTCTGCCGTGCCCACGCAGCCTTTCGCCTTCGCAGGCGCACGACGAGGCGGTTGCGGTGCTTGAGGAGGTTTACGAAGGCACGCACGACAAGGGGTACGTCGCAGCCATCGTTGAGGCCGTGCGCGCTCAGCCAGACGGATTGGAGGTGGTGCTCAGCCGACTCGCCGACTGCATCAAGGACAAGTGCCGGCGTATGCACGTTCGATGGGTCTCTGTCAGATTCCTCGCTTCCTCGGATTGGGCGCTGCGGTGCGAGGTGGCCGCGGTTCTTCTGGACCGCTTGCGGCCTTGGTTGCCCGAAGAGATGCGTGGTTGCCGTGACGCGCAGTTCGCCGACGACATCCCCGCGCTGCTCACGGACTACCTGGAAGTCGATGGGCAGCTTACGGCGGTCAGCGTGGGGGTCGGGAATGCTCTTGAACTGAAACACCTGCGGTCGCTCATCCGCTACTTCGGTGAAGGACGAGAAGCTCCCGTTTGCATACTGAAACAGGGGCTCCGCGAGAACCGCTGTCGCGACGGGGAACAACTCCCGTGGCGTTGGAACGGCTCCGGCTCGTCCTTTGGAACGAAACGAGCCGGAGCACGGTGAGCAACATGGTACCTGACACTTCACGGACAACAACTTGGAAGATACGCCTCTTCCGGCGGCTGTTCAGCGGCTTGCCGAACGTCTACGGAACGTATGACGTGGCGTCCGGGCGCGTCCGCCAGGTCAAGGCTCCGGTCACCGACCGAGTGATCCTCGCGCATCTACGCGGTAGGCAACCCTACGGCGTGTATCTCCTGGTCAACGATCGCACCCGGGCCGTCGTCGTCGACTTCGACACGGCTGACCTTGACTCGCCGCAGCGCTTTCGGGCGACGGCGGGGCAGTACAACGTTCCCGCATACATCGAGCGGAGCAAGGCCAAGGGCCACCACGTGTGGATCTTCTTCGAGGAGGGCGGCGTTCCGGCGAGGAAGGCCCGGCTGGTGGCGTGCCACATCCTCTCGGAGATCGACCAGTCCGCCACGGAGGTCTTCCCCAAGCAGGACCGGCTGACAGGCGGCACGGCGTACGGCAACTTCATCAACGCGCCGCTGTTCGGCGCGCTGATCACCAAAGGGCGCACGGTGTTCGTCAACCCCGACCGCGGTTTCAAGCCGTACTCAAACCAGTGGCGCGTGCTGGAGAACGTTCAGAGAATCCCGGAAACCCTGCTCGACGAGATCATCGAATGGCACGGACTCAATCGGACAGATCGTGCGCCGGCCGAGTTGCGGCCCGGCTTGCCCGGAATCCACGCATCCTTCGGGCTGCCCCCGTGCGCCCAGCGGATGCTGGCCGAAGGCGTGAGCGAGTACCAGCGGGTCGCTTGTTTCCGGCTCGCCGTGCACCTCAAGAAAGCGGGGGTCCCTCGTGATGTCGCGGTCGCCGGCCTTCGCGCCTGGGCGGCCAAGAACCACCCCAAGGGTGACAGGCGCGTCATCACCGAAGCCGAGGTTGCCGAACAGACGGCGTACGCTTACGCCAAGTCGTACCGCGGTTGCGGCTGTGAAGAACCGGCGGTCATGCCGTACTGCGAGCCGCACTGCTCTCTACGATCGCATGCGGGTGCGAGGGCGGCACCAGAAGATCACTGCCCCCGTGCCTCGCGGGCCGACCGGCAACCCGGCGTGGGAAGGAGCGTCCGATGACGAACCGCCCGGCAGGTGGTCGTGACGCGCACAGCCGGAAGCCGAGCCTTCGCTCCGAGCTGCTGCGGCGACAGTACCTTCGCAAGGACGCCCGTGGCTGTGTGGTGGAAACACCCCGGCAGATGTTCGCCCGCGTGGCCGAAGCGACTGCCGCACCCGAGGCCAACCACGGAGCTGCCCCATCTGATGTCCGAGCCCTCGCGCGCCGGTTCTTTCGCCTCATGAGCCGCGGCATCTTCCTTCCGAACAGCCCGACGCTAATGAATGCCGGCCGCGAGAACGGAATGTGTGCTGCGTGTTTCGTGCTACCCGTGGAGGACTGCATCGACGGCATCTTCGATTCGATCACCCGGGTCGCCCTCATTCAGAAGGCCGGCGGCGGCACCGGCTTTGCGTTCGACCGACTCCGGCCGGCCGGCGACATCGTCGCGTCCAGTGGTGGCCGCACCTCCGGGCCCATGAGCTTCCTGCGCGTGTTCGCCGAGACCACCCGGGCCATCCAGCAAGGCGCCCACCGGCGCGGCGCCAACATGGCCATGATGTGCGTGGAGCATCCGGATGTCCTGAAGTTCATCACCGCCAAGGATCACGCCGGCGCGTTCGAGAACTTCAACTTCTCGGTCAAGGTGGGTGATGTCTGGATGGGGGCGCTGCTGAACGATCCGGACAGCCCGCACGTGGTCACCAACCCGCGGACCAATGAGCGGCACGTCATCCCCAAGCGCGTCAACGTGCAGACGTACACGATTCAGGATCTGCCCCCCGCGGAAAGAACGAGCGTTCCGTGCTTCACCGTGCGGGAGATCTGGGAGCGGATCGTGGCATCCGCGTGGGCCACCGGTGAGCCCGGCATCTGCTTCATCGATCGCGTCAACCGAAATAACCCCACGCCGGTGCTCGGGCGAATCGAAGCCACCAACCCCTGTGGCGAACAGCCCCTGCTCGCCCACGAATGCTGCAACCTGGGATCGATCAACCTCTCCAGGTTCGTCCGGCCTGACGGGGCTGGTATGAACTGGATCGCCTTGGCCAAGACCGTACGACTGGCCGTGCGCTTCCTCGACAACGTCGTGGACATGAGCTGGTGCCCCACGGCACCGATACGCGTTCAAACCCTCGGAAACCGGAAGATCGGCCTGGGGATCATGGGTTTCGCCGACGCCCTCGCCGGCCTGGGGCTGCGTTACGACCGCGAGGAAGCCGTCGCCTTCGCCTCCGAAGCAAGCCGCTTCATTCAAGAGCAGGCCCACAAGGCCAGCCGGGACCTCGCCCTCGAGCGTGGCAGCTTCCCTAACTGGGCCGGCAGCATCTGGGACGCCGAACATCATTGCCCGATGCGCAACGCCTCCTGCACGACGATCGCGCCCACGGGCAGCATCAGTGTCATCGCCGACTGCAGCAGCGGAATCGAGCCCGTCTACAGCCTCGCCTGTCGACGTCGTGCCCTCGACGGCCGGGAGTTCATACAGATCCACCCGCTGCTGGAAAGACTGGGCAAACGGGGCGGTTGGCTGAGCGACGCCGTCCGTGACGCTCTTCTGGAAGGCGTGTCTCCCTCCAGCATCCCGGAGACCCGGCGAGTCGAGCTCGCCGGCGGTCGGTGGAAACAGATGACTCTCTTCGACGATGGAGATAGCCACAATGGCGAAACAGACACCCGCACACGAAATCCGCTTCGGCAGGATCAAGGCCACCATCTGGGCCAACGAGACCGAGAACGGTACGCGGCACAACGTGCAGGTCTGCCGGCTCTACAAGGATGGCGACGCATGGAGGCAAACGGGCAGCTTCGGCCGCGATGACTTACCCCTCGTCTGCAAGGTGCTCGACCAGGCCCATGCCTGGATCTTCACGCAGGCCCGGTCTGACTGATGCGAAGTGCGGTTCAGCGGCGTGTGGGCGTCGCTGCCCCTGGCACGGGCTTCCGGTACGCACGACGATCACAACCGGCAGCCGCACACGGAACAGTAGCACCCCCGGCCGAGACACAGCCGACTGCAAACCGGGCACCGTCCGACCCATCGCCGCCAATCACCGGCTTGGCCACCGGGAACCAGCAACACGAGCAGGGCGAGGATGACGGTGATGGCGGTGCCGGTGAAGAACTCCTGCCGAAGATCGACCGCGGCGTCGATCAGGCCGAGCTCGCCCAACCAGTCCACGACCACTCGGGCGTTGGCGAGGAGCAGGACGGCTCCGACGGCCACGATGACAAGGAGCTTTCTGCATCTGAGCGTCATGAGGCACCTCTCTTTCCACTGTCAAGCATAGCGCAGCCAAGGGCGTCGCGCAAGCCCTTTTCCCGGGTCACAAAGATGGATTGACGCAAGTAGCGCGCTGGCGCGCAGTTACGATCGAAGAAA
>CAYMME010000428.1:0-8012 GCA_964391465.1 uncultured Planctomycetales bacterium
CGGCCAGATCCTGACTCGCCCCGCCTCCGCGCAGCCCCCCTACCAACCCGTTGTACGCCCCCAGCTTGGACTGTAGGAACTTGTTCCGCTGGCGGCGCGGCGTCTTGGCGAACGTCCGGGCGTCGGCGACGATCTCCGGCTTGACGACCTCGATGAAGCCATCGACGAACTCGCGCTTCTCGGGTCTGGACAGCCGGTGAAACGCTCGAACCAGCGCCTCGCGCTTGGGTCCCTCTGCCCGAGCCTGCACCAACTCCCCCAGCCACTGCTTGCGCTTCGGTACGGACATCTTCCGCCAGCCCCGGGCGTGGCCGATGAACTCGGCGACCTCGACCGCGGGGGCGCTTTGCAGGTCGGGCTCCGGCGGAGACGCCAACAAATCGTAGGCGAACCAGGCCCCGACGAGAAACGCGAGGCACGTGAGCCCGATCAGCATCCCCCAGATCACCTGCGGGCGATGCTCCGACCAGTAGCGATTGGCGGCTTCGAAAGGCGAACTCATCGGCAAGGACTCTCTACTCGGGCTCCCACTGACCCGATTGGACATGCAGGTCGGCGTACAGGGTCACGAGCGAGTTCCGTGCCCGCTCGCCTCCGTGGAACGGCTCATAGTCATACATCATCGGGGCGTCCGCAGCACCGATGGCGCGCGACAGATCATCGCGCTCCACCTTCTTGCCATTGTATTGCGACCGCCACTCGTAGCTCGTCTTTTCGGTCTCGAAGTAGGTCCGGCCGCCCAGCTCCGGCGACATCGTGTTCCGGTCTGCGGGGCAATGATAGACCTTGCTTTCCCCCCCGAGCTCGGCTTTGAGCGCCTCGTATATCGGAAGATAAGGATCTCGCCCATCCGCCTCGGCCACCTCCTCTTCCCGGCTGGGAAGTTCTGCGGCGTAGAAGTACCTGTCGTCGTGAACGTTCAGATACTCCAGGATCCCCGACCCAATCTGCTTCAAGTTGGACTTGCATTTCGTCCGCGAGGCCTGGATGCGCACCTTGGCGAGTGACGGCATCGTGATCGAGATGAGCAGCCCGATGATCGCCACGACGACCAACAACTCGATGAGCGAGAAACCCCGCCGACCGGCACGACCCGGCTCGCCGGTGTTCATGTTGTGGGCGCAGAACGAGAACATACGCATATTATCGGCACAAACACACAACGGGCTCGACGCGCCCGCACGCTCGGGAAGCCCGGCCCGCTTCATGCCCATCACGCTACTACCCGCGCCGATGGGCGTCAAGCATCCGGGGGACGATCCGCGCCGGGCGACCACGCGGGCGCAGGACGCCGGGCCGGCCCCCGCGGGTGGAGGCGAACCGAGTGCCCCGACCGCGACAACCCCTCGCCAGGTCGCACAACAGCGGACTTTCGCTTGACGGGACAGAACCCGCCTGACTAGAGTGCCTGATAGCATGGGGAGGGACCCTGCACAGTCTGCGCGACACGGCCCACCCGGGAAGGAGCTGGACTCATGTACAATCGGGGCAGGTTGCGAATGATCCGCAGGTTGTTTTCTGCGCTCGCCGCGGTAGCCGGGAGCGTGATGCTGAGCATGACCGGCGCCCTGGGCCAGGAGCCCATCGTCGCCGACCACACGTGTACCGACCAGAGCAAGGTCCCGGCCTGCTGGATCGAGCAGGCCAAGGCTCAATTCAGGCTCTCCTACGGCCACACATCGCATGGCAGCCAGATCATCAGCGGACTGAACGTCATCAAGTACCCGGCGGGCTCCCTCTACTGGTGGGATCATGACGGAACGTCCGGAGGGCTGTCGCTTCACGACTACACGCCATCCGGGGACCTCGGCAATCCGGATCGGACCACGTGGGCGACCCGGACACGCGATATGCTGGAGGCGTCGGGCAACGACCGGAACGTCGTCATGTGGTCGTGGTGCGGGCAGGCCGACACCACGCCGGAGAACATGCAGGTCTACCTCGACCTGATGAGTGATCTGGAGGCGGACTACACTGACGTTACGTTCGTATACATGACCGGCCACCTGAACGGGGGCGGCGAGACCGGCGACCTACATCTGCGCAACAACCAGATCCGCGACCACTGCATCGCGAACAATGCGGTTCTGTTCGATTTCGCCGACATCGAAAGCTACGACCCCGACGGGAACGAGTACCTGTCCCTCGACGCGGACGACAACTGCGATTACTGGGATGGCGGCATCGAGCGCAACTGGGCCGACCAATGGTGTGCGGCGAACCCAGCCAGCGAGTTGTGTGCAACGTGTTCCTGTGCCCATTCCAAGGCACTGAACTGCAACCTCAAGGCGCGTGCGTTCTGGTGGATGATGGCCCGGCTGGCCGGCTGGGACGGGACCGACCACGCCGACTTCGACCAGGACTGTGACGTCGACACCGACGACTACAACGCTTTCGGACTGTGCTTCACCGGTCCGGGCGGAGGAGTGGGCACGGGATGCGAGCCCGGGGACCTCGACGACGACAATGACGTCGATTGCACCGACTGGGACCTCTTCGTCACGGCCTGGACCGAGCCCGGAAGCCCACCGGAGTTGCCCACGTGCGCCCCTGCTCCGAGCGTTCCCACCGTCTCGAACTGGGGCGTGATTGCGACGTTCATTCTTCTCGTGGCGCTGGGCAGCATCCTGGCGCGCAGGCGTTCGCAGCCGTCGCCAGCGTAGCCGGCGGCGGAGGGCAAACGCCCATCGTCTGCGACACTCGCGGCACATTCGCCATGCTCGACTCAGGGAGCCCGTGCCCGGCTCGCGCGCCGAGGCATGCCCCGGCGCGGCGTGACCCCGCGCGACCGAGATCGAGGAGGTCGGTCTGGGCGGCACAGTCCATCCCGGCTTGTCCAGACTCCTCCCGAGGAGGATCAAGTATTGGTGGTTGCCGCCGCAGTTAGGCTGGCCGTACAATGCCTCGCGCAGATCGCAAGGCTCTTGCGGTAAGGCCATACACGGAGACTGGGCAGGCCTATGAAAGTCGAGTGCCCTCGCTGCCAACAGTCGCTGGAACTGCCTCCCGAATGGGCGGGCAAGCACGTACGCTGTCGCGGCTGCAACTACGTCTTCCAGATCCCCAGGCCCGGGCTGTCCCCGGAGGAGATCGCACGGGAGGCTCTGCCGCCGAACCTGGCCGACCTGGCGCAGGTCGAGCAGGCCCAGGTCCGACCGGAAGACGACGGCTTCGAGTTGCAGGACTTCGAAGGGGCCCCGCCCACAGTCGCCGTCGAGGCCACGACCCCCGACGAGAAGGCAGCCGGAAAGCAGGGGGAGGAGCAGTTCACGCGCATCTGCCCCGAGTGCCGCAAGCCCATGAGCACCGGAGACGAATACACCGAAGTCTTCTGCTCGCATTGTGGGGCAGTCGTCCCGGGCCCCAAGACCGGTAGCGCCGAGCGGGTTGCGAACGACACACGCTTCGCACTACGGCTCTCGCAACGAGCGCTCACGCCGGGCGGATTCTACGAGGGCTTCCTTACCGCGTTCATCTATCCCATCCCCGCGATCACCACGATTGCCGCCGGCATGGGCATCGCATTCTGCGCCATCTTCTTGCCCATCGGAACGCTGTACGGTCTGGCGGTGGGCGCCGCGCTCAACCCTCTCACCGAGGCGGCCGACGTGAGCTGGGTGAGACCCTTGCTGTCCGGGCTGTTTCTGGCCGAAGCCATCTACTTCGGTGGGGTCGGCTACTTCGCCCTGATCGACACCATCCGCCACACCGCCACCGGGATCGAGAAGCCCCCGACCATGATTTGGAACATCACGTCGGTTGCCACGGCCCTGGCCGGATACGCCGGGCTCGCCGCCTACTACATGCTCATCAGCCTTGTTTTCGTCCTTGTCGCCAACTCAGGGACTCTGCACATCCCCACAACCGCCGAGGATTTCGAGGTGTACCGGACCCCGAAGTACTTCGCGGCTCTGGCGATCGTCACCTTCACGGTGCCGATGAACATCATCGGCCTGTCCAGCGGACGGCTCAGAGAGGGCTTCAATCCGTACCGCATTCTCCGGTCCATCGCCCAAACCGGTACACACTACATCTTCCTGTTCCTCATCGTGTGCATCTACCTGATGGTCTATCTCGGCATATTGGGGTGGGCAATCGGGTGGGCCAGCGACAAAGTCCTGTACGCCATCGAGTCCTACGCCAAGGAGGGACCGCAGGAGTTCGCGGCCGTCGTCCTCGGGCTGGTGGCCTGGGCCGTCCTCATCGCCGTCGGCTTCTACTTCGCCTACGTCATGGGCCGGGTCCTCGGCCTGTTCACGAAATCCTACAAGAAGCTCCTCGAATTCGACATCTGAGTCGACGGACGCACCCGTCAG
Source organism: uncultured Planctomycetales bacterium (assembly GCA_964391465.1). Lineage (GTDB taxonomy): Bacteria > Planctomycetota > Phycisphaerae > UBA1845 > CAYMME01 > CAYMME01. Next base: position 4,317 of record CAYMME010000428.1, read on the forward strand.
GTGAACGGACCCGGAAGCCTCCCCGGCCATGATGGGCCGCGCCGAACCGTCGCTCTCATTCCCCTCGTCCGATAGTCGAAAATAAGCCGAAAGGCACACGCGATTCTTGCCTCAGGCCTCGTGCATCGTAGATTGTTCTGTAGCGGTGAGTGAGTGTGGGTTGCAGTCTGCGGTCCTGCCGACAGGATCGGACGAACGAGACGCAAGCCTGAAGGCAACAGGAGCAAGTGGATGGGAAGGAGCACACACAACCGTTGGATTCGGAGGGGCTGGCGCAGAATCCGAGATTCCGTGGCAGGCCGAACGCTGCACCGCTTCCTCGCGTCCGAGGATGGACCCTCCGGGACCGAATATGCGATCCTCCTGGCCGTACTCATCCTTGGAGCCATGGGCACCATTGGCGGCATCGGCGGAAGCATGGACGGCATTTACGCCGCCATCAAGACGGCAAGCGAGTCCGCCGGCTTGTAGCGCCCTCCGAATGCCGCCGATTCCGGTCCGTACGCCTCGCTCGCCCGCACGCCCTCACGCCGGACTCACGCGAGAGGAAATCCGGGCACTCAAGCGCTCCGGACGGGCAACCGATGAAGCGGATGGACCGTCGGCGCGCGCTGAAGGTCCGGAAGAGATTTCCGACAATCCCGAATCGTGACTCTCGGTTCCGGACGGTCGGCGGGGGAAGAACGACATCGCCGTAGCGCCCGCAATCGTCAATCCCCCCCCGCAGCTCCCATCGGAGGGCTCGTCGCAGTGGTACTGGCCGCGATGGAAGAACTAAAGACGCAGTGGGAGCAGGTCGTCACGGCCACCACCGAGACGCAGAAGCGTCTCGCGGAGTGGCAGGCAACCTTGCGAGACCGGCAGCAGTCCGTCCAGTCACAGCGCGAGGACCTCGAGACGGAGCGTTCCTCAATGGGCGAACGGCGCGAGGCGCTCGAGCGGGAGTTCGGTCAGCTCCGGGAAGAGTTCGAGGCCCAGCGGGAAGAGCTCGACGCCCGGTGTGCTCGGCTTGCGGCCGACCAGGACGAACACCAGCAGGAGCGCGACGCGACCGAAGCCGCGCTCGCCGAGCGAGAGGAGCAGATCCAGGCGGCGGAACGCGAGCAAGCCGCGCAACAGGCGCGGCTCGAGGAGATGCAAGCGCGAATCGATGAGCGAGCCCGCGAGATCGACGAGTCGCTCGACACGCTCACCCGGAGGAGCCGCGACCTGACCGATCGACGGGAGAAACTCAAGCGATACCGGGGCCAACTCAAAGGAATGCACAAGAGCCTCGATGCTCTCCGGGGCGACCTGCAAGAGCAACACGACGAAATCACCGCACACGAATCGGATCTGAAGCGCGAACGTGACGAGCTCAGTCAGCGATCCGACGAGATCGCCGCCCGCCAACTCGAGCTCGAACAGACCGAAGAGGATCTGCACCGCAAGCACAAGGCGTTGGTTGCCGCCCAAGACGAGCTTGACACCGATCGGACCCAGCTCGAAGGGTCCGAGCAGCAGCTCGAGGCCCGGCACCAGGAGATGCAGCAGCGCGAGCGCAGTGTCGCGGAATCCAACGACCGCCTCGCGCGATCCGAGCAGGAGCTCGCCGAACAACGCGCCCAGGCCCGCACTATCGAGGAGGAACTCGTCGCTCAGCAGCAGGCACTGCAAGCGCGGCAGGACGAGCTGCAAACCGCTCACGACGGCATCGATGCGTTGCGGGCGCAGCTCGAGCAGGAGCACGCGGACCTTGCCCAACGGCGCGAGCAACTCATGCAGCAGCTCCGCAAGGTCGGGGCAAGCGAACGGGAAGACACGGGCTCGGTCGCGGGCGTTCCCGCACCCGCAGCGCCGCCGCCATCGGCGCCGACGGCTCCGGCCCCGGAAGCTGCGGCACCCGATGCACCCGACCCGACCGAAGCCGGGGAGTTCGAGGCCGACCCGGACGAGAACGCGGCGACCGATGCGGTATCCGGGCATTTCCGCAAGATGCAGCGGGATGCGTTTCGCAAGCTGATGGCCCGAAAGAAATAGCCCGTCGGCCAACGTTGCCGGCAGATCGAGATCCGTTGGAGGGGACCGATGAGCTTCAATCGAACGTGGCGTTGGCTCTACTGGCTGGTGCTTGCCGCCGGAGTCGGCGTGATGATCATCACGTCGTGTCCGCCGTGGAGTGAGGCGGTGGTCGTTGCAGCCGGCGTGGTGTTGGGCGTCGCGCTGATGCGGAACACCCGGGGCCGGGCACCGTCCAGATCGGGCGGCGGCGAATCCAGGCGGACATCCACTCCCGTGGATCGACCGCGCCGTGACGAACGCACGATCCCCGGTATGCTCGAGCAGGGTCGACACGCGTACGTCATCCAGAAGCGCGAGAAGTGGGCCGACCACCAGGACGCGGAAGAGCTGCTCATCCAGGCCGTTGAGCAACTCGAGGCCCAACTTGCGCTCGTGCCCGAAGGCGCCGTGCAGCTTCGGTTGTCGCTGAGCGGAGAACCCTGCAAGCACGACATCGAAGACCGCGTCGAGCCGTTCCTCATTCAGTCGGTGGCGGTCACGAACGAGATGTATCAGCACTTCGTCGACGCCGGCGGCTACGAGAACGCGGATCTATGGCCCGAAGACCTCCTGCCGCTCGTCATCGAGTTCCGCGACACGACGGGACAGATCGGACCGCGCTTCTGGGTCGATGGGAGTTACCCGCGCGGGCAGGGCGACTTCCCGGTCGTCGGCGTGAGTTGCTTCGAAGCCGCCGCCTACTCCAAGTGGGTCGGCCAGCGACTTCCCACCGAGGCGGAGTGGCAGATGGCCGCCAACTGGCGGGTCTCCGGCAGCAGCAAGACATACCAACGTGCCTTTCCCTGGGGCGACACGATGGACCACGGCCGCTGCAACGTGTGGGCCGCCCAGCGCGGCGGACCCGTGCCCGTATCCGAGTACCCCGACGGGAGCGCCCCCAACGACGTGCGGCAGTTGATCGGCAACGTCTGGGAATGGACCGCCTCCGACTTCTCGGCCCGAGACGACGAGGGACGTGAGGTACGCACCGACTATCTCGCCAAATGCATTCGCGGCGGCGCGTTCGACACGTTCTTCGAGTGCCAGGCCACGTCGGAGTTCCGAACCGGACAGAACCCACTGGCTCGAAAGCACAACATCGGTTTCCGTTGCGCCCTCAGCGCCGATGAAATCCCCATCCTCGTCTCAGCGTGAGGAGCGAGCATCATGACCGTTGCCACCGAACCCGTCGTCACCGAGCAGACCTGCCTCATCTGCGGCTACGAGAACGAGCCGCACACGATGGTGTGCACCGAGTGCTTCGCCCCCATGGAGCTGGCGATTCAGGCAGTGCGTCAGGGGGTCGCCCCACACATCATCTCCGTGTTCGGCGATAGCAATGTGGGAAAGACCGTCTACTTGGGCATGCTGCTCGACATCCTGTCGAAGCATCCAGACAACTTGAGCGCCGTGGCCAAGGGCGTCTACTCGGTTGACCTCCAGGAGTCACTGGTCATGCACCTGGCTCGCCGGTGCTTCCCGCCCAAGACGCCCAGCGAGCCCGATCATTGGGACTGGGTCTACTACCAGGTCAGCGAGCCGATGCGAAAGGGGCGTGGCACGGCGGCCGAGAGGCACTGCGATCTGGTCATGCCCGATCTGGCCGGCGAAGCCCTGGCGGCCGAGATGACCGAGCCGCGCACCTTTCAGGTCATC
>CAYMME010000429.1:0-7982 GCA_964391465.1 uncultured Planctomycetales bacterium
GCTGTTGGCTAGTAGCTAACAGCTAATCGCTAGCAGCCACTCCTGAACCCTGAACCCTGAACCCTGGGGCCACGCCTTGGACACCGTCACGAGCACAACACTGCTGCAGCGACTGGGCGACGCCAACGACACCACGGCCTGGCAGCGTTTCACGCATCGCTACCGTCCGATGATCGTCTCGTATGCGCGCAAGCAGGGCCTCAGTGCGACCGACGCCGAGGACGTCGGCCAGGAGACGCTGACCGTGTTCCTCAAGGGTAACGGCAACGGCGGCTACGATCCGAGTAAGGGGCGGTTGCGGAACTGGTTGTTCCGCGTGGCGTACAACAAGGCTGTCGATGTGCTGCGCCGTCGAGCGAGGGAGAACGTTGCCACCGCACGGTCGGACGGCACCGCCATCTTGAAATCGGTTCCCTCGGAGGAGACGGCCGAAACGCTGTGGGAGGCCGAGTGGCGGCGATTCGTCGTGCGGGCGTGCATCGAGGAAGTAAGGACGATGGTTTCACCGCAGGCGTTCGCGGCTTTCGATCTGTACGTGCTCGAGCAGTGGCCGGTGGACAGAGTGGCCGAGTACCTCGGCAAGTCGACCGGTGCCGTCCACACGGCAAAGCACCGTGTGATGAACAAGATCCGTGAGCTCTTGCCTGATATGGAAGAGATCTGGTAGCGGATGCGAGCGATGCCTACTACACACCCGACCTTTCGGTAGATCGAGCTATTCGCCCAGGGCGAGCTCGACGTGACGGAGGCAACGTCGATCCGCTCGCACCTGGAGGAATGTGCGGCGTGCCGCGAGAGGCACGAGCAATGTGTCGGGAACCAGCCGTGGGAGGACGAGCTTCGCAACGCCGTACACGATGACGCGACGGTGGCGCACTCCCCGTCCGAGGCGGAGCTGGCCGCCGCAGAGTCCGCCGCGACGGACGGCACCGAGATCGAGGGCTACAGGCTCGGCCGCCAGTTGGGCAAGGGCGGACAGGGCATCGTCTATCGGGCCGAGCAAAGCTTCCCGCAGCGCGAGGTGGCCATCAAGTTCCTGCGCGAAGGACGGCACGCCTCGGCCGCTGCCCGGGAGCGGTTTGACCGCGAGATCCGAATTGTCGCGAAGCTCAGGCACCCCAACGTCGTGACGATCCTCGAGTCCGCCGTGATGACGGACGGCCGGCGCTACTGCGTGATGGAATACGTCCGCGGGAGGCCGCTCACGAAGTACGTGCGCGAGAAGGAACTCGCTCTGAGCGAGACTCTCGCCCTCTTCGCGACTGTCTGCGACGCGGTCAACTACGCTCACCAGCGTGGGATCATGCACCGTGATCTCAAGCCGTCGAACATCCTCGTCGACGTCGACGGCAACCCCAAGGTGCTCGACTTCGGCCTCGCCCGGATGGTGGCCGAGCCGAGCGACATCTCGGAGACGGGGCAGATCGTCGGCGCCCCCGCGTACCTCTCGCCGGAGCAGACGCGGGGGAACCCTGACGAGGTGGACACCCGCACCGATGTCTACTCGCTGGGCATCATCCTGTACGAGCTGCTGACGGGGGGGTTCCCGTACAAGGTCGACTGCACCTGGCCCGACCTGGTCACCAACATCCGCCGGAGTGTGCCCACCTCGCCGGTCACTGCCTGGACTGCCGATTCCGGCGTCCGGCCCAGTCGGAGCTGGCGCAGACGCTGCCCGATCGACAGAGACATCGAGACCATCATCCTGGTGTGCCTGCACAAAGAGCGCGAGCGGCGCTACCAGAGCGCCGGCGAGCTGGCTCGCGACATCCGGCACTACCTGGCCGGCGAGCCGATCGAGGCCAAGCGCGATCGCACCTTGTACATCCTGGGCAAGCTTCTGCGTCGCCACCGTCGGGCCGTCGCCGTCAGCACGGTGGCCGCACTGATGATCGTGATCGGTGCCGCCTTGTGGGCGAAGCAGCGGGCGGAGCTGGACCGGGCCGAAGCCCGCGAGATCATGGCCGCGTTCGTGCATGATCCCGTCGAAGCCGCCCGGCGAACCGCCGGCGCCGGGACTCGCGTGAAAGAACTCCTTGTGTTGCGCAACCGCGCGAACCTGTCGTCTCTCGCTTTCACGGACCGGATCGCCGGGGCTCGGAGCGGCCTGATCCTGACGCCGGATGCGTTCTGGGAATCGATCGACGGAGGAGCCCTGTGGGCCAATGGCGAATGGCTGGAGCTCTGCCGGATGGATTGGGCCGATCGCGCCGGCGTCCTCGAACGGTTGGCCGGGAAGGCTGCGGCCGGGACCGACCGTGAGAAGTACGTTGCGTTCTGCCTGATCGGCCAGCTTGCCGGCGAGGGGAGCGACTTGCAGAAGTTATGCGTCAAGGCCGTGGAGTCGGAGTCGTACCCGGGTGTCGTGTCGGCAGCCCGGTGGGCGGCGACGAAACTGGGGCGAGACGTTCCGTACCGCGCCGGTAGCGCCGTGCTGATGGACAAGGTCTCGGGGCTGCCGTTCGTCCGCCTCGCGGGCGTACCGATCAAGCCGTTTCACATGTCGGTCACGGAAGTCACAGTCGCCGCATTCGCGCCGTTTCTCGGCTCTGCCGCTGAGCTGCTTGCCCCGCCTCCCGACGGCGCTCCGCCTGAGCGAGTGGACGAATACGTCGCGTTCCAGGCAATGACGACGATGGTTTCGGATGAAGCAGGGCGGACGGGCGCCAGCTCGATTTCACTCGAAGTGGCTCGCCGCTACTGCACGTGGCTGAACGAGCAGGCGAAGCGTGATGAGGGCGCCTCGTCGCGACGCTACCGGCTTCCTACCGAAGAGGAATGGGAGTACGCATGCCGCGGTGGGAACGCAGCCCGGTTCTGCTTCGGGGGCAGTGCAGAGTACGTCGGCTACTTCGCGAACTGCAAGGGAAACGAGCAGTCACACAAGGTCGGCATGCGGATGCCCAACTGGTACGGCCTGTTCGACATGCACGGCGGCCTCTGGGAGTGGTGCGATTCCAAGTACCCTCTCGAGTACATCGAGGACCCGAAGCTCAGAGACGTCGCCAAGGAGAAGAAGGGGGTGTTCGTCAAGAAGGGCGGGGCGTTCTACTCCCCGGCAGTCCGGTGTCGCTCGGCGCAACGGAACTGCGCAACCGCCAACTCGGTCGACTTCTACACCGGCTTCCGTCTTGTCATCGAGGGGATCGAACCGTGAGGGCCGTCCTCCTGTGGGCGCTGGTCGGGACGACTCTGCCATTGCCCAGCTCGTGCGCGCTGTTCGCCCCGGAGTTCGCCGACCTGCCCGTCGCGACGCGCCTGTCGTTCTCGAACTTCTCGACGCGCTACTACGCCGTGCTGGGTCTGCGCGTGCACGTGGACGCCGGCGCGCCGGGCGCGTTCGTTCTGACTCCCCTCATGCCTCCGGGAGCGGCGTACCGCGTTGACTTCACCGAGTTCCTCGGTGCCGGCTGCCCGATCGCATTGGATTGCCGTCTGTTCCTGTACAAGCGCGTCAACGACGATCAGGATCCGCCGATCCCCATCGGCCTCGACGAAACCGAGCAGGTCGAGACGACGCCGATTGTGGCCGGTCAGATCGACAACGTCCCGGGACCTTGCAGCGTTTCCCCTTCGCTGGGCGTGTACACGATCGTCAACTGGGAGACCGACGAGGGATTCGCACGTGTGAAGTTTGCGCAGGGCAGCGAGGTCGATGGGCTTCTGCGCGACTCGGGTCGATTCCCGAACGCGGACGCTGCGTGGGAGATCGCCGGCGTCGACCCCGCTCCCGCGAGCGAACTCCCGCCGCCGCCGGCCGCGACGGATCGCATCGTCGGCCGCGTCACGCTGACCGACGGCACCGGCGTCGAGGGCGTGGGCGTGCTGTTGCGCACGCGGTTCCGCGTGCGACTCGACGATGCAGATCCCGCCAACGACCCCGACGCCGGCTACGGCGATCCGATTGACTTCACCACGACCGACGCTTCCGGCGCGTTCGTCTTCGACCGGCCGGCGGGTGTGTACCAGGTGGAGTTCTTCTCCGACGCGTACGCGTTCGGCCCCGCCGCGGTCGAAGTGGAAACGCCCTTGGAGACGATTTGGGTCCTCGCGGAGCCCTTGTGATGAGCAGTCCGCACGTTTCGAGAACTCGACGCCGCCTACTCGCCCCGGCCGGGGCGGTGCGCTCGACCGTCGTCGTCGTGTTCGCATCGCTGGTCGGTTGTCTACTCGGACCGTTCGACGATGCAGCGGTCAACCCGTTCCGCGACCTGCCCGCGATTGAGTTGGACGGCGAACCGCAGGAAATGCCGTACACGATCGCGCCACTGGGCGTACTGGACCGTGACCAGGTGCTTCGCCTCAAGATGGAGGGTCAAGCGATCGAGGCCGTGTTGATTCTCGCCGAGGATGACGAGTTCGAAGAGGCCGGCGTCCTGGCCGGCGGCGGTCCGTCCAACACCTTCTTCGATTACCGCGTGCAGATGACCGGGCGGTACTTCGTCTTCGTGTTGTTCCGCAGCGGCGCGGCGGCATCCGAGCAACGGGCCACACTGACGGCCATGGTCGGTGACCCGAACTTCACGCCGCCGCAAACGCAGGCGGTGCTCGTCGTCTTTGAGGAGAACTACCTCACCGACCCCGGGCTCATCGATCCGGAGTCGTTCACCGATGAGGAGCGCCGGACGCTCGAGGAGATCAGCCCGTCGGTGCGGGCGGGCGTGATGGATCGTCTGCGCGCCGTTTTCGCCGACACGCCGATTGAAATCTTGGAGGAGGGCGACTCGCTGCCTGATGCGCCCGTCTCGCGGTTGACGTTACGGGCCCAACGCGAGACGGCCGACGAGGACACGGTCTACTTCGACACCGCGATTCCGCCGCTCGATGAGGAGCATGCCCAGTGTGGCGATCGCGTCGTCTTCGGCGAGGTGCTGCCGCGGGCCACGCTCGTTGATGTCGGCAACCACGTTCTCGACGACGAGGCCGTCGTCTATGTCGGTAGTTTTCAGGGCCGCGGCGAAGCGTGCCGATCGGCGGCCATCACCTCGGGCAACAACATCATCCTGGGGCTCGCACACACCGCCGCCCACGAGATCGGGCATCTGGTGGGTCTGTACCACGTCCCGCTGCCGGACGTCATGAATCGCTCGCCAACGCTGGCCTTCCAGCGCGAACTGAGTCTCGGTCGCGGTCAGTTTCAGGTCGAAACGCCGACCGGCAGCGAGATCCTCACCACGATTCTGCAGGACCCCGACTTCTACTTCCGCGCAGCCTTCTCGAACTGAGCGCGGGCGCGCAGCGCACCGCCTCCGCCACTCGCGCCAACGCTCGGTGGGTCAGGACCCAACTGTTGAACTTGCCTTCGGCGTCGCTTAGGACGGCGGCGGATCGAACTGACCCACCATCGAGAGTTCCATTTCCACACCCTTCAGCTTGAAGTGCGGGATCATCTGGATTTCCGACTTGAACAGCCCGGGCTTGCCCGGCACGGGCTCCGCCGTCACCTGGATTTCCTTCAGCGGGTACTTGCTCGCCAGCTTGTCGTCCAGCGAGCCCTGGCGACAGTACTGCTTGAGCCACTTGTTGATCTCGCCGACCATCTTCTCGGCGTCCATGACCCGCCCCATGTTCTCCCGCCAGATCACCTTCAGGAAGTGGGCGATGCGACACGAGATCATCAGGTACGGCAGGGACATTCCCAGCCGGGCCCGCGTCTCGTCCTCCTGGCCCTCGGCCGTGCGGGGGAACGGGGCAAATGCGGATACTGTTACCTTGACCTTCCTCAGCGACGTTCTGGACGGGCACGTGATCAGGATCAGTGTGGGCGGAAGCATCGTCGATGACGACGACGGAAGCGTGAAGACACAGGAGGACTTCGTCATTATTCTCCCGTAGTCGTCTACCGATCGGCGCCGGGCGGTACACGCAGCGCTGGTCGTGGCTGTTTCGGCTTCGGTTGAGCTGATCGATTCGGGGGACACAAGGGCGGGCGGTGGATGCCGCCGGGAGTATGAGCAGATGAACACGAGAGCTTCCGTCCTGGCCGCGCTTGCGGCGGGGCTTGCGTGCGCCGGGTCGTCGGCGCGGGGGCAGGACACGTTGGAGCCTGCGAACATCCGCCCCGCCTCGTTCCTGTCGCAACTTGATATCGACAACGATGGCGTGGCGGACGCCGCAGTCGACGAGAACGGGGACGGGCTGCCCGACGTCGACTCTGACGGAGACGGACTGCCCAACAACTGGGAGGACGGTGATTCCGACGGCCGCTTCGTCAGCTTTCCCGCCCCGACGGCGATCGGTCCGGGGACACCGTCGACGTTCATCCTGGCCCGGCTGCCCGTAACCACACGATTCGACAAGGCCGATACCGACGGCGACGGCCTGACCGATTTCGTCGAAGTCTTCGGGCTGAAGTTCATCGATGACAACGGCAACGGCAAGCTCGACTTCTTCTTCACCGATTCGGACGGAGACGGGCGCTATGACGCCGGCGAAGCGATCGATTCGCAGAGCGAATGGCTCGACGCCAACGTTGACGGCATGCCGTCGGTCGGTGAGTATCCGCTCGACAACACCAACCTCTCCCGGAATCTCGAGTACGATTTCGACGGGTTCTACTTCACGGATCCGACGCTGCGAGACACGGATGGGGACGGAGTTCGGGACGGGGAGGACGTCGACCCCCTGATCAACCCCCAGACCTTCGGGCTTCCCGTCGGGGGAACATTCACCCGTGAAGGCATCGAAGCTGCCGACCGAGACCTCGACAATGACGGGTTGGGCAACGGGTCGGACTTCGGGAACGACACGACCGGCATCGTCGATTTCCCGTCGGATATCAGTGACCTGATCGACATCTTCCGCTCTGATCTGCAGCAAGCCGGAATGCTCCCGGAATCACTCATCGAAGAGCTGCTGGGGGCGGATTGGGACGGCAACGGTCTCTTCCGCCTCACCGACGTGAGGAACTTCTCGGCCACGGTGGATGAGGACGCCTTGGCGCGGTCACCCGAGTTCTCCGAGTTGTTCTTCTTGGGCGACCCCGACGATGATGCCAATCGCCACTGCTTCTGCAGCGAGCAGGCTGCTGCCGTGGCGCAGGGTGCATACGGCGAGCGCGGGGCGGGGATGGGCTACCAGGAACTCCTCATTCCCGCGGCCCGCACCCAGCTCTTTCCGGATCGGCGCATCTGGGCTATTCTGTATGCATGGCGTATGCCCAGCTTCGACATCGACGGGGATGGCTACGTTGGGGCGCCGGATCGCCTCCAGGATCCACACCCGTTCGTCGGTGCTGGGTCGGGCGGGCGCTCGACCGGCAGCTCGACGTTCGATGGCCAGATCAGCCTCGAGAACTTCTTCTTCTATCCTCTGTTCCAGAGCTGCGGGGTGACGGGGCTGACGCTGGGGCTGACGTTGACGGTGCTGGCGGGTGCGTCATTGGTCTCGCGACGGCGCGGATCTCCTTGAGCAGACCGGCGAGGTGTTGCGTGATGCGCGTACGGAGGCATCCGCTTGTCCGGCATCGCGGGCTGATCGTGGTGGGCCTGATGGCTGCGGCCGTAGGCTCGCTCGCGTGCCGAACCACCCATCAAGGTCAGGCGTCGCAGGGCGGGGCGGCGACCGCAACGCGGGATGCGAGGCAGCCCGCCTATTTGTCGGATCAGGCTGCCGGCATGGCCGCTGAAGATGCGGCACGGGTCAATCCGACGGCCACGCGCCCCAGCGTGTCGCGGCGCCCAAGCCCCATCCGGGTGCGGCCGCGATCTCCGGTGGATCAGCCGCGGATTCGCTGAAGCAGTGCCCCGCGCGAGCCGGCGAGGCAGCCTCCAGTCGCGCGACCACCCCGATCCGAGACAACGATAGCCAACGCGGTGTAGCCGCAGTATCGTGGACACCCGCAATACAAACGCAAACGCCGAAGCCTCCCGGCCTCGGCGCCTTCCATCGACCTGCGGATCGTCGCGTTCCGCGACGACGTGTCAATTAGCGGGGGCAGGATTCGAACCTGCGACCTCCGGGTTATGAGGCCCCGATTTTTC
>CAYMME010000430.1:0-7979 GCA_964391465.1 uncultured Planctomycetales bacterium
GGCAAACCTCGCTCGCGAGCGAGCGACGCCTGCCCATGCCACCCCGCGGTCGGGAAGCCGCCCAAAGTGTCACGCACCCCTGGGCACCCACAGGCGGGCCGGTGCCTTGATCGCCGCCGAGGTATGCTGTACAGTGGTTTCAAACATTACTGAAACTTTGGAGGTTACGGTCATGGCGTCGGCGCTCGAGCAGTCCAAGGCGTTGTTCATTCGGCAGTGGGGAACCATGAGTTCCTATTGGGGCATTCCGCGCACGATGGCCGAGATCCATGCCCTGATGTACGTCTCGACCGAGCCGCTCTGCACCGACGACGTGATGGAACAGTTGCAGATCTCGCGGGGGAACGCGTCGATGAACCTGCGATCGCTGCTTGACTGGAGCCTCATCTCGCGGGTGCACCGCAAGGGCGACCGCAAAGACTACTTCGTCTGCGAGTCCGACGTGTGGCAGATGTTCGAGACGATCACGCGGCAGCGCAAGCGGCGTGAGGTCGAGCCGATCATCGAAACCATCGAGCGTTGCCAGGAAATGGTCTCCGACCGGTCGCACCGCGGCAAGGCGGTGGATGCCTACCGCGAGCGCCTCGACAACATGCTCGCGTTTCTCAACGCGATCAGCGCCGTGTTCAACCTGGTCCTGCGCCTCGGCCGCCCGGGCCTGACGCAGGTCACCAAGGTACTCAACAAGATGGCCAAGTGAGGGAGAGAGGTGACGGGAATCTCTCTTCGGTGATTCCGGTCTGGACGCGGTCGCGGTGCGCGGTCTACACTTCCTTCCGGAGACAGGAGGATCTCATGCAAACGATCCACGTCATGGAGAAGACGATCCCGATGGCATGGGAGAAGGCCGTGCGGTCGTGTTGGGACCAGGGGGACAGCTTCCCGACCCAGTACGACAAGACGGACGATCCCGACAGTCGTGACGTGACGGCCCTGATTCGCGTGACCGAGCCCATGGCCGAACCGCGGATCCATCGGGCGTTTCCCGGCGGCCTGGAGGATCTGGAGAAGTACCGGGCGGAAGTCGTCTACGGCGTCCACGATCACTGGATCGCTCCCGAGGCCGGAAGGTGGCAATACACCTACCACGAACGGCTCTGCGCCTACGACCCGCCGTGGGCGGACGGCAGGACCATCGACCAGATCGACGCGTGCGTGGAACTGCTGAAGGGGTGCGGGTTCACGCGGCGCGCGCAGGCCGTCACGTGGAAGGCGTGGGAGGACCTGGGCATCCATGACCCGGCGTGCCTCCAGCGTTTGTGGTTTCGCATCAAGGACGACCGGCTGCACATGAACGTGCACATGCGATCCAACGACGCGTACAAGGCGGCGTTCATGAACATGTACGCATTCGTCGAACTCCAGGCCCACGTGGCCCGGCGCGTGGGCGTCGAGGTGGGGGACTACTGTCACATCGCGGACTCGTTCCACATCTACGGGAGCTACTTCGATGAGTTCGCCGGCTTCCTGAAGATGATCGAGAACCGCCCGCCGGAGGAACGCGTGTGGGACTCGGAGTTCGCCCGGGAGATGTTCGTCGACGGCTGTGACACCCTGCTGGCCGAGGAGGACATGCCGGCCGACCGGAAGGAACTGCTCCGCGTGCGCAGGGAAGAGCTGGCCTCCGCACGCTGACGTCTGGCGTTGCGGTGTGCTCGTCTCGTTAATGACGACGCGGCGATCTGGTGGGCTGTTCAATGAGCAACGTACCGCGCAATGCTCCGGACACGTGGCGCCACCCGTCGGCGTCGGTTCACATCGGTGTCGCTCGGCGCGACATCACGCCGCCCGTAGGCATCTATGCCCGCCAGTGGGGCGCCGCCGCGCACGATGTGGCCGAGGGCATCCATCGTCCTTTGTGTGCGACGGTTATGGCCCTCCGCGCGTCTGCGTCGGGTGCTCCGCTCGTACTCGCGTCGCTCGACGCCGGTTGGTGGCAGGACCTCGACGACGAGCGGCGTCTGCGCACCGCGGTTATCGAGTCGCTCGACCTCGACCCGGCCCGCGTGCTGATCGCACTGTCGCATACGCACGCCGCCTGTTCGATCTGCACGGATGACACCGACAAGCCCGGCGGCGAGCATGTCGCCCCCTATCTCGCCAAGATCACGCAGGCCGTCGTCGACGCCGCGCGGGAAGCCCTGTCTCGAACGGCGCCCGCCGTGCTCGAGTGGGCCACCGGCCGATGCGACCTTGCGGCGAACCGCGACCTTCCCGTCGGCGATCGATACGCTTGCGGATTCAACCCCGGCGCACCTGCCGACGACACGCTCCTGGTCGGCCGGGCCACCAACGTCGACGGGCGCATCCTCGCCACCGTGGTCAACTACGCCTGCCACCCCACGACGCTTGCCTGGGAGAATCGGCTGGTCTCTCCCGACTACATCGGGGCCATGCGCGAACTGATCGAGGGTCATACCGGCGGCGGGCCGTGTCTCTTCCTGCAGGGTGCCTCGGGCGACCTCGGCCCGCGGGAGGGTTTCACCGGTGATACGACCGTCGCCGATGCGAACGGTCGGCGCCTCGGTCACGCCGTTGTCGCGACGCTCGAGGCCATGCTCTCGCCGCGCACCGCGCTGGCTTACACCGGTGTCGTGGAGTCCGGCGCTCCGATTGCAGCGTGGCAGCACCGCCCGTTTGATCCGCCCACGACGCTGACGGTCGAGCAGGTCGACATCGAACTGCCGCTCAAGTCGCTGCCGACCGAGGACGAAGTGCGCCGGCAACTTGACACCTGCACCGATCGCGTGCAGAGCGAACGGCTGCGGCGCAAGCTCCGCATCCTGCGCAAGGTGGGCTCCGGACCGAGCTCTCCGGTCCCGACGTGGTTCTGGCGCATCGGCGACGCCATCCTCGTTGCCCATCCGAACGAATGCTACTCGATCTTTCAGACTACGCTCCGCCGACGCTTCCCGGAGTACGCGTTGCCCGTGGTCACGGTGGTAAACGGGGGCTCGGGCTATCTCAGTCTCCCCGAGTGCCACGATCGTGATCTCTACCAGGTTTGGCAAAGTCCGTTCGGCCGTGATGCTCTTCCCGAGCTCATCGCTGCTTGTGGAGAACGGATCGGGCGCATGTTCGAGGCGCGCTGAGAGCGCATCCGGAACCCGACCGGCGGGGCTTGCTGTTACCCACATCTCCTCACGTTGCTGACGCGATCATGCGCAACAAGCGGGCAGCGAACACAGCGCAAGGGAGGAGCTGTGTCGAGCGTCCTCCCGGGCGGCGCGAACCGTGAACACGCAACGATGACGCGCGCACGCACAGTCGCCGCTTCCTGACGGGCGCGGTTCGGATGGCGCGGGATTTGCGGGGACGCTCAACCGTTCGTCGTCAGGGGTTGCGCCTCGCTTCCTCGGCGGCTACAATCCTTCGTCTTGTCGGGGTGATGTCACTCGCGCCGAACGCCTACGGTGCTGAACGAGTGAGTGGAGTCAATGCCGGGAACCGAATCGTTCACTCTCGAGACCTGGGACTACTTCGCGTTCGGCGCGTACTTCGTGGTTCTTTGCGGGATCGGCCTGTGGGCGGGCCGAAAGGAGAAGACCGGGGCCGACGACTACTTCCTGGCCGGGCGCTCGCTGCCCTGGTACGTCGTCGGCAGCTCGTACGTGGCCTCCAACATCAGCACCGAGCACTTCATCGGCATGATCGGTGCGGCGTTCATCTACGGCGTGGCCGTGGCCATGTCCGAATGGGCCAACGTGCTCACCTTCACGGTGCTCATCTGGTTCTTCATCCCGTTCCTGCTCGCTTCGAAGGTCTTCACCACGCCGGAGTTCATGGAGAGACGCTTTCACCCCATCCTCCGCCAGTTCTTCGCCATCATCACGGTCATCAGCAACGTCGTCGCCTTTCTCGCGGCTGTGCTCTACGGGGGCGGGGTCGCCCTGCAAAGCCTGTTCGGATGGAACCTCTGGTTCGCCATCATTGCTCTCGCCGTGGTCGCCGGCTCGTGGGCCATCTACGGCGGCTTGAGGTCCGTTGCATGGACCGACTTCTTCACCGTCATCGTCATGATCGTCGGCGGACTCATGGTCACCGTCCTCGGGCTGTACATGCTCTCCGGTGAGAGCCGTTCTCTCGTCGACGGCTGGCGGGTGATGATCGAACGCAATCAGGCCCGCAGCGGGGTCTGGCAGGAAGTCGTTCAGCAGAACGCGCAACACTGTGCGTGCGTCGATGAATACGACCGGCTTTCCGTCGTACAACCCCTTACGCACGAGACGCACCCGTGGCCCAGCCTGATCTTCGGGCTGTTCACGGTGAGCATCTGGTACCACGTCATCAACCAGTTCATGATCCAGCGCGTGCTCGGGGCGAAGAACATGTACCACGCCCGGATGGGCATCGTCCTGGCCGGCTACATGAAGGCTCTCATGCCGGCGATTGTTGTTCTTCCCGGGCTCATCCTGTTCGCCCGATACCCCGAGGTCATGCAGCGTCCGTGGGATGAGATTCGTCCGGAGGCCGACAAGGGTTACGTCCACATGCTCCAGACGCTGATCCCGGTGGGCCTGCGAGGCCTGTTTCTGGCCGCCCTGTTCGGGGCGATTCAATCCACCGTCAACTCGGTTCTGAACTCGACGGCCACCATCGTCACGCTCGACATCTACAAGCGCGTCATCAACCCATCCGTTACGGAGAAGCAATGCGTGCGCATGGGAATGATCTCGTCGGTGGTGATTCTGGCCATCTCGATCGTCCTCGCCGGCTTCATCAATCGGCTCGGCGGCAGCCTGTTCGTTTACATTCAGTCGCTATACGCCTTCTTTGCTCCACCCTTTGGGGCCGTCTTCCTGTTGGGCATTCTCTTCCGGCGCATCAACGGGCAGGGGGCCGTGGCCGCCGTCTTCCTCGGCTTCGCGCTCGGGATCGCGATGAAGGTCTATGTGCAGGTCGCTCCCGGCCGCACCGCTTGGATCGAGCCGTACGCCATGCAGGCGATTGTCAACTGGGGCTTCTGCGTCGTGGTGTGCGTGGCGGTGAGCCTCATGACTCCGCCGCCGCGACCCGAGCAGGTCAGCGATCAACTCGCGTTCAACTGGAAAGCGCTGAACATCTTCGGCGGCCTCGGCGACACCTGGTACACGGGCATCGTCCTGTGGTGGGGTCTTTTCGTCGCGACCGTGGTTGGGCTCGTTCTTCTGTTCTCGGGCGCGTTCCTCTGATCTCCCGGCTGGTCGCGGCTCAAGGCTGTTGCAGGTAGTTGATCAGAAGCCGGACGCCGAACCCGGTCGCTCCCTTCGGGCAGTAGGCCTGTGCCTTGTCCGTGTCCGCCACCGACGCGATGTCGAGGTGGGCCCACGGGACCGCGTCGTCGACGAACTCCTTGAGGAACATGCCGCCCATGATGGCGTGGGCCGCCCGGCCGCCGGCGTTCTTGATGTCGGCATCTTCGGACTTGATCAACTCGCGGTAGTCGTCCCACAGCGGAAGCCGCCACAGTCGCTCGTGCGTGCGCACGCCCGCCGCGATCAGGGCCTCGCTCAGTGCGTCGTCGTTGCTCATCAGGCCCGCGCAGGCGGTGCCGAGGGCGACCCGCACGCCGCCCGTGAGCGTGGCCAGATCGATCATCGCTCGCGGCTTGTACTCGGCTTGGGCGTAGTTCAGGGCGTCGGCCAGGACCAGCCGGCCTTCGGCGTCCGTCGAGATGATCTCGATCGTCTTGCCCGACATCGCCCGGATGATGTCGTTCGGCCGGTACGCTTGCGCCGAGACCATGTTCTCAGCCGCGGCGATCACGCCGACGACCGGCGTCTTGATCTTGAGGGCCGCCACCGCCTGCATGGCGGCGAGCACGTTGACGCCGCCGCACTTGTCGTACTTCATCCCGACCATCGAGTCGGGGGGCTTGAGCGAGTAGCCGCCGGTGTCGAACGTGATGGCTTTACCGACTAGCACCACCGGCCGGCCGCGCCCCGATCCGCGGTGCTCGACCACGATGAGCCGCGAGCCGGTTCGCGAGCCGGCTCCGACGGCCAGCATCGCCCCCATCTTTCGGCGCTCGAGCTGCCGTACGTCGAGCACCTTGCACCGCAACCGACTGGCAGCGGCCAGGCGCTTCGCGCGGCTCGCGAGTGTGGCCGGGTTGATTACATTCGCCGGCTCGTGGGCCAGGTCGCGGGCGAGGTTGACCGCCCTCGACACTGCGCCCGCTGTCTTCGCTTGGCTGCCGGCCGTGCGCCGCGCGGTTGCCCGTCCGGCGAGCAGATCCACCGTCAGTGGTGGCGGCAGCTTGTTCTCGGGCTTGCGGTGGTGCGCGAAGCGGAAGTCCGCAAGCAGCAGACCCTCGCAAAGGGACTGGACCGGTGTACCCTCGGCCTGCGCGAGCAAAGCGTCCGTTGCGACCGTCATCCGCCGGATCGACAGCCCCGCTGCCCACTTGGTCAACGCCCCGCCCGCCTGCCGGACGATCTCGTCGTTGACCTTGCCGGACGGTCCGAGCGATACAACGGCCAACCGCCGGTAGGGACCGGACTCGAGCAGCGACTGGTCGATGGCACCGACGGTCGGCTGGACGGTCAGTTTGCCGAGTTTGGACGCAAGCGCTTTGTCGAGCCCCGCCGGGACCCAAGCCGCCCGCTTGTCGCTGGGTTGAGTGACGACGAGTACGTCCGCGTGCTTGCCCCTTGGTGCTGCCGGTACCGAAATCCGAATCCGTTCCTTTGCCATGCGTGTTCCTCTGTTCTCCAGCGTAGTGTCTCGGGCAGACTGCATTCTTTCCGAACCGTCCCGATGTCCATCGGGATGAGGGAGCGGCAGTGCTTCGCCTTACCGCGGCCGCTTCCTAACGGGCGCGGTTCGGATCAGACAAGCCTCGCCAATCCTGAGACACCACACTAACGGCTTGGAGGTATCGTAGTGAGCAGGGCGACCGCCATCAACTCGGCTGCGGTCAGCGGTCTAGGTGCACCATGACGAGCATGAGATCGGCGGGGGTGATTCCGGGGATGCGACCGGCTTGGCCTAGACTCCGC
This sequence comes from uncultured Planctomycetales bacterium, assembly GCA_964391465.1. GTDB lineage: Bacteria > Planctomycetota > Phycisphaerae > UBA1845 > CAYMME01 > CAYMME01. The sequence goes on from CAYMME010000430.1 coordinate 6,981, forward strand.
GGCCCGGTGTGCTGGAACTTCTCGCGGGCTTCGTTGCGCAGACCCGCCACGCGTCCGAAGTCGAAGTCGGTCGGAATCGCACGTGACTCCTGCTCGGCGAATCGGGCGATGGCCTGTCGCTCGCGGGCGAGATAGCCCGCGTACTTGGCCCGAATCTCGACGGCCTCGAGAGCCGAGGGAGAGAAGTGTCCGTTGAGTAGCGCGGGGCCGTCGCCGGGCAGGCTCGCGATGCCGACGTGCGGACGGCGCAGCCAATCCATGAGTGTGTGTTCGCCGGCGCGATGCGTCTCGAGAGTCTTTTCGATCGCCGCGATGTCGCGCTGCTTGGCCTGGAACCGCTCCCATCGCGGAGCGTCGACCAGGCCGACCTCGCGGCCGAGCGGCGTCAGGCGTTCGTCGGCGTTGTCGCCGCGCAGGTGCAGGCGGTACTCTGCCCGTGACGTGAACATGCGGTACGGTTCGTCCGGGGGGCGTGTGACGAGGTCGTCGATCATGACACCGATGTACGCCTGGTCGCGCCGGAGCACGACCGGTGCATCACCTCGCAGCTTGCGCACCGCATTGATTCCGGCCATCAGCCCTTGCCCGGCCGCCTCCTCGTAGCCGCTCGTGCCGTTGATCTGCCCCGCCAGGTACAGGCCCGCGACGACCTTGGTTTCGAGCCAAGCGTGGGTCTGGTGCGTCGGTACGTAGTCGTACTCGACTGCGTAACCGTGCTGCAGAATCGTGGCTTTCTCAAGACCGGGAATCGTACGCACGACTTGGTCCTGCACGTCGGCGGGCAACGACGTGGCGATCCCGTTGCAGTAGATCCGTTCGCTTTCGTAACCTTCCGGCTCGAGGAAGAGTTGGTGTCGGGCCTTGTCGGCGAAACGCACGACCTTGTCCTCGATCGACGGGCAGTAGCGCGGTCCGCGTGACTTGATCTGCCCGCTGTACATGGGCGCCCGGTCCAGGTTCTCGCGGATCAGCCGATGCACGGCTTCGTTGGTGTATGTG
>CAYMME010000431.1:0-7951 GCA_964391465.1 uncultured Planctomycetales bacterium
GGCGATGGGCAGAACCAAGACGCTCAGTTTTCGAAGGAAGTGCATCTGACGATCTCCCTATATCTGGACAGGCGCCCCCGCGCACATAAGAATCCTTCCGTGAGGGGCCCCGGTCAAGTCCTTTCTTGTCCCGTGCACCACGCGACAATGAACTGTTGCACTGCGGATTGCACGGTGTCCGCACCGGTCTTCGCTCGCACATCGGCGGCCAGCAGGTTCACAAGCCGGTCCTCCAACTCCGGGGCGGCGAAACGATCCGCCCCGGCGGAACCAGCGCGACGCGACCCGGGCCGCCACCCCGGCCGCCCTGTTAGTTGGGCGTTGAGCATCTGCCGGACCCCCCACGCCAACCCCCCTACCGCACGGGCCGGAGCAGCCCGATCCGTCGACCAGACCTGCTGCCAGAGTTCGAGCGCGGTCCCTACATCCCCATCCGCGATCGCATCCATGATCCCGAAGACCTTCTCCTCCCGGTGATGCCCTACGAGAGCATCCACGTCCTCGACCTTGATCGCCGTACGGTCCCCCACGTACATCGCCAGCTTCGCGAGTTCGCTGTCGAGGATGCCCAGTTCGTCACCCGCCAATCGCTGCAGGGACGCTGCCGCTTCGCCCTGGAGCCGCTTGTCGTACCTTGCCTGGGCCCGCTGCACGAGCCATGTCCCGATCGCCCGAGGCTTCGGAGGCTCACACGCGTGCACGGTGCCGATGCGGGCCACGGCCTTGGCAAGCCGCGTGTTGCTCGGGAATGATCGGCACACCAACACCAGCACCCCGGTGGAACTCGGCGATTCCACGTAGGTTTCGAGGGCCTGGCGATGCGCGGTGATGAAAGGATCGGCGTCGGAAACCACGACCAGACGCACCTCGGCGAGGAATGGCGGGGTACGAAGGTCGTCGAGCACGTCGGCCAGGGTCGCCGAACCACCCTCGTAGTCGGCGAATGCCATGTGCGGCTCGGCGTCGCCGAGCACGCGGCGCGTCACCTCCGCCAGCGCCTCGCGCTTGAGGTACGCGTCGGACCCGCAAATCACATGCACGGGTGCGCGCCGCTCCTCAATCCGTTCACGGGATGCCACCATCCGCCCGCACTCCACCAACCGACCGACAGATTCCGACTCACTTCCGGGCCACTGCTGCGTGAGGTGACGGCATCATTTCCCGGGTCGGCGATGCGTCGACACCTACTTGCGTCACGAGGGAGGCAAGGCGGGCCGAGGCCTTGTCGACGGTGTCCCGGGCCTTCGGTTCAACCGTCAAGGCCTTCGACCAATACCCGCGCGCGTCAAGCGTGTTCCCCCGTAGCATGGCCACGTCTCCGAGATGCAGCCACGTGTCGCCCTTCCCGGGATCAAGCCTGATCAAGTCAGCCAACCTTTCGTGGGCCTCACCATAGTTCCGCTGCGCCACGTAGGCAAGGGCGAGTCCTTTCAGGGCGTTCTGATGCTTGGGGTCTTGTTTCAGCACGTTCACGTACGCGCCGATCGCCTTGTCATAATCCCCCATCAGATGAAGGACTCCGCCGAGGTCGTTGCCGGCCGCGAGATGCGTCGGGTCGAACCGCAGGGCCTCCCCGAACCGCTCCACGGCCACGTCCAGCTCGCCGCGAAGCCGATGGAAGGTACCCAGTTCGAACCGGGCGACGGCCTCCTCCGCCGCGGCCTCCGTGACGACCGGTGCCGGCGGCCGCGATGCCCCGACGCTCGCGCCGGACCGCGCACTGGGAGCCGTCGTCGTAGCCGGCTTCACCGGCTTGCGCGCCTCGATGGTCAACGGCCCGCGCGTTTGCTCGGCCTCGTGCCCCACGCGATCCCGAACCGTCAGCTTCACCCATACTTTCCCCGTCACCGCATCCGGCACCTCCCAGTCGAAGCGCCCGCGATTGGTCAACCGGTCCACCATCGGCGCCCAATTCGCCTGCCCCTCCGTTCGGTAGTACAGCCACACCGGGCGCGGCGGAAGGTGTGCATCATATGCCGACCATCTCAGGAGCACGCGCCGCGTCGTCGCGAACGACGGGTCCGGACGGGCATCCTGGAACTGCACCACTGGCGGAGTGAAGTCGACCAGCACCCATCGCTGCGGCTTGACGCCGGATGTGGGAGCCGGTGAGGAGGCCCCGTACCGGTTCCGGAGGACGATGTAGAAACCGTACAGGCCTTCGCCATCAGCCAGAAACACGAACGGCGACACACGGTCGGCGTCGCGCCCATGCAGGTGCCACGTCTTGCCTTGATCCACCGTGTACCAACAGTCCACGCTGGTCAGCGCCACCGACGAGGCACCGGCCTTGTAGTGAATGTCGAACTGCCGCGACTGCACGACGTCCGCGTGTGCCGGTCGAGCACCGGCCGCCGCCCCCTCGACAGCAACCGTCCCAAGCAGCGTCGTCACGAGGGTCCATGTCATTCCGCCGCAGCCGATGAAGCCACGCTCACGCCCCGAGTTCCCGTTGGCCCGCCTGTCCATCAGAATCCCCAAAAACGCGTACTACTCCCTGCCAATTGCGATCTTATCGGCCCGGGGCGCAGTCACCTCCACGAAAAGGCGCTCCCTCCAAGCCGCTGTGGCACGCCAGTAGTGGCAGCAACTCACCGACCCGGTGCACGCTGCATCAGGCGTGTGATGGGTATGAAGAGTGCGAAGGGTGCAACGCCGGGCCCCGTCCGCGTGGACGCTGCGTCGGGCGTGTGAAGGGCGCCAAGGGTCTGAACCGTGTGGAGCCGGCCCCCTTGTGTGGACGCTATCGCGCTGATGCTGCCACGTAGGCCAACAGGAATGTGAGTTCTGCGACCTTGCTCACGGCGAACAATGTGGCGTAGCTCTGACCGTTGTTGCGGCGTGCTGCCACCGTGCTCATCAGATGTGTGACCCCCAAGACCACCAGTCCGATGACGACCCCTATCAGCGGGTTGCCGCCCTCGCTGCAGTAGACGGCCGTCAGGGCAACGACGGGCACGAAGCTCAGCAGCACGGCGGATGGCCGGACGGCCCGGCAGAACTCGGCGGCCGCGCTGCCCGGCCGCACACGCCCGACATTGGCCGCCATCAGTACTGCCCAGCAGCCCCACATCGGTGTCAGGATCAGAGGTCGATAGACCGGACGCGGATACAGCTTTGTCAGGTGCCAGTCGGCCCGCCAGTCCGTAGGCCACCAGCTCGGCCCCTTCGGCACGGACACCACCAGCACCCACATCGCCAGTACCACGCACACCAGCACCAGCACGCCGCCGGTCAGTGGATTCCGGTCCTTGTCCGGCTCGAGCGCCCGTCCGGCCTCGCCCCCCGAACCGAAGAGATGCCCCAATCCCCAGTACTGCCTGTAGCCCAGGAAGGCCACATCGAGCACCACAACCACCAGTGCCGGCATGGGGCACATGCCCCCCGCTTAGCCGAACTCGCGCCAGCTCGCCCGAAACTCTCCAGCCCTCACCAGTCCGTTGTGCTACCCCATCGGCACGAACCACCAGATCGCCCGGCGCCACTCAGCAGTACTGATAGAGGGGACTGCACCGACCGGCAGCAGCACTCTCAGGGCTGCTAACAGGCCTGATATGGGGCTTCTACCGCTCGTGGCTCGACTCCCGGCGAGGGGCAACCGCGACGTACGGCCTGCCAAGTGCCTTCTTGATGAGGATGATCTCCCCCATGTCGTTGCCCTCGATCCGGTGCCCAACCCACTGCAACAGGTAGCCCCCCACGAGCAGGCCGACCGGTCGCCACCACAGATCCCACCGCCACGCCGCCAACTGTTGCCCGGCCAGCACGACCGCCCAAATGGTAAGGGGAATTCCTATCGCGTGCAGGAGAAGGGAACCCGGGTGCCGATGGCGTTGGAGCCAGTTGTCCAGCCAGAGTGGCACGGTGTGGTCTCCGCCGGATACGGGCTAGGCGACGACACCCACCAGGTGCTCACGCAGAAAGGGCTGCACGGCAGCCCGAAAAGCCGCGGCGTCCGACCAGAGCAGGACCTGGCCGGCGCCCCCCACCGTCTGGAGACGAGCATCGGGCAGCATCGCTGCAAGTTGACGGCCGTGCTTGGGCAGATCGAATCGGTCGTCGTCACAGGCCAGCAACATCACGGGGCAGCGTACAGAGCCGAGGTTGCCGCAGTAGTGGTCCGCGGGGTCGGCGGCCAACCGGTCCATCAGACCGGCGTACGCCTCCATCAAGGCATCCACATGGTCGGCGCCGTGCATCTGCTCGAGCAGTTGCCGCCACTGGTCGCTCAGTCGCTTGCCCTTCGGGTTTCGCCCCGCTGCGAGAGCCGGCGTGAGGCGGACGCGGGCCCCGTCGGCGACCACTGCGGTGACACACTGCGGATGGCGAATGGCGAGCTTCAGCGCCACGACGGCCCCGTCGCCGACTCCGATGACAGTCGCCTCGTCGACCCCGAGGTCGTCCAGAACGGCCCGCGCATCATCCGCACTCGACTGATACCAGTCCTGATCAAGCTGGCGTACGCGGGATGACTGCCCGTGGCCTCTGAGGTCAAAGGTCACCACGCGGCACTTCCGCTGCCACAACCAGTCGACGAGGGTGGCGGTCTCGCGGTGATTCAACGATAGCGAGGAACCGGTGCCGTCATGCAGCAGCAGCACCGCGGGCCCGCAGTTGCCGTACATCGCACGGTAAAGCTTATATCCCGGACGCCTTGTGAAACCTTCAACCATGTCAGACACCTCAGATGAGCACTCGGAGAATGATTCTGACAGATTCGGCGCCGTCGCGAAAGTGCAAATTCCAGAACGTGGACCGACGGGGAATCCGCGGCGGTCGAGCCCGCAGCCCGGCACAACCCGACCAGGCGGCGCAGCCCGACTCGGCGTCCGCTCGCCCACCGGCCCCAGGCCTCTGTCGCCCTACCGAGGACCCCGAACTGAAAAGTTGCGCAAGGCGAGGTGGATTCCGGAGCCGGTCCTGGTATAATCGGGGTGAAGGCGCTCCCCGAAACGAGTCTGTCAGCGTACAGGTCGAGCGGCGCCCGACAACCAATAGTGCTTCCACTCGCTGCGGCACCCTTGACCGCGCCAATACTTATAGGGTGCCGCACGCCTTTTTACAGGGTGCTGCGGCCTTCGTCAGGCATCCCAGCTCCGTTCCGATACCGGCAGCAGTCCGCGGGAACCCGGCCGCCATCGGCAGGCACGAAGCAACCGCTGGGCCTACTTGAGCTCCACCGTCCAGTAGGCGTGATCGAGGAACTGCTTCCAACTGCGATACTTGGCGTGGGAAAGCTTGAGATTGATCACGGGACTCCGCCGCGGCTTGCGCGGCTTGGTGATCATGTGCATGCCGGCTTCGGTAGGCGTGCGCCCGCCCTTCTTGACGTTGCAGCGCAGGCACGCGCAGACGACGTTCTCCCAAGTCATCTGCCCGCCGCGGCTCCGCGGCACGACGTGATCGATGCTCAGCTCACTTGTCGGGAATCGCCGGCCACAATACTGGCAGCGGTTTCCGTCCCGGGCGTAGATGTTGCGACGGTTGAAGGTCACATCCTGACGAGGCAGACGATCGTACAGCAGCAGCCGGATGATCCGAGGCACAGCGACGCTGAAGCGGACCGTGCTCACCCAGTCGTGTCTCTCGGGCTCGAACTCGCGATGCAGTTCGGAGATTTCGCGCCAGCTTTCGAAATCGTACGAGAGGTACTGCCCGTCCTCGACGTGGATGACCTCGGCGAGTTCGCGGAACAGGAGAGAGAATGCGCGCCGCACGTTCACGACCCGAATGGCCATGAAGTGCTTGTTCAGGACGAGCACGTTCGACGCGAGCGCGCCTGGATTCGCGACGCGAGTTGTTGCGACGGGTGCTGCGAAAACCCACCTCCTTCGGCGAGACCCAAAGCCGCCTCACTCACCATCCTATTTTAGGGGCCGCATCGGCCCGCAGCAAGTCGCGGGCAACGGGGACCGGCTCCCCACCGGCGGTTACGCCGGCATGCCGAATCCGTTGTGGTACTCCTTTGTCAGCTTCTCATTCGCGGCCGCATCGCCGATAATCCGCTCTTTCTCGGCGTCCCAGCGAATCGTCCGGCCGGTCCAGAGCGAGATATTGCCCAGGTGCATCATGCTGGTCAGGCGGTGGCCGTACTCGAAGTCGCACGAGCAACGCTCTCTTGACCGGATGCTGTCCAAAAACTCGCGATGATGCCCCTTCGACCGCGGCACCGTCTGCGGGATCTTCTCCACGTCCTTCTTGGAGAACGTCTTCTTCTCGGGGAACACCTCGTGTCGCCCGTAGTCCGTGTAGAGAGAGCCGTTGGTGCCCTCGAAACAGATGCCGTAGTGCCCCCACCGACTCAATGCTTTTCCGCTGCACTGGGCGTGTTGCCAAGTGAGGGTGAATCCCTGGTCGGGGGTCTCGGCCGGCGGAAGGTCGCCCGTCGGCGCGGCCAGCGACCCGGGCTTGGGCTTGGGGTAGTGATAGATCACGCTGAGCATGTCGGGCGTCTCGGCGTCGTCGTCCGCAATGTAGCGCCCGCCGGTCGCCGCGGCAGTGAGGGGCGCGTCCACGCCCATCGCCCAGTGGGCGACGTCGCAGTAATGACACGAGAAGTCACTGAACTGACCGTTCGCGTAGTCCCAGAAGAACCGGAATTTGAAGAAGCATCGCAGTGCATTGTGGGGCCGCTTGCGCGCCGGGCCCTGCCAGAGATCCCAATCCAACCCGGCCGGAGGCGGGCTGTCCTTGACCTTGCCGAGGCCCTGCGGGCTGATCTTGCCGGACTGCCACACGCGCACCATCGCGATCTTGCCCAAGATCCCCGAGCGCACAATCTCCACCACCCGGCGGTAGTTTTCCTGGGCGTGGATCTGCGTCCCCATTTGCGTCACGCGCTTGTGTTTCCGTGCCGCCCGCACCATGGCCTGCCCCTCGGCGATTCGATGCGTCAGCGGCTTCTCGCAGTAGACATCCTTGCCCGCAAGCATGGCGTGGGTGGACGCGAGGGCGTGCCAATGATCAGGCGTGGACACGACGACGGCGTCGATCTCCTTGCGGTCGAGCAGCTCGCGGAAGTCATTGTGCGTGGTCACGTCGCTGCGGCCGACGCGCTTCTTCGCGGCCTCGCGATGGGGCTCGTGCACATCACATACGGCCGCCACGCGCACGTCCTTGTGGCCGAGGAAGCCCCTGAGCGTCCCCGTCCCCATTCCGCCGAGGCCGATGAAGCCCACGACAATCTGATCGTTCGCTCCAAGCACGCCATGGGCCAGCCTGCTCTGGATCCCAAGTGCGGCTCCCGTTGCCGCCGATGCCTTCACGAAACCCCGCCGGGTCACTTCGCCGCTCATACCGTTGCCTCCTTCGAGCACATGTGTCGTCGCACCGGACGCCGGGCGAAACACCCGACTCCGGCCACGCCATCAGCCCGAAGGATACCACGAGGTCGGTGGGGTACACCAGCAACGCAGGTGTTGTCCGACCGAGGAGGGCTCGGCTAAGGTTCCAGCATGGTCCGCAAGCAGCAAGCGAAGCCGGAACTGCCGGAACCGCCCAACGACAAATCGGATCGCCGTCCCCTCGGTGGATCGCGCGCGCCGGTCGCCGAGTTGAGCGTGCTGCTGATCGTCGTTGCTGTCGTCGTTGTTGCGGCCCACTTGCCGGCGCTGTCCGCGCAAGCGCTGTCATTTGACGACCGAGAGTACCTCACAGAGAACCACTTGGTGCAGAACCCCGGCTGGGCGTCGGCCCGCCGATTCCTAAGCGAAGTGTTCGCCCCGTCGACGATCGGAGGCTACTACCAGCCGCTCACCATGATCTCGCTGATGCTCGACTACGGCATGGGCGGGCGACCCGGAAGCCTGCGGCCATTCCACCGAACCAGTCTTGCCCTACATGTACTGAACACGGCCCTGGTGGTTGTGCTGTTGTACCTGTTGTTCGGCCAGCCCCTCGTCGCGGCGATCGCCGGACTGCTCTTCGGTGTGCACCCGATGACGGTCGAGAC
>CAYMME010000432.1:0-7950 GCA_964391465.1 uncultured Planctomycetales bacterium
CAGGCGTGCCCGTAGCGTAGCTGGCCGCACCGTGGTCCCCCCATGCGTGCGCGGCCGCACCCAGGACGGCGTTCGAGGTGACCGTGTTCGAGACCGCCACCCAGATCGGGTCGCTTTCGGACCGAACCACTGTGCCTGTCACGTACCCGTTCGTCGAATGATCGCCCCAACCGTAGGCCGTGTGGGCCTCGTTGGTGTACTGTTCCATACGCGCTGTATCGTAGGAGCTCAGGAACGGCGCCGAGCCGGCGTTGCGGATATCCACGGTATCGAAATCGAGCGTGGTCAGCGTGGCCGGACGCGTGGCGACGGACGAGTCGCCCACGCCGGCGTCGAGCGTCAGCATGCCCCAGGCGCGGACGAGCGTGGTCGTGGATCCGGAGACCGCCACCTCATAGGAGTAATAGTCGTCCACCCCCTCGTTGGCCGACGTCCAGAGAATCCGCACCTTGCCGGCCGAGGCGCTGTAGACGTAGCCGGTGACGACGCTGTGCGTGGTGTTGGTGGCGGGGTCGGCCGGCGTGTACTGGAGGATCACCGTGTTCGCGGCCGAGAGGTTGATCGCCACGTCGTTGGTTTCGAACGTGTACTCGAAGAGCACGCTCTCGCCGCGCCGGATCGTCTCGTCGTGCGACTGGTAGCGCGTGCACTCCACCGTGCGCGGGCGGAACGCTGCAAGCTGCGCGCAGGCCGTTTGCGCGGCCGCTGCAGCCAGGCTGCACACTATGAGGAGTAGCCTCCGCATCATTCCCTCTGGTTGACCTCGCGCGTCCGGAAGCTGACCTGGTAGACCGAGAAATCCGGGTCCGTCATCTGTGCCCGCATCGAGCACGACCCAAACACGATCACCTCCTCGTCCTCGTCCTCGTCGAGCCCTTCCACGTCGTCAATCTCGCGGTCAAGGAACTCGTCCCGGAACGTATCCAGGAGGTCGCAGGCCGTCTCGTACGCCTGGCCTGCCGGATCGTGCACGACGATCAGCGCGGCCCACCGCACCTCGCGGTTCCGCGACTCCCCGCGCACGTCGTCATCGCCGCTCATCAGGCACACGAGACACGCGGGCGTCTGTAGTGCCGGAAATACCTCGAGGAACTTCTGCCCCGCGATCGCGTTGACCGGCAGCGCGCGAACCTCGACGAACTTGCCGAGCTCTTCCACGTCGCGTTTGAGCCGCACCCACAGCGTTTTCGTCGGGACCACGCTCCGCCTCCTCGCGGCTACGCCGCCGGCTTCTCCCAGGCGAACTTGCAGCCCGGGAACGCCTTCGCCAGGTGGACCAGCGCCTTGCCATCGTCGCCGAACCAGGACACCCCCGGCTTCATCGCAATCGTGTGGGCGCCGTCCTTCGGCTCGCCCGCGATCGCCTTGCCCGCCTTCTTGACGATCAGGATCCCGAGTAGCTCGCGCCCCTGCCGGGCGCTCCCTTTCGCTTTCTTGCTCACGCTCTACCTCCCGTGCAATTTACGCGCTGTTTTGGGCGTGCCCGTGCAATTTCGCCGTCTATTTCACAATCCAGGTGAACACGCACCCGGGATACGCCGCGCTCAGCTCCGCCACGACCTGGGCCGCCGCCAGGTTGAGCACCGGGCCGCCGGCCTTGGCGCGGACCTGGTAGTTGTCGGCCTTCGGGGCGCCCTTGATCGGCTCGCCGCCCTGCAGGATCTCGACCGACTTGAGCAACTGCTTGGTCGCGTCCGCCGGGCCCTTCGCGTCCGGGTTTCCAACCCAGGTAAACGCGCTCTGCGGATATTCCGCATGCAGTGCCGCCAGGATCTCAGCCGCCCCCACGCTGTGGTCGGCGCCCTTGTAGTGGACCTGGTAGTTCTGGGCGGGCTTGGGGTCGCTGGCGAGGATGGTTCCGCCCTGGCGGATCACAATGCCGGGCCAGAATCCGGCGGCGTTCTCTGCGGCAGCCTTCTCAGCGGCAGCTTTCTCTGCGGCAGCCTTCTCGGCGGCGGTCGGGTCTGAATTCTGCGGTCCCATGATCTTGCTCCTATCCTTTCGCGACCAGCTTCGCGCCGATCTCTTCTCCGATTTCTGCCGTTCGCCGTTCGTCCGGCATAAACGGGTCTGGTTTCTGCTCCTCTTTGAGGCGCCGGCGCAGGGCGAAAAGCGGGACAAAGCCGTCGCCCTCGTCATACCCCAGCACGCCCGACTCGTCCCCGTCGTCCATCCCCAGGGCAAACAGGTCCAGCCCCGCCGCCTCGAAATCCCCGGCCGTGCGATCGCGCGCCTCCTCGCTGATCGGGATCGTCAGCGCATCCGCGCCGCCGCCCGCCTTGCCCTTGGCCTCGATCATTCCGCCGTGCTGCTTCTGCGCGGCTGCCACGTGCGTGGCCTCGACCTGTACCGCCCCGCCATCCTTGCGCAGCCGGAGACTGCGGGCCACCTGGCGCCAGAAGCTCCTGCCGCCCTTGCGCTCGCAGTTCTGTTGCGACTTGTTGAGTACCGCGATCCCCCACGAGCGGAGCATCACGCCGCCCTTGCCGCGCGCCCGGGCGAGGCCCAGGTACCAGCGCAGCCTCGGGGTCAGCGTGTCCTGTGTAACCGCCAGGGCCACGATCAGAAGCCCCCCATGTTGTCGCGGTTGAACTCCGGATCGTTGCCGTCCACGATGATCGCCTCGTTTCCGCCGTCCTCGCGCTCCGCGATCGCCGTGGCGCCGCCCACGGTCACGACCCCTGTCGCGATGTCGTGCAGCGTCTTCATCGCCGCCTGCGCCGCCTCGGTCACCTTCTCCGGGATCTTCGACCCGGCGGCCCGGCCGTAGGCGCGGCGCTCGAACACATCCAACGTCAGGCCCACGATCACCCGGAGTGCCGTCTCGTCCGTCACCGGCACCACGTAGCGCTTGCCCACGTAGCCGTCGACCACGCCTTCCGCGTAGTCGACGTCGTCGGCCAATTTGTCCTTGTCGGCCGGGAGCTTGTAGAGCGACTTAAAGGCCGCGCTCAGCCTGTCCTCGCAGTCGCCCTGCTGGATGTAGTTGCTCACTGCCGTGTGTCCCCAAAAAAATGGGCCAACGCCGGTCGAAAGGACACTAACTCCCGGCGCCGGCCCAATCCCCGTCAAGTAACAGGGAGAATCGTCTCGCCCTTACAGCCGTCCCCCGTACACCAGGTGCGGGAAGGTCGGGCTCGCCGCCGCGCGCCCGTCCGCCAGGAAGTCGACGTAACCCGTCGTCTTGACGCGCACCGGGTCCGTGTCCATCAGCGGGCTCGGCGTCTCGCGGATCTGCGTGCAGACCGGACGGATCATCCCCGACGCATCGACGAGCATCCAGTAGTCGTCGTAGGTGCCGGCCAGGTCCGGCAGCTCCGCGCGGATGCACCGCTTGTAGTTCGGGTTGTCGATCGCCGCGCCGCCCGATACGATTTTCTCCGCGTCAACGATGTTGAACGCCGTCGAGCGCAGCTTCGGCCCGTGCACCAGGTGCGTCCAGAGCGGCTTGATCAGGTCGTCATTGGCGAACTTCCAGGCCGCCGCCGCCGTGAACGCCGCCTCGAACGAGGTCGCGCTCAGCGCGTCCGTCACGAGGTTGTCGATCGTGTTGCCGCCGTAGGCGTGGTCATTCGCAAACAGGGCCTTTCCAGTGAAGCACACCGTGTTACCGGTGATGACCTCGACGCGGATATCGTTCAGGAGCTGGGGCCAGCCCGCGCCCGTCATCGCCACGAGATCGCCATACATCCCGTAGGTGTCGTCGGCCAGCTTGTTCTTGTGGATCTGGTGCGACTTCTCGAAGTCGCGGTTGGGCACGCGGTGCAGGTGCGCCTTGATGTTCGCGTAAACGCGATCGCCCAGCCACTCGCGCCACTTCCCCAGGTCGTCGACCCACGGGTATTCGTTCGCCTCGCTGGACGAGTTCACGTCGAACGACATGAAGCTCAGATCCTGCGCCGGCTTGCGCTGCACACCCTCCTCAAACCGCATCGAAAGCGTCCGGAACAGGCTCTGCAGCGTCTCATGATTGATGACCATCTCTCACTCCTTGGTTTGGTCTCTACCGTCTCAATCCACCTACTACTCCTTTTCGAGCAGCAGGAAATAGGTGTCGCCGTTGATCTTCACGCGGAGCCCGTACTCGGCTGCAGCGGCCGTGTTGGTCTCGATCAGCGTGCCGTCCCCATCGTCCCCGATCGTCATGGACGAGCCGAGCGCGAACAGGAAATTGGTCGTCGCGCCCGTCTGTGCGTCGCCGAGCTGGAGATAGCCGCTGGCGCCGGGCTTGCCCAGGATCTCGACCGTGGCGCCGCTGTCGACCGTCACGTTCGTGACCGTACTGTCGGCATTGAGGTCTGCCGCCCCCGCCACCGCCAGCGTCGAGGAGAGCGTGGCCGCGCCGGTCACCCCCACCGTCGATCCCAGCGTAGTCGCATTGGAGACCACCAGCGTACCGGCCACGATCAGGTTCGTCTCGCAGGTCGTGACGCCCGTCACGCCCAGCGTAGTGCCCACCGACGCCGCGCCCGCCACCGCCATCGAGGCCGGCGTGATTGCGCCCTGGGCGCCAATATCGAACGTGTCGACCCACACCCCGTCGCTGTCCACGTCCACGATCACGCCCGCGATGATGTCCGCCGTCGCGGCCGCCGCCGTAGTGACGGTCTTATCGTCCTCCACATAGGCCAGGTCCCCGATATTGCTGGCGTCAAAAGAGCCGCCGTTGGCGAACCGAAACACGCCGCGCAGGACGTCGATCTTCTCGCCGTCGTCGGCGTTGTCGACGTACTCCAGGGCCATCCCCACGACGTTCTGCGACGCCGCATCCGTTGCGCTCACGGCCTCGCCGTTTGCGTCGGTCGCCACGAGCGTCCCGTAGTAGATGACCTCGTCGTTCTTGACCGTCAGGTTGATCTTGTTTCCGGTACGGGTCGGGGTGTCGACGTTGTCGGTTGCCGCCGTGCCGAGCACCATCGCCACCGGGATCACCACGCAGGCCACCAGCGCCGCCGCCGTCAGAATCTTGTCTCTCAGCCTCATGCTCTCCGTCTCCTCGTTTGGGTTGTCTCCGTGTAGCTCAGCCCTCAGGTCTCAGCCCTCAGGTCTCAGCCCTCAGGTCTCAGCCCTCAGGTCTCTCTCCCCATCAGCCCTCGTAGCAGAGCCCGTTTGCCTCCGCGACTTTCTTCGGATCCGCGCCGCACGCCTTGGCGATGTCGACATCCACGTCGGTCATCGTCTCGGTGTCGCTCGGCTTCACGTCGCCGGCCTTGACGATCCGCTTGGGCTGCACGACGACCGGGGCCGTCTTCGCCCACTCCGTCAGCGCGTCCACGCTCTGCTCCTGCGCCCAGGGGAGTTGTACCTTGGTCAGCTTGCCCTCGGCCTGGTACTGCGCGATCCGGCGCGTCTTCTTGTCGCCCTCCAGCGCCTCGAGGCGCGCCGTCACATCCGCCAACGCCGTGGCGTCGCCCTCGCTCTTGGCCACGACCGACAGCACCTTGCCCGCGATCGCCGGCAGGTCGTCGGCGTCCGTCAGCGACAGCGCCTTGGTGAGGTCGCCCCGAAACTTCGTCACCGCCGCCTCAACCGGCGTCAGAGCCTCGATCCGTTCCACCGCCATCTTCATCAGCGGCCCGGTGTCGGTCTCATCCGTCAGCGCCTCCGCCCCGCTCCACTTCAGCAGCCCCGCCAATTTCTTCAGCCATTCGTCCATGCCGTGTCTCCGTCCTTGTGGTTTTGGGGGCAGTCCTGCCACCCAGTGCTCGAGTCGATCTGTCGCGCCGGCGCCGTCCGACGCCGGGATCATATCCAGGCCGTTGATTGCCGGATGATTCGTCAGCGCCAGGCTCGTCACCTGCGGCCGGCCCGTCTTCAGCCCCCGGACCACGGGCGAGAAATACAGGTAGAGTTTGTCTGCCGTGCCGGCGAGCAGTTGCTTCGCGCGCTCGGTGAGTTTCTCGACGCGGGCCCAGAGCGTGCCACCCTCGTCGTAGAGGCTCACCGCGCCCACGCCGGCCTGCTCTCCCAGGGCCGGCTCCGCCTCGATCAGCTCGCTCTCCGTCACCCCTCGCAGGTCCGCCAGGATCTGGAGAATGTGCTCGCAGTCGATCGGGATCGCGTGCCCCTTGAGCGCGTGGTAGTCGAGGATCGAGCCGATATCGCCCGGCGAGATCTCCAGCACGTCGCTCTCCCCGTTGCGCGTGATCGACAGATTCCCCGGCCCGAACAGTTCGATCGCCGCCGGAAGGCCGTCGGGGCCCCGAATAACACGTTGCCCCGACGTCCCAGTCCCGGAGGAGGGCATGCCAGTCAACACGAGCGCATCCGCAGCAGTGTGCCGTCGCAACCTCATACTCGGTAATGTAGACCAGTCAAGAACCAGATTTTCCCGTTTTTTTCAGAAATCTTTGCAAGACTTTCCGCGCGGAATCCGTCACTATAGACAGAGCGGGAGACACCCGCCACGGGCGACAGAGCGCGGCCCGGTTAAACACGCTCGCGACGGAGGACAGAGACATGACCACACCCACCACCAAACCCACGATGACAGACGAGGAATTCCGCGCCCTGGAGTGGACTCTCGAGGACGTCGAGCGCACCGAGTACTGGGCCGCAGAGGCCCGCAGAACCGATCTCCCGGACGGCGACGTCGAAATCTCCCGCCAGCCCGCCACGGCAGATGGCGTGTCCGTCTACCGCGCCGGCGCCGTGCAGCTCATTCTGGTGTGGTCGGCCGAGGCCGACGCGGACTACGACTGGCAGGTCTGCGAGCACTCGAGCGCAACACACGAGCTGAGCCACCGCATAGTGGACCAGGACGGCGACGACGTGACCGACGAAGAGCTTGACAACCTGCTCGACCGCATCTCCTGGGATGCAGACGCTCAGAGCTCCGACCAGCTCCCCGGCCCGCCCGAGCCCGAGGATGCCGACGCAGGCACACAGAAGACCCCCATGCGAATCGTGGCAACCTGGACAGACGACGGCGAGACCTATCCCGTCAACAAGATCGAGTGCTGCACCGACGGCAGCGTCCGGCTGGTGTGGATTGAGGACGACGGCGAGTCCCTGCCGCGCGACGTGTTCAAGGACCCGGGCCGGCTCGACGTGCGGCGCGCCAACGAGCTACCCCCCCTCGACTACGTCCCCGAGGCGTTCGTCGTCCGCCGCGACGGCGCCGCCAACTTGCAGTTCCGTGGCGAGCTCGTCGCCGAGGCCAGTTCGTCCCCCGACCGCGCCCGCTCCGGTTTCTCCGGAAACACCGGCCGCTGGACCGAGCTCGCGCTCTATCGCACTGTCGGCGGCAACTACGTCTGCTCGCAGATCGGCCGCACGCAGTGGCAGGGCGAGCACGACCGCCGCGACGCCGTCGTCTGCGCGGACGCCGTCTCGGTCGTCGAATATTTCGGCCACGGCTGGCTCGCCAAAGAGCTCTACGCCGCCGCCGGAATCGAGGACGCCGAGACGATCGACTAGCACCCCCCCCCAACCTGCCCCCCAAGCAGAGGCCCCCGGACGCAAATCCGGGGGCCTCGTTCTTTTTGCCCCATCAGCCGGGGCATTTGAAATCGCGCTTATCCGCCCACCACCCGATACAGGTGATCGTTGATGATGTCGACCACGCGGTTCGAAACCGCCGCCTTGTCCATCACCTGGTCGACGATATTGGACAGCACCGCATCCCGTGCGAGCTGGTCATAGATCGACTGCAGTTCCTCCCGCGAGAACTGCCCGCCGAGGCCTTCCTCCTCGAGCCTCGCCTCCACCTGGCTGATCACGTACGCCTGGACGGCGTCCTGATTCTCCGCCCCCCCGGTCAGCCCCTGCAGCGCCGCACATCCCGCCACCGCCAAACACCCCGCCGCCATCACCACCATTACTGCTCTACGCATCGCTCGTCTCCTTTCCTTTTCCGTCACTGCTTGACGGATAACATCTTGTTCGGCTTCAAGAACGCGATCCAGTGCGTCATGCTGGCTTTCACGCTGCGGAGCCCGTATAGCGGCT
>CAYMME010000433.1:0-7921 GCA_964391465.1 uncultured Planctomycetales bacterium
AAAACCTGAATCGGCGGAGCTTCGTCGTTCAACGGTTCTGGCACGCCCGGAGGGATTCGAACCCCCAACCCTCGGTTCCGAAGGCGGAAGGCGTGTCGTCGTAACTGCCTATAGTGTAAACGATTGCGGCGTGACCGCAAGTTCCTTCAGCGTATCTTCAGCGCTCGGGCCGGATAAGATCATTGCGTCCTCGAAAGGAACCCTTACAGGCATGCGGGCCTACCTTCTCATCTCCGTCGACGCACGCGCCGCTTCGCTCTTCTTGACCGCCGAAACGAGAACATTCCTCTCAAGTCGCTCTTGATCGAACGCTGCACCTTGCAGATTGGACACTTTGCTGCGCCGCGTGCTGACGCCGCCTTGGTCTTGTTCCGAGTCGGCTTGAAGCGATGGATCGCCAGACATTC
Organism: uncultured Planctomycetales bacterium; assembly: GCA_964391465.1. Lineage (GTDB taxonomy): Bacteria > Planctomycetota > Phycisphaerae > UBA1845 > CAYMME01 > CAYMME01. Next base: position 408 of record CAYMME010000433.1, read on the forward strand.
CAGCTTCGCGACCTCGCGAGCACGCGAAGTCGCGTACACGTCCAGGCGGGTAACCGACGAGAACCAGAACTTCGAGAAATGGCTGTGAGGGCGGCCCTTCCCCTTGAGCGTGCGTCCAACATACACGCACTTGCGGTTGGCCCAGAACACATATACGCAGTTGTCGTAGTCGATGTGTTTGCCATACCAGGCCTTGAAGTGGTCCCTTTTGGCTTCAACCCCCCGACCCTTTCCTCGTTTCGCGTGCCACTGCTTCTTCTGTCGCACGTGCTTCTTGGCTTCGCGTCTCCAAGTTTTCCGGGCAAGGCATTCCTCCGCCATACCTTGAAGCGAGCGGATCGACCGACTGAGCTTGGCTTTGTCCACTGTAGGCTCCCGCCCGGGGATGGGTCCTGCCACAGCGTCCCTTAGCGAGTACGTGCGGGCGTAGAAGAGCTTGTCCAGTTTCTGTACGAACTGCTTTGCCTTCCGCTTACTCACAGGGTTACTCCTGGGTACAATTACTTGACCACCTGCGGACCGGCATACGCGGCCCATCGCGGGTCGTTCAGCGCTGCTTCCAACTCGGAGCCGGCCACGAGCGCTTGGCGCCGGTTCGCGGTGAGTTCGGCGTCGAACTCGTTCAGTTCTTGACGAAGCTGCTCGGGCCACTCGGGGTAGCCGTCCAGCATCTCCATGCACCGCTTCAGGCGCTGGGCGCCGGCGATGTCCCTGGACATTTGCCGATGGAGGACCGCATTCAGGTCGTCCGTGCCTCCGCTGGCGCAGACTAGATACCGACCCAGTTCACGCTGCAGCCGAATCCTCGCGGCCTGGAGCTGACGTTCCAACGCCTTTCGTTCGCGTTCGGCAGCCTCCTTCACCATCTGACGAACTAGCTTCTGAGCCTGTCTACGAGCAGCTCGCTCCGCATCTTGCCACTCAGCGGGATCGGGATACTCGCCGTCCCACTGGTCGATTCTCTTGGTCAGTTCCCGAAGTGACTTGACGTTCGCGCGCGTGCCTGGGCCGACCCAGTGTGCAACGGACGCGCGGAACGGCCCATCTTGGGCAGAGCCGACGACAAGGGGGAGCCGGTCACCCGTCGCCTCCATCTTTTCCGCGAGGGCGCGTAGATGCCCGTCGTGTGGACAGATCGGATTCGCGTTGTCGAAGCGCTCAAGGAGGTCGACCTGCGAGGAGAAACGGACCTTGCCGCGCACCAGGCCAGTAACCTCGATCAGTCCGTCCCGGTTCCGCCGGACCTTGAGCCCCTGCTCCTCGTCTGCGGCGAGCAGAGCGCTTTCGATGTCGCTCGTGTTCAAGACCAGCGGGATCTCGGGCGGGCGGATCGCTTCGGCTTCAACGTAAGTCTCACGGTGCAGCGCTTCGCTCTCGGTTCCTGTCGCCTCCGTGTCGAGGAGCATCGGCTGCACTGGCTCACGTCCAGTCAGCATCCGCCGCGCCCGCGCAAGGACCGGCTGCATCGGGCCGACAAAGTGCTCGAACAGGCCACAGCGCTCCTGCAAGACGTGGTACACCTTGTCGTCCACGCTGTCTTTCAGGTAGATGTTCACGACGCGGACCTCGGTGTGACGCTGCCCGATCCGGTCGATACGCCCGATCCGCTGCTCGACCCTGCTTGGGTTCCACGGCAGGTCGTAGTTGATAAGGGCGCCGGCGGCTTGCAGGTTCAGCCCCTCGCTAGCCGCGTCTGTGCAGATGAGGATCTGCAGCTTGCGGTCGTGAAGCGCGCGCGTGATGGCGTCCTTCGTCACAGACCGCCAACGTTCTCCGTCCCATACCTCGCCGCCTCCGCCGCTGTAGCAGCCGACGCTCTTCCCGTAGTATGAGACCAGCGATTCCCGAAGATACTCGACCGTGTCGGTGTATCCGGTGAAAACGAGCACCGGCCGCCCGTCATCCGTCAGTCGGCGAATGACCTCGAAGAACTTGTCCCGCTTTGTGTCGCGGCCGCTCAATGATCGAAGCGCGTCCAGGACCTGCTCGACGTTTGCCAGCTCTTCCCGGGCCACCCGCGGGTCCTGTGGAAATGCAGCCGAGACCCCGCTGGTGTCCTCCTCCGGCAGGTCGTCCGGGTCAAGGTCCTCTGGCGCATCTTCGGTTGGAAGCTCCCAGCTCTGCGTCTTGTCACGGATCACTTTCAGAAGACCATCTCGCCGGCGCTCCAAGCTTCGCTGCAACGCATAGGGACAGCTCGACGCCCGCCGCCGGTAGATGGTCATCACGAACCCCTTGCCGGGCTTCTCCTTCTCGAGGATTTCGAAGCGGGTGTCGATGTAGTCTGTCACCGAATCGTAGACTTTGCGTTCATCACGGTCGGCATAGTCGAACACCAGGTCGTCGACAATCCGCGTCGTGGGGGGCTGGTCAAGCAGGCCCATCCCGTGGTACTGCCGGAGTGTGTTCCGAGCGTTGCGGTGCATTCGGCGCGCGAGGGGCGAGCTCTTCCGCAGCCACCTGACCAGCTCATCGCGCTTGGACGGCGGCGCGAAGGCCAACATGCGGCTTGCCGATGCCACATCCGTCAATGCAGCCGCCCCAGTCGGGGGCGCGGGGAAGCCCGGATCAGCTGCGATCACAGCGGCCGCGCGCTCCGCTTTGGTCGGATCGATCCAGCCCTTCTCCAGAGCCGCGATGGCGGTGTAGTACTTCCGCACGGCGGCGAACTCGGACAGCCACGCGCCGCCCTCGCCCAAGACCGCGAGCAAATCCCACGGTTCCCACGGATGCGTCTGCATCGGTGTCGCGCTCAGGAGCAGAATCCCACGGGCGCGCCGCCGGAGTTGGAGCTGACGAAGCAGTTCCAGCAGAAGCGTCGCGCTGTTGTACTCTCGCTCCTCGCCCCGCCTCCGGGCCGCGTGTGCCTCATCCATCAGCACCAGGTCCCATGGTTCCGCCCGGTACAGGGCCGCCGCGTTGGCGGGCAACCGCGCCAGCTCCCGGCTCATAAGCAGCACGTCCTGCTCCAGCGCCTCGGCCAGGTCGGTCATCTTCGTCTTCGTCCCATCGGGCCACACCAGCGTCTGCGAGCCTTCAAGGTGTGGGAACACCAGGCCGCCCTTCTCACGAAGTTCACCCTGCCACTGCTTCACCAGGTTCTTTGGGAGCAGCAGGAGCGCCCGCTTCACACCGCGCCCGGCCATCAGACGGCGCAGGATGAAGATCGCCTCGATGGTCTTGCCGAGTCCGACCTCGTCACACAGGAGTCGTCCGTTCGGCCACGCCTCGGCGGCCTCCTGAACAACGTTGTTCTGATGCGGCCAGAGGCCGACCATCCCCGTCGTATCGCAGGCCGTCGCGCCGTTCGGCAGAAAAGGGGCCTCGACGATGAAGCGCCACAGCATCGCCAGCCGCTGCTGCTTTCCAGCCTGCGTCGGCTCGGCCACAGGCGGCTCTTCAGGCGCGAACTTGATCAGCTTGAGCCGCAACGCCTCCGGCAGCGTCACGGTATGGACGTCCGGATGCTCGTCCTTCCACAGTGCCTCGAACTCCTCGGAATACTCGTGGTGATACTCCGGGTGATCCCAAGAGGTAAACACGTCCAACCGCTCATAGTTCGCGAGCAAGCCCGACGCCGACTCGTTTCCGCTTCCGTTGAAGACGACCGCATCGCCAGCCGTGTCGGTTACCACGCCGAACTTGGCATGGACGAGTCCCCGACTGCGGCGCATCACGCCCACCCGAACGGCGAGCAGCCCCTCTCTGACGAGCCAGCCAAGCATGGCCAGCCGGCGCCTCGTCAACAGGTCTTTGGGGTTCTTGAAACGTCGCTTGAGCGCCTTCTCAAGACCGGACAGGTCGCGTTCTTCGGTCAGCGCCCGGACATCTTCCGTGGTCAGTTCTTCATTGACGACCAGGCGGACCGCTGGCCTGGGAGCGGCGTCGCCCATCTCTACCAGCCGAGTGATCAGTCTACCGAAGCCCCGCGCCGCGGCCGCGAGGACACTGCTGGAGAAGTACGCGCAGCAGCGGTCGTATCGGACCGCCTCCGCCAGAGCCGGCACGTAGAGCTCGTCCAGCAATTCCTTGTCCGGGCCGCGCAGGAATTGTCTCCACTTCCGCGACCGGAGGCCGCCCTTCGCCTCCGCACTCCTGGTACGTTTCCGTCCGCCCTGCTTCTTCGCGCTCACGTCTACTCCTCCCCAGTGCCTTCATCTTTGTCCTTGAGGGCCAGATCCATCTGCGGCTTTGTCTCTTCGACCCACTTATCTGGCTTGATCTCGAACAGTGGCTTGAGGAGCGCGTACCAGGCCCGGAACTCGGGGAACTTGGCCGCAGCCGAGTCCTTGCCCTTCTCGAACTTCACGGCGTCGGGCGCCGCCTTGACCAACGCCGCCATCAGCTTGGCAACCGGGGAGTCCTTGCCCCAGGTCTGCTGACGGCAAAGCGCCTTCGCAGACCCAACGCCACCGCCTCCACCACCGGCCTCGACGTATCGCAACGCCAGGGCGTGACAGCCATCGAGCGCCGTGCGAAACTGCGGGTCGTTCGGATGGACCTTCAGCACGTCCTTCTTGGTGCGGCGCTTCGGGACACTGACCGGTCCGAACAGAGTCTCGGCGACTTCGTCAGGTTCGAGCGCCCGCTCACGCCGGCGCTCCTTGGCCGAGAGAATGCGGATGTTCTCGTTCTTCTCGATGACCAGGCCGGCCACCTCAAGCTGGGCGACGTCCATTCCGACTGCGTGGCCGAGCAGCTTGGCCTCGTTGAACCGGAATTCAGCAGCGCCGAGGACGTCCCAGCAAAGGAGTGCGAACTGGCCCTCCGATTCGACGGCGTCCAGACCGCGTTGTGCGAGTTGCTCGATACGCCACGCGCTGACCGCGTCGGAAGCTTCGTCGATAGCCCGCTCGACGCCCACAGGATCGCCGGTGTCGGTCCGGACCTCATCGTGTCGGCTGTAGACCTCCATCGCCGGGCCGAAGCAGCCAACAAGCTGGTCCACACGGTTGAGTCCATCGCCATCGAGACGTTCGGCTGACGCGAGCGCGACCTCCCGAATCTCCTGGCGCATCGCGCTGTCGAAGTAGCCGATGCCAGCGCCTTCCGGACGCTTGCGGGCGACCAGGATCACGGTGCTCTGGGCTGCGTTCTTCCGCGCCTGGTGTAAGCTGTGCTGGCTCTCCGTCTTAATCGGCCACGTCGCAGTAATGGTGAAGCCGGCCTTGATAAGCGACCTGAATAACGCCTCCCAGGCCTCCTGCTTCTTGTGCGTGAACATCACAGTCAAGACGCCGTCGTCCCGAAGGACACGCCTGCACTCCCGGAACGTGTCGGTCATCATTTGCTGATAGAAAGCGTTGGCCTCTTCCCGGGCCTCTCTGGCCGACGCCTTGCCCTTGCGATGCCGCGTGATGTTGACCACGGCTTCCTCGTCGTGGTTGCAGAGGTGCGTCGAAAACCACTCGGGCTGGCGGTGCCCTTGGGTCCGCTTGAGCCACACATAGAAGAAATCGGCTAGTTCGGAGTATTGGACGTTGTCGGCATATGGCGGATCGATGACGACCGCCGTGATGCTCTTGTCGGATAATTGCGGCATGCTCGTCGCTGAGCCAAGGCTTGTTTGGGCAGGGCTGCTTCTTTTAGAGCGAGGGAGTTCAACAATCTCCCTGTAAGCTTTCAGGGTGTTGTTGATTGCCCATTCGACGCCCGCACCAGGCTTACATGGTGCGATCTCCGCCCACGTCGGCTTGAACGAGAAATCGTGCCTGTCAAACAAGCTTCGCATTCCGCCCTGGCTGGCCTTCCAGGAAGAAAGATTGCAGTTGTAGTTCGCAAGCTTATCGAGCGCGAAGCTGAGCAGATGGACGACGGCCTCGGCGAGTTCTTCGCCCTCGGCCTTGATGATCTCGTCCCGGAGTGTCCGGAGTTCCTCGACGAGCACACCCATGCACAAGAGCTGCCGGGGCGAGAACATATCGGCCCAACGCGGCATCCCGTACCTTCTCGGCCTAGGGTCGCTTGTGACATCCGGGAACTCCTCCGTGGGGATGATGTTCTGCTTTTCCCAATCGGGGCGGAGGCGTCCAAGCTCTCTTTCGGCGGCGTCCAGAGCATCGAAGTCTTCTTTCATCGGCGGCTCGAACTTGAGGCCCTGCGGGGTCTTAATGACGACGGCGCAAAGTTGGCTTCTCATTCGGCCCTGTTGAGCCATTGTCTTGATGTAGTCCGCGTCGATAGGTCGGCCGGTGAAGAGCGAAACGGCCTTGCCTCTTGAGTAGGTTGGGGGCGGAGCCTTTGCCATCCGGCCCTTGCCGCGTCCGCCTTGTCTTATCTCGATGATCCATGTACCCTTTCTCTGGTCCATAACGGGCACTGCGAGCGTGCACTGATGATTGCACTGCGTATGCCGAGACGGTCTTAGTAGGTGCCAGTCCGGCACTAGCGGAGTCGCATGCCCGGTGTCCGGGCAAGGAACTGTCCGTGCGAAGATGTAATCCCTGACCGCTACGTATGGTCTCTCGTGATGGAATGGTTGCAGTCGCGCCGTTGCGCAGCTTTCCCATGTTTTCGCCCAATGCCGCGCCCTTTCTAGAAGTCTTAGACCAAAGGTCAGCGGATAGTCGACCGTTGCCTCAAGTATGCAGCACGCTACCGGGTTGTACTCGTTGGCAAGCGCCGTGAAGCCCAGGCGCGCTGCCTCCAAGGGTATCGAACCACCTCCCGCCATGGGATCCAGGAGTATCACCTCCTCCCCCCATTGGTCGCAGGCGGCAGAGAATCCCCTATCAAGGTCCCGACTGGACAAGGCCGACTTGAAAGCCCGACCGCAGTCGAATCCTACTGCTATCCGGGTACCGGGTGGCTTAGCGTCCAGTAATTCCTGAATCCGGACCAACTCCTGCCCAGGACGGCCAAACCCCAGGAGCCGCTCGAAAACGTCGCGTGGAAAATCGGCGGGGAGAAGGGAACCGAGAACTGCGGCTCTGGAAACCGTCAGCGGGCGTCTTGCCCACCACACGTGGAAGTACTTGGTCGGCGGCTTCGCGACGGGATTGTTCTCCTCTCGCATGCACTCCACACCAATGGCCGCCGCTGGCAGCCATTCCTCGATCAGCAAACGGGGGCGGTCTGTCTTCGGCACTAGCTTATTCCTCCTTCGCGGTCTTTCTCAACGGCAGGGCCTTGCGGCCCATCTTCTCTACCAGTCCCGCCGCCTTCATCACGCACTCCAGACTGATCGGAGGTGTGTCTTGGTTGTCCTGGACGTAGCCCGCGAGGTACTCGGCAGACGTGTTCCTTATGCCGCAGCGTTGGCAAACTAGATATGCGATGGATTCTGCCTCAAATTCGATAACCTGGTGCGAAAGACCGCGACGATCGGGCCACCACCTGTCGTTCGGCGTTCCAAGGTGCCCGCAGTAGAGATGCCCGAGCTCGTGCACGAGCGTCGCATAGCGGGACTCACGGCCAGCATCTTCGGCGAGTTCCAACTCATAAAGAACGGGTACCATTTCATCCCGGAAATCCTGCTGCCGGCCACTGCGCACAGGTCTCAGACCGATCGAGCC
>CAYMME010000434.1:0-7897 GCA_964391465.1 uncultured Planctomycetales bacterium
CGTGCGGTTTAATAAGCTGGCTCATGCAATCATCCTTTCTTTCGCTCGGTGATAACCGACGGGGGAAGCATGTTGCCCTTTTCCCTGGCCGGCAGCCCCCATCGCATTTCTTGTTCTCTCACGCTGTCAGACCAACCAATACCGTTACACCCAACCAATGCCAATAGGCTATGCGTTTCCTGCCTCCGTTTCGCTCCGCCCGGAATGCTCGGCGTAGGCCATGGCCACCGTCCGGTACAGAACGTGGGCGAACTTCGAATAGGGCAGGTAGACCAACAAGCCGAACACGACCACGAGATGCACGAAGTAGGCGGCATAGGCAACGTACTGCCCGCCGGTCCACACCGCGTGCGCTTCGCCGTACACGCCGGGATCAACCGCGTACCGAAGCACCTCGGTCAAGAGCCCGGTGACCCCCACGCTCAGCAGCAGCCACACGAACACCCAGTCGAACGAAGTGCTCTTCCCTGACTCGTCCGGGCTGCGCCGTCGATCCAGGATGGCCTTCACACATCCGGCGATCAGGATGACGGCACCTACGTTGGCAAGCAGCTTCCACGGATTCCAAAATGCAAATGGATAGTGGAGGTGAGCGTCGAACAGGGGATTGATCATGTACAGGGCGACGACCGCCCAGACGCTGACCAGGAACAACGCCACAAACCCGTAGAAGGCGCCCAAGTGCGCCATCCGCCGCGAACCATGGCGTTCACACTTGTTGAACTTACCGTGACCGAAGATCGGACCGAGCGTGCGAATGAAGCTGGGGACGACTCCCACCGTCGGCGCGCTTCGGCCGGCCGCCTCGTCGCTCGCCTTCATCGCTCGCCAGAAACGCAGCACGCCCGCCAAAGCACCCAGAAACGCCAAGCCGGTGAAGAACGAGTAGAAGCCGATCAGCATCCAGTGCGGGTACAGATCGGCGTAGAAGCCTTCGTGGTGCAGGAGGCTCAGCACACCGCCCAGAGGAGAGTCAAGCAGTGGCTCGCGGGCCGCGAGGGCCAGCAACAGCAGCACGGCCGGAATCACCAGCAGGAGCGGAAGGGACTTGACCCGACTCACCGCACTGCTCAGGAACCGGGGCGCCGCGTAGTGCTCCACGCACTGCCGGCGCACGGCCGCGAGCACGTCGCCCGGCCGCGCCCCGCGCGGGCATCTCGTCGAGCAGTCGTTGCACTGGTGGCACAACCAGACCGCCGGATCCGCCACGAGCCGATCCTTGAGCCCCCACTGAGCCCAGATCATTTCCTTCCTGGGAAAGGCCTCCCGCCCGTTGGACAGCTCGCAGGCGACGGAACAGGTGGCGCACTGGAAGCACTTCTTCAGATCCTCGCCGCCCTCGTCAAGGATGCTGCCGAGGAACTCGGTATCCGGCTTCACGGAATACGGCGCTGCCATTGCCCGGCACACTCCCTAGAACCCCTTGAACGGGTTCATTCCGATGTCCTCAATCTCTTCCGCAAACTCGTTGATGATCTGCGATAGTCTCCCGCTATCGGTGATCTCCACCTGCTCGACGCGGACGCGCTCTTCCTCCAGCGCAAGCTGGACGAGCTTCTCCTTGATGTTCTCACCCCGTGTGCCCATCAGTTCGCTGCCGCGAATGAAATGACACTGGTAGTCGTCGCCCGATTTGCATCCCACGAGCAGAATGCCGTCGAAGCCGCTCGAAAGAGCGTCCGCGATCCAGACGATGTTGACCGCCCCCAGGCACCGGACCGGAATGAACCGGATGTAGGCGCTGTGCTGGAGGCGACGCAAGCCCGCGGTATCCAGGGCCGGATAGGCATCGTTCTCGCAGAGCAGGCCGAGGAGCCGAGGCTTTTCTTCGTCCTCGTCCGGAATCTCGATCGCCTTGATCATCGCTGAAACCTGATCGACGGAGTAATTCTTGAACGAGATGATCCGCTCGGGGCAGGCCCCCAGACAGATGCCGCACCGACGGCATCGGGTGGCGTTCAGCTCGGGTGTGCCTTTCTCGTCCTCGTTCAAGGTGCCGAACGGGCACTCCTCCGTGCACCGCTTGCACTGGGTGCAGCGCTGCATGGCGAAATCCGGATAGGACTGGTCTTCCCAACGCGGATGCACGGCGGCGCCGCGGCCGGCCAACTCCACACACTGGATGGCCTTGAGCGCCGCGCCCGCGGCATCCTCCCGGCACCCGTCGCAGTCATTGGGGGCGCGAACGCTCCCGGCGACATAGATGCCCGTGCGCCTCGTCTCGTACGGGAAGCAAATGAAATGCGAATCAGGGAAACCGTGCCGCAGCGCCGGCAGGTCCGGGCCTTGTCGGTAGCCGAGTCGCAGAATGTCCGTACCTTCGTGGTGCCCGAGCTTCTCGACCGTCTCCTTGGCCATCTCGAGCTGCGCGCCGGCCTCACCCTTCTCGATGATCGCCTTGGCATCCTGCAGTTGGCGAATGGCCTCACCGTCACCGGCCACCGGCACCATCCCCGTCGCCAGCACCACCAGATCCGCCTCGACCTGGATGTGCTTGTCGATGAGCGTGTTCTCCACATCGACGAGCAGGTTGTCGCCGTCCGCCTTCTGCACCGAGACCACCTCACCCTTGGTGAAGAAGATCCCGGGGTCCTCCTGAGCCCTCCGGTAGAAGTCCTCGTACTGCCCCGGGGCCCGGATGTCCTTGTAGAGGACATACGCCTGCGTTTCGGGGTCGAGGTCCCGAACCCAGAGAGCCTGCTTCAAACTCACACGGCAGCAAACGGCCGAGCAATAGGGCAGGTGCTCTTTGTCGCGAGACCCGGCACACTGAATGAACGCGATCCGGCGAGCCGGCTTGCCGTCGGAGGGACGAATGACCTTGCCCGCGGCGGTCATCTCCTCCATCTGAACGTTGGTGATGACGTTCGGGCAACCGCCGTAACCCAGATGTCCGAGTCGGGTGGCGTCGTACGGCTTCCAGCCGGTGGCCTGAATGATGGCACCGACGCGGGTCTGCGTGGCCGTTCCGTTGGTCTTGATCGACACGTCGAACTGGCCGGGCTGACCGTTGATTTCTTCGATCGTCGCGCCGGCGAAGACCTTGATTCGGTCGTGCTGCTCGATCTCCTTCACCCGCGACCCGAGGTCGACGGTCTCGAGATCACGATAGGGCGGCTTCTTGGGAAACAGCTTACCGAAGCTCTTCAGCCAGCCGCCGAGCTGCGCCTCCTTCTCGACCAGCACGACTTCGTAGCCCGCGCGAGCCGCCTCCAGCGCCGCGGTCATCCCGCTCTGCCCGCCGCCCACGACGAGGATGGTCTTGTCGATCTCGGCCTCGAACGGCTCCGGAAGCCTCGCCTTTCGCGCGCGGGCAATGCCCATTCGCACGTAATCTTCGGCGAGCATCTGCGTATCTTCGTCGTTCGCCGGATGACTCCAGACCACGTGCTCCCGGAGATTGACCCGTTCGGTCAGGCATCCATCGAATGTGAAGGTGTCCGTGAGGAATCTCGGCGAACATGCGGCGACGACCAGGGCGTCGGTGCCCTCGGCGATGTCCTTCTTGATGAGTTCGACGCCCTCGTCGCCGCACAGGCACGCGTGGGATCGGCACAGGTCCGCCTCGCACTCGTCGGCCGCGACCTTCTCGAGGGCCTCGACATCGACGGAACCGCCGATGTCACAACCCTTACACACCCAAACGGCTACTTTCGTGTCTCCGTCACTCACCAGCCTGCTCCACGCAATTCTGCAGGGCCTTCAAGGCCACGCCCGTGGCGTCGCGCACGCACCATGCCACATCCACCGGCCGCTTGGCGCATCCGGCCGCCAACAGTCCGGCAAGAGGTTGGTCGCTTGTCAGGAACCCGTGCTCGTCCTTCTGCAAACCCCCGTCGACCTCGACGCGGACACCCGCATCCGCGGGGACGATACCCGTCGCCAGAACCACGAGGCCGACCTTCTGACTGATCCGTTCACCGGACAGAGTATCCTCGGCTTCGACGACCAGATCCCCGCCGGCCCCGTCCTCCTTGATCTTTGCCACCTTGCCCTTGATCAACTGGAGTTTCTCATCTTCCTGCGTCGCGGCGTAGAAGTCCTCCAGCCGACCGGGGGCACGAATGTCGATGTAGAAGATGTAGACTCGAGCGTCGGGGTACTGCTCGCGGACGTACCGCGCCTGCTTCAGTGACCCCATACAACAAACGCCGGAGCAATGCTTCAGATAGTTCTCGTCGCGCGATCCGGCGCACTGCACGAACGCGATGCTCTCGATTTCCTTGCCGTCCGAAGGCCTCTGAATCTTACCGTCCGTCGGCCCGTTCGACGCCGCAAGGCGCTCCATCATGACGTTGGTAATGACGTTCGAGTACTCCCCGAATCCCAGGCCCTCGATCTTCGCCGCGTCGTACGGGTCCCACCCCGTCGCCCAGATCACCGCTTGCACGTCCACCTCGAGAGTCTCGGGCTTCATCTCCAGTTCGATCGCGTCGTAGGGACAGGCGGGCACGCACTTGCCGCATTCGGTTCCCGGACACGCATCGCCGTCGATCACGAACTGCATCGGGTGCGCCATCTCGTAGGGCAGGTAGATGGCTTTGGTCTTGGCCATCCCGAGATTGAACGCGTCGGACCGTTCCTCCGGGCAGACCTCCACACACGCCCCGCACGCCGTACACTTGCTGTTCACACGGCGCGGATGCCGCTTGATGGTGGCCTGGTAACGCCCCGGCTCGCCGGTGATCTTCTCCACCTCCGACAGCGTCAGGCACTGAATGCGCGGGCTCGTCCGGATCCGGCGGAAGTTGATCTCCAGACCGCAGCTCGGCGGGCAGAGTTTCGGGAAGTACTGGTTCGTTCGGGCCACGCGGCCGCCCAGGTAGGGCTCCTTCTCCACCAACACCACCTCGCAGCCGGCTTCGGACGCCTCGATCGCCGCGGTGATGCCGCTGATCCCGCCGCCGATCACGAGGACCTTTCCCTTGGTACCGTTCCCGCTCATCGTGTTTCTTCTTGGGACCTTTCACCCGGCTGGTCTTCGAACAGCTCTTTCTTATCGAGGCTCCCCTTGAACGCCTCGGCAACATCCGCCTTCACCCTCACGGTCTGCTCTCCGAAGAGGCTGAACCGCAGCCACAGAAACGCGAAACGCAGGAGCGCCTCGTCGTCGCCGCGCATCTCCTCGACGAAATCTTCGTCCACCTCGAACCGCTGCAGCAGAGTGCTGTCGAACACGAACTCCCGGAACTTGTCGAGGTCGTAGCACGCGGTGAAGAACATCTGCATCTTCTGGGGAGAGAGAGTACCTCCCTCCTCGAAGAATTTGTGGAGCGCCAGTTCCTTGAACTGCTCGCCCCATCGGTCGTACGCCTCAATGCCCTGGTCATCGAGCCACTCGCCGACCGTCCATTCCCGCGGCTCGCCGAAGCCCTTGCATACTTCCTCCTGCATGAGGAAGTAGAATCGATCGCCGCGCCAACCGTCCGGCGTATCCTTCTGCGCCGCCAGACCCAGAGGGTACATGCGGCACGGCCACGGCCGGTCCGCGTAGATGCCGCACCCCTTCTCCGTCAGAAGCGGGCAGCTCTTGGCCTCGTCGTCGTTCATGCGCAGCACGACCACCGGCGTCTTCATGTCCTTCTGGACGGGCATGAGCGCATACTTCTCGAGGAACTCGTCGGAACTCATGCCCAGGCGCCGCTTCATGCACAGCACGTCGTACGGCGACAGGAAGATGTTGACGTCACCGCAGCACCGATTGAAACAGCAAACGCCGGGATGACAGGCGAACTTGAAGGAGTCATCCGGACCCAACCGCGGATAGTCGGCCAGGATCTTCTCCTGGAGCTGCTCACGCGGATCGGCGGAGGTGCAACGACATGTCTCGTCGCTCATTGGCCACCCCCGTCGGCATACTCCACGATCATCTCTCGTGTGGCCGAATCCGACCACACCGGAATCATCGACGACGTACCGGCAGTGGGATTGACCATGTACCGATACGACGCGACCTGATTGTACTGCGACCTCATCCAGTCCCAACCTTCCTGGTAGTAGGAGCAGTCATCGTTAAAGCAAACGAAGAAATACTCCTCGTTCCAGGACGCCGCATCCGGCACACGCCACTTGCTCAGGCGAGATCCGCAGTGAGCGCAGGTTCGAGGGGTATCACTCATGGGGTCCCCCAGTCTGTTAACGCGCTGCAGCGCCGGCATCGGGGCGCCGTTGCCCCACCGCAGACGTGCAACGCCATGAAGTTCTCACAGGACGCACGGGCAAACGTACATCGAGAGATGGACCCTTCGGGCGCCGCTCAGCCGCGCCCGAAGGATTCCATCTCCCTCAGCCCATCTTCCGTACGATTCTTGGTCCTAGGTTTCCTTCGTGATGTACTTCACCGGCTTCTTCATCATCGTCCATTCGCCGGTGTCCTTGTTGTACGTGCAGTTGCAGAAGGCGAGCCAGTTGTCGTTGTCCATGCTCGGCTTGTCGGACCGGAAGTAGTAGCCCGGCCACCGCGTCTCCTCGCGGAAGAGAATGGAGCGCATGTGGGCATCCGCCTGGTACATCCGGTGGACGTTCTCCCAGCACCGCATCAGCTCGTGCAGATCCTTCGCCGCGAGCTGTGACGCATCCTCCTTGAGGAAGGCCAGCAACTCCATGCCCTTCTCGAGCAGCTTGTCGCTGGTCTTGAACTGGCTCGACACACCACCCGCGTACTCATCCATGATCTTCTGCAGCCGATACATGAACTGCGTCGGACGGATGTAGTTCGGGTTGATGTCCGGGTCGGTCGTGGCCCCCTTGTGCTGCTCGAACTGGTCGAGCGGCTCCAGGATCTCCTTCGTCAGGGCGTCGATCTGCGCCTGGTCCACCTTGGGAGCGCTGTTATTGTCGACGATGTACGAGATCGCGGCCTTGGCGGCGATGCGCCCCTCGGCGTGCGAGCCGGACGAGAACTTGTGGCTCGAGGCCCCGGACGCGTCGCCCGCGGCGAACATGCCGCTGACCGTCGTCATCTGTGGGTAGCCCCAGAAGTACTCGCTCTTCGTTTCGTCGGTCTGCAGGTCCTCCGGACCCGAGACCCACGCCCCGGACGCACCGGAGTGCGACCCGATGAAGTAAGGATCGCAGGCCATGATTTCGGAAGCCTTCTTCTCGGGCTCGACGTTCGTCGCGGCCCATAGGATGGCCTGCGAAATCGTCATGTCCAGGAAGTCTTCCCATGCCTCCGACTCGAGCTCCCTGAGCTTCTTCTTGGCGGCCTTCTCGTCGGGTGCCTGATCCGCGATCTTCTGGATCGCGTTCGCGGTCTGCATGTAGATCGGGCTCTTCCCGTCCATCACATCCAGCATCATCAGCCAGTTGCGGATGTTGGCGGGACGCGGCTTCACCTTGCCGTAGGGCTCCCACTTGTCGAGCTCCGCGGCGTTGTCCTGCATGTAGTTGCCGCCCTGCGCGTTGGTCGCGATCGCCTTGAACAGAAGGAACCACGCGCCCACCGGACCGTAGGCGTCCTTGAAGCGGACCGGAATGAAACGGACCTCCTGACAGGTCATCTCGGCACCGCCGTAGATGGTGAAGAAGGCGCTGGCACCGGAGTTGAACGGCGGGTACCAGGAGCGGCCGAAGCCCTCGCCGGTCGAACGCGGCTTGAACACGTGCACCGCGCCACCCATGGTCACCATGGTCGCCTTGGCCTTGAACACGTACACCTTGTTCTCTCGGACGCTGAACCCGATCGCGCCCACGCACTTGCCTCCGTCGACCAGCGGGTGCGTGATGAACACGCGCTCGAAGTATTCCCCGTTGGCCTCGGCCAGAGCGTTCTTGGCCGCCTCGGCCACGATCACCTTGTACGACTCGCCGTTGATCATCAACTGCCAACGACCTTCGTGGACGTACTTGCCTTCCGCATCCTTCCAGATGGGCAGGCCCCACTTCTCGAACAGGT
>CAYMME010000435.1:0-7870 GCA_964391465.1 uncultured Planctomycetales bacterium
CGAACGCCCGTCCCTCGTCGTTCTGGCCGTTGTCGTAGCCACTGGCCCCGACGATGACGTCGTCGTAGCCGTCATCGTTCACGTCGCCAGCAGTCGCGACCGAGGTGCCGAAAAACGCCCCCATCTGATTGCTCTCGGCCGTCCATGCGGGTGTGCTTCCGAGGCCGGAGGCCGACCCATGATAAACATACGCCCGCCCTTCCCATTCTTGACCGTTCTCGTGGCCGACAGCACCGACAATGACATCACTGAAGCCGTCGCCGTTCACGTCGCCTGCATCCGAGACGGAGCAGCCGAGACGGGCTTCGACCTGACCGCCGTCGGCTGTCCATGCGGGCGTGGTACCCGGTCCGGCCGCCGAGCCGAGGTAGACATACGCCTGCCCCTCGTCCTCCTGGCCGTTGTCGTAGCGATCCGCTCCCACGATGACATCGTCGTATCCGTCGCTGTTCACGTCGCCCGCAGTGGATACTGAGAGGCCAAACCTGGCTTCCGCCTGCTCGCTCTCGGCCGTCCAGCCTGGCGTCGTGGCCAGCGGATCGATCGTGATCGGATAGACCGCGTCGTCGTCGTCGACCAGGATCGAAAGGCGCCCGTCCGCCAAAGCGAACCGTGACGGCAACTCGCGCGATCCGGCGTCCACCGCCTCGAGGTGACCGAACTCGATCACGCGCACGCCTCCTGGCGTGGTGAATTCAATGCCCTGCCGATCTTCACGTAGCGTGCCCGTGAGGTTGCCTTCTACTGCGAGATCGATGCGTAGAGGCGCGGCCGTGTCGCCGACAGGAGGCTCGACGATCGTGAAGCCTTGCTCGAGACCGCGCGGGTCGTTGACGTACCACTCGACCAGGTCACCGCGCCGGTACTCGATCCGGTTGCCGATCGCGACCAACTCTGCGGGCCCGGCCGCTTGCACTTGTCCCTCGTGCCCGTAGCCGGTCAGCGTCAGTCCCCACCGCCATGCGTCCTCTCCGGTCCGCGGGACGACGCGGAATCCCTCGGACGTGAAGTACGTTCGCAGGTTGTGCGCCCGGTTCGGCGCCTGGTACGCCGCCGGCACGTCGGCCAGGTAGGTCCTGTCCTGCCAGGTGACGTGGTACTCAGACGCGCGGATCTGGCGCTGTACCGTGCTCCACCAATCCTCGGAGGCTCCGGCCGGCAGTGCCACCGGCTCGCCTGCTTCGTTCGACGGCTGTCGGTCACCTCGTGAGACAGGCTCGGCCGCCGTTGCGGCCGCCGCGCTCGCCGACGGGTCCATCGCCTCCCGGCTTGGTACCGCACTCGACACCTCCCGCCGATCGCGTGCAACCTGGCACGCCAACGACCCGGACAAGATCAGAACCCCGACGCAACCCAGCAATCTCAACCTGCGCATTGCTTGCCTCCTGAGTCCTCTGCTCGTTTCGGTTGATATGGGGGAGGACGCCGGCCGAACCGCCTCCCCGCGACGGGGGAACAGGCTCGGCCAACGAAATCTGCCGAGGCTTCCCCCCGGACTATTGCGCGGACGTGGGCGGGCGTGACACACAGCATAGATCTCGAGGTCACGAGTGCAGCAACCGACCGAAACCGGCGCAACCGCGAAGCCATTGTGTACATCCTCTCCGTGCGGATGTGAGCCACGTCCAATTGCTTTGACGTGATAGGCGCTCCCTTCCCGACGGGTCGCACAAGGCTGGCCCGATCGGGCCGTCAGTCTACTCACCTTTTGTACCACCGCCCATCGGCCATGTCAACGTATCCTCTCCGGTGCAAAGGCGTTGCGGTACCGAAATCCGCCGCGGCCGCTTGACGGTTCCCGATTCATACTGTAATTTCTGTCAAGACAGAAATAGGAGAATCCTACGATGGCCGATTTGACACCGGTGGGGCGGGGATTCGTTCTTCACTGGGGTGAGATGGGCACCCGGTGGGGGATCAACCGAACCGTGGCCCAGATCCATGCCCTGCTGTTCCTTTCGCCCGAGCCGCTGTGCGCCGAGGAGATCGCCGAGACGCTCTCGGTGGCGAGGTCGAACGTCAGCAACAGCCTGCGTGAGCTGCAGGGCTGGGGCATCGTCAAGGTCGTGCATGTTCTGGGTGACCGCCGCGACCACTACGAAGCACTCAAGGACGTGTGGGAGATGTTCCAGCTCATCGCCGACGAGCGCAAGAAACGGGAATGCGATCCGACACTGACCGTGTTGCGTGACCTCGTGGCCAAGGCGAGTAAGGCCGGGGCGAAGGGCGCCTACGCGCGCGAGCGCCTCGGCGACATGCTCAAGTTTTACGAAACGATCACGACCTGGTACACGCAGGTCCGCCGGATGCCGACGAGCAGACTCGTCAAGTTCATGAAGATGGGCAGCAGACTGCGCAGGCTCCTCGGCGTCGTGTCGTGATGCGGGGCGGGCACCTCACGGTTCAGGCCTCCCCGGGTTGCGGGCTCGAAGTCGGGTGCCACTGGCGGCTTGTCCGCCAGTGCCTGTACAGGCAGCGGTTCGCGCGAACGCGGGCAGGCAAGCTGCCCGTGGCACCCGGGCTCGGGCTGCTTGGCATGGTCTCGTAGTCCAACAGCGCAGGCAGGAGTCATGGCAACGACGCAACCCCATGTCGTCACCGGAGCATTCGGCTACTCGGGCGGATACATCGCTCGGCGCCTGCTCGACGCGGGCGTGCGCGTGCGCACGCTGACGAACGCGCCGCCGGAACGCAGTCCGTTCGGCGACCGGGTGGAGGTGCATCGCTATGCATTCGACGATTGCCCTCGATTGGTGGAAGCGCTGCGGGGCGCCTCGGTTCTGTACAACACGTACTGGGTGCGATTCAACCATGCGCGGTTCCGCCACGCCGACGCGGTCGAGAACACGCTCGTGCTGTTTGACGCTGCCCGCGAGGCGGGCGTGGGGCGCGTCGTGCACGTGAGCATCACGAACCCGTCCGAGGACTCACCGCTCGAGTACTTCAGCGGCAAGGCCAAGCTGGAACGGGCATTGATCGAGTCCGGGCTTTCGTACGCGATCCTGCGCCCCACGGTGTTGTTCGGCCCGGAGGATATTCTGATCAACAACATCGCCTGGATGCTGCGACGCTTTCCCGTCTTCGGCGTGTTCGGGGACGGGCAGTACCGGTTGCAGCCGATCTTCGTCGACGACTTGGCCAAACTGGCCGTGCGGGAGGGTGCCGGTACCGAGAGCCGCGTCATCGACGCCATCGGGCCCGAGACGTTCACCTATCGCGACCTGGTCGCGACGATCAGCCGGATCCTCGGCAAGCCTCGGCCGATTGTCTCCGTCCCCCCCGCGGTCGGGTACTGGATCGGGGCTGCAGTCGGCAGACTCGTCGGCGATGTGGTCATCACGCGGGCCGAGATCGAGGGGCTGATGGCCGGCCTGTTGTGTACGGATTCGGTGCCGGCAGGTGAAACGAAGCTCACCGATTGGGCCCGGGCCCATCATGACACGCTCGGAGTGCGCTACGCCAGCGAACTCGCACGACGGCAGACGAGGATCAAGTCGGGCGATTGAGCACGGTCGTACGGATCGCGGGCGAACGTGCCGTAGAACTGCGCATCCTCGGCGCCGGCCCGGGACGCCGTGGCGAGCAACTCCTCCGCCTCGAGCCCGAGGAACGTCGGCGCATCGACCCGGCCGGCGAGCCCGCCGTCCGCTTCGAGCGTCAGCTCGATGAGATCGATGAAGCCGCGCGAGCCGACGCGGTGGATTCCTTTGAGCACGACCCGATCCGCGTCCCCACCGGTCAGGCGCTTCTGCTTCTGCCACGTCGTCGGTCCCTCGGGCAGACGCCACAGATTCAGCACGCCGATGATGCAGACGCCACCCGGCCGGAGGGCCGCCACCATCGCCCCGACTGCATGACCCACCGTCTCCAGGTCGCCGGCCAGTGCGAGCGAGTTGCCGACGCAGACCGCCGCATCAAACGTGCCCGGCGCATCGCACGGCGAATCGAATGATCGCACCGTCCATCGCAGCGTTTCGCTTTCGCCGAACGCTTCTCGACACCGCGCGATCATGCCGGCGCTGATGTCCGCTCCCTCCACCTCCAGACCCCACGAATGGAACATCGCCGCATGCTGCCCGGTGCCGCACGCGACGTCGAGCACGCGCCGCACGCCGACTTCGGCGAACAGTTCCTGGTAGAAGGGCGCCTCGTGTGCAAGTCGATGCGGCCAGTCGACCAGTGCGTCGTAGATGTCGACCAGGTCGTCAAACGCTTCTGTGGTCATCGCTTCACGGACTGCACGCTACGTGGGCGCAAGGTCGTCCCAAAACGGATCGAAGTCCTCCCCCGTGTATCCCCGGCAGAAGCAGATGCGCTTGAGGGGGACGTGTGCCTGATAGGCAGCCCGTATCGCGTCGCTGCTCAAGCTCGATCCCGGTTCCTCCGACCACTTCTCCAGCAGTGCCTTCATCTGCCCGCACGAGCGCGTGAACAGGCGTGCGAGGACGTCCAGCACGTCGTTCGGATCGCCCAACCAACCCCAGACTTCATCGTGGAAGGCCGGGTTCAGGTCGCGCGCCATCCTCGCCACCTGTCCCGCTCGATGCTCGCGACGGAAGTACCCGCGCGGCGACATCTCGTGATCGTGCCAGGATCGGATCTCGGGCAGGAAACGCACGCGAAGCCCAAACGCACGGTGCAGGCGCCAGCCGAGTTCGATGTCCTCGTGCATGGCATGCGGGAAACCCTCGTTGAAGCCATCGACTTGCCGTACCCAGTCCCGCCCCACGCTCAGGTTGCTCGTGCAGAAGTGTCGGTAGCCGTAGGTCTCGCCCGACAGCATCTGGTCGCGGAAGAAGATCATGGACGACTCCGCCAGGAGCCGTCCCCACGCCGACGCAGTCTGCTCCGCCGGCCAATCGACGCTGCCGAGATTCGCCGTCGGGTCGTCGGGGGATTGCCGAATCCGGCGCAGGTGCCCGGGAATCGTCTGTCCGTCCACGCGGGCATCGTCGTCGAAGAAGAGCACCCACTCACCGCGGGCGTGCGCCAGCCCGCGGTTCCGCGCCCCGGCCGGGCCCGTGTGCGACTGGGTCAGTCCCTGAGCCGGAATGTCCGACAGCACGGAGGTGGCCTCCAGCGGTGCGTCGTCTGGATCGTCCACCACGACCACGACTTCGATGCGGTCCCGATCCTCTTCGGTAGAGGCGACAGATGTCAGCAGCGTCCGCAGCTTCTCCGTCCGGCCGGGACACGTCGGAACCACGATGCTCAGCTCACAGGGGTCCATGCAAACAAGCCTTTATGCAACACAGGTGTCGCCGAGGGCGCGCCCGGGTCAGATGTTTCGCCATTCGTTGGTGATCTTGATGTGAGCGAGCACCTTGATCAGCTCCTCGATGCCCTGCCGCAGCGTGATGGTCGTCTCGAACCCCAGGTTGCGGATCTTCTCGTAGCTCACCTCGTAGTTCCGCTTGTCCTGGTCCTCGCCGACGTCCGCCTCGTGCAGGTAGTAGTCGACGTACTCGCCGATGAGCGTGGCGATATCGCGCTTGGTGTAGTTCATCGACTCGTCGCCGACGTTGACCGGCTGGCCGGCCAGCCGATCGTAGTGGTCGAGGGCGAAGAGGTAGCTTCGGGCCGCGTCCGCCACGTGCAGGAACGTTCGGCGGAACTGGCCCTCGTATAGGATGATCTGCTTGTTGTGCAGCGCTTGGTGGACGAAGTCGTTGACGAGCAGATCGAGCCGCAGCCGCGGGGAGATGCCGAACACCGTCGCGAACCGCAGGGCCACGCTCTCCGTCGCCGTCACCACCTTCTCGGATTCCCACTTCGTCGAGCCGTACAGCGTCAACGGGGCGATGGCGGTTTCTTCCGTGCAGATGCCGTCGACTTTCCCGTAGGTGGAGCCTGTCGAGGCGAAGATGAGCTTCTGGCCGTCGAGGGATTCGACGACGTTGCGCGTGCCGTCGACGTTCACCGACCGCGCCCGGACCGGATCGGCCGCACAGGCCGGGTAGCCCACGATCGCGGCCAGGTGCATTACCACCTCGGCTTCCCGCACCAAGGGAGTGACGGCCTCGCGATCCCGGATGTCACCCCGGACGATGGTCACGTTCGGGTGGGTGGCGAAGTGCAGAATCGGCTTCATGCCCCAATCGAGGGCGTCAAACAGAACGACGCGGTGGTCCCGCTTCAGCAGCATGGGGATGAGCACGCACCCGACGTAGCCCGCACCCCCGGTGACCAGTACACGCACGATCGACCTCCTGTTCCAGACCGCGGCTGCGCCGAACCCGGCTCTGCCTGATTCTGTCATCGGCCCCAACAAACCCGGCACGCCAGCCGATCCCGCACGCCGCTCGGTGCCGTGGTCCGGCGGTCGGGTCGTGCCGAAACCGGCGCGACATGCTAGGATGGGCACCATGCCCATTTCCGCCGACGAGTATCGCCGTGCCGCCGAGCGCCTGACGGCCATGCAGCGCGTGCTGCTGGTTTCCCACGACCGGCCGGACGGGGACGCGCTCGGGAGCCTGATCGCGCTGCGGTCGATGCTGCGGCTGGCGGGCGTGGACGCCCGGGCGGTCACGTTCGAGTTCGATGCAGCGGAGTCCCGCTACGCGCTGCTGTCCGAGGCGGCACCGCTGGCCCGTTGGCCCGACGAGATCGGGCCTGACGCTGTCGGTGAGCTTGACGCCATCGTCGTCGTCGACACGTGCAGCTTCGGGCAGATGGAGAGCTTCGCCGAGTTCCTACGTAGCAGCCCGGCGCAGAAGTTCGTCGTCGACCACCACGTCACCGGCGACGACATCGCCGATGTGTACCTCACTGACGAAACGGCGTCGGCCGCTTGCGTGCTCCTGGCCGAGTGGGCCGAAGCCGCCGGATGGACGATCAACGAGCGGGCCGCCCTCGGCCTGTTCGTGGGCATGGCCACCGATACGGGCTGGTTTCGCCACTCCAACACCGACACCCGCACGCTCCGAGCCGCCGCCGCGCTGATCGAGGCGGGCCTCCGTCCCAATGAGGTCTACCAGCGGCTCTACTTGTCCGACTCCCCCGGTCGGATTCGTCTGCTCGGTGCGATGCTCGGGACGCTCGAGTTGCACGCGGACGGGCGGTTCGCGGCCGTGCACCTCACGCAGAAGATGTTCGATGCCTCCGGGGCGAGACCCGAGGACACCGAGGACCTGGTGAACGAGCCGCAACGGATCGGATCGGTGGTCGCGGCCGCACTGTTCGTCGAACACATGGACGGCGTGGTCAAAGTCAGCCTGCGTTCGAAGCGCGATATCGATGTGGCGGCCGTTGCCGCGTCGTTCGGCGGCGGCGGGCACAAACGGGCGGCCGGGGTCCGCGTGCCCGGGACGTTGGAGGAGGTCAAGACGCAGATCACCAGGGCCATGCTTGCCGCGATGGATGCCGGCAGGGAGCCGGGGGATGCGTAGGTCGACCGTCGTCCGCAGTGCGTGGGCTCTTCCAGTTCTCGCTGCCGCCTTGCTTGGGACGTCCCGCGCTCAAGCTGCCGAGTCATTCGATATTGCCGAACTGGCGGCGAGAGTCCCCACCGACGCGATGGCCGTCATGTTTGGCCGGCCCGCGCCGGGAGTGCCGGCGGACGCCGGGCCCGGAGCGCTCGACAAGCTGGGCGGGTTGCTTGCCGCGGGGCGGGCCATGGGGCTGATCCCCGAGCGCGGGCAGGTGCTGGCCGACGTTCTCACCAGTCTGCAATTGCTGGGCCGATACCCGCACGCGGTCGTGTTGCTCGACATCAGTTCCCGGCCATTGGGTGGTGGGGGGTACCTGCTCAAGGACATGCAGGAGGAGCTGGGGCTCAGCTATCTTTTTATTTCCCATGACCTCAATGTGGTGGGTTACGTCAGTGACACGATCGCGGTGATGTACCTGGGACACATCATGGAGTATGCGG
>CAYMME010000436.1:0-7806 GCA_964391465.1 uncultured Planctomycetales bacterium
AGGGGATTTCCGTATGCGACAGGTCCGGTATCGCGAAGCGAATCCGATCATCCGACCGCAAGCGCCGACTCGGCTGGTCTCGGGACGACACCGATCGCAGCGTCCCAAATCAACACATGGTTGCGTGATCCGACGGCTTCGGCGACAATGCCCCCGCGTTCGGGCACAGGGAAAGAGGACAAGACTGATGCGGACGTTCCGATCTGCCGGACCGGCGCGCAACTGGAGTTGCCCGACATGAAGTCTGACCCGATCGTGTTCATCGTCGATGATGACCCCGATGTGTGTGAATCGCTGGAGCTGCTTTGCACGACGGTGGGGCTCAAGACCTCCTGCCACACTTCCGCCGCGGCGTTCCTTGAGGCGTACGACGCCACCCAGCCGGGATGCCTGGTCCTCGACGTGCGTATGCCCGGAATGAGCGGGCTCGAGCTTCAGGAACAACTCGCCTCGCAGGCCATCCGGATTCCGATTATCATCATCACCGGACATGGAGAGGTCCCGATGGCGGTTCGAGCCATGCGCAACGGGGCCTTCGACTTCATCGAGAAGCCGTTCGGGGATCAGACGCTGCTGGATCGCATCCAGCGTGCGGTCCAGCAGGACACCCGCGACCGCATCAAGTGGGAAGCGCAGGCCGACGTCGCCGCACGCATCGCTCGCTTGACGCCGCGCGAGAACGAGGTCATGGAACTCGTCGGCGGCGGCATGGGCAACAAGGACGTCGCGGGCAAGCTCGGTCTCAGCGTCAAGACCGTCGAGGTCCATCGCGCGGCGGTCATGAAGAAGCTCCGCGCCGAGAACGCCGCGGGGCTCGTGCGCCTCGTGCTCGGCGCGCAAAGTGCTCTCGCGTCTCGGGACAGCCACGTGGCCTGAAGCTCGGATGCGCCACCCGCAGGTCCGACGGCCCCCCTAGAATCGAACCCGTACCGAATCCTGCTGCCCACCGGACGAGGCGCGAACCTTCTCGAACACGCGCATGCGATCCGTGCGCCAACCCTTGACGCGTCGCGGGCGCTTCGCAGACGCGAGATCCAACGTTCCGCGTCCGCATCATTCGTCCACCTTTCACAGACTTCCCGACGTGTCGTCAATGCGTCCGTCGCTCCGACGCGTCGAATGCCGTACAATCGCACGCATTATGCACACTCGCTCAATCCTGTGTCTATGTTGTTTTGCATGCGTGCTTGCCATCGCCGCGCCGGCTCGCCCGGCGGTAGTGCGCCTCGAGATCACCCACCGCGGGCCGTTCGCCGACGGTCATGCCTTCGGACGCACGGGGCCCTACGAGAAGCTGACCGGCAAGATCCATCTCGAGGTCGACCCCGAGGACCCGGCCAACCGGCAAGTCGTGGACCTGAAGCTCGCCCCGCGCAACGACGCGGGCAAAGTGGCGTTCTGGACCGACTTCTTCCTGCTCGCCCCGGCCGATCCGTCGCGCGGCAATCGCCGGCTGTTCTACGGCGTCAACAACCGCGGCAACAAGCTGCTGCTCGGCGCGTTCAATAACCGCGGCGGCAACGACCCGACCACACTGGCCCACGCCGGCAACGGTTTTCTCATGCGACAGGGATACGCCGTCCTGTGGTGCGGGTGGAACGGCGACGTCCTCCCGGGCAACAACCGGCTGCTGATCGGCCTGCCCGTGGCTCGCGACAACGGCAAGACCATCACCGGCCGGATCTACGCCGAGATCCGCGTCGATCGCAGGAGTCTCAGCGAACCGCTGTACTGGGGTAGCTCGGACCCGTATCCGTCGGTGAGTCTCGACGACCCCAACGCGAAGCTCACGATGCGGCCGCGACGCAGCGAGCCGGCCGTCGAGGTTCCGCGCGATCAGTGGGCGTTCGCCCGATGGGAAAACGGCAAGGCGATCCCGGACCCCAAGCACCTGTACGTCAGGGACGGCTACCGGCCCGGATGGCTGTACGAGTTGGTCTACACGGGCAAGGACCCGCGTGTGACGGGCCTGGGTCTGGCCGCCGTGCGCGACGTGGTGTCGTTCTTCCGCCACGCGAGCGCCGACGGGAAGGGCCAAGCGAATCCACTGGCCGGGGCGATCGAGCGAGCGTATGTCTTCGGCATCTCCCAGTCCGGCCGGTTCATCCATCACTTCATCTACGAGGGTTTCAACGGAGATGAGCAAGGACGCATCGTTTTCGACGGGGCAATACCGCACGTCGGCGGCGGAGGCCGGGGCCTGTTCAACGCTCGCTTCGCACAGACCACCCGCCACGGAAGCCAGCACGAGGAGAACCTCTACCCATCGGACGTGTTCCCGTTCACCTCGGTGCCACAGAGGGATCCGGTGACCGGTGAGCAGGGTGAGATTCTGACCCAAGCTCGGCGCAGCGGGCACGTGCCCAAGATCTTCTTCACCGAGACGTCCACCGAGTACTGGGCTCGGGCGGCGTCGCTATTGCACACTGATGTCGAAGGCAAGCGCGACATCGCGCTCGACCCCAACGTGCGGCTGTACGTCTGCGCGGGAGCACAACACGGCGTCTCGCGCACGCCGCGCCGCGGCATGTTCAAGAACTCGAGCAACACGCTCGACCACTACCCGGTGTTGCGCGCCTTGCTGGTAGCCCTCGACCGCTGGGTCACGACGGGCGAGACCCCGCCCGAGAGTCGCTACCCGCACGTCGACGACGGCACGCTCGTCGACCTGGAAACGTACCGCAAGTCGTTCCCGTCCATCCCCGGTGTCGCCGTGCCGGAGACACCCTACACGCCGCTGCGCCTCGACTTCGGTCCGCGCTGGCGAACTCAAGGCATCGCCGACAACGTCCCGCCCAAGATCGGGCCGCCCTACCGCACGCTCGTGCCCGCCGTCGACGCTGACGGCAACGAGCGGGCCGGCATCCGCCTGCCCGACGTGGTCGTCCCGCTCGCCGCCTACACCGGCTGGAACCTCCGCGCCGCCCAATTCGGCGCCGAGAGTATGCTCGCCCGCTGGGCCGGCTCCTCTCTGCCCTTCGCACGCACGCCCGAAGAACGAAAGAAGACGGGTGACCCGCGCGCGTCCGTGCGCGAACGCTACCCCACCCGCGAGGATTACGTATCGCGCATCACCGAGGCCACGATCGAGCTGCACAAGCAGCGCTTCCTGCTCCCCGAGGACGTGACCGCGATCATCGAAGAAGCGGCCGGTCGCAAGTTATGGAAGGCCGACGCAGCACAGGAATGAGCAGCGCGGCGGCCGGGCCGCCCGCATTTCGAGCTGCGATCCTCGGGGAATCGTAGCGGCCTGCGCCTCGCAGGCCGCCGACCGGCGGGGACGCCGGCCGCTACAGGACACGCCAAACGTGACCGGAATCGGCAACGGGTGCCGGAATGCAGTAGTCTCCCCACACTGGGGTGCATCTCGAATTCGGTGGCAACCGGGTGCCACGGGCAGCTTGCCTGCCCGTGCTCATCACACCGGGACAACGGGAAACACTGGCGGACAAGCCGCCAGTGGCACCCACCACGTGGCGTGGTGCCACGATTCATGAGATGCCCCCCCCACACTGCACACCCCCGCGCGGCTCCTGTACGTCGGTCGCGGCCTCGGGTATCCTGCTCCGAGCAGGATTGTCCTCGCGCGTGCACTCAGCGACAACACCGAAGAACGGAGGAGGCTACAATGGCCAAAGCGAACAACGTGTCCAGGCGGCGGTTTCTCAAAGGAACGGTGGGCGCCTCAGCGGTAGGCGTGGCCGCACCGTACGTTATGGCCGCCAACGCTCCGACTAGTACTCCCGCCAGCGAGAAGATCAACGTCGGTGTCATCGGCGTGAACGGGCAGGGAAGCTGGAACATGCGCGAGCTGCTCAAGCTCGACGACGTGGCCGTCACTGCCATCTGCGAAGTCTACAAGGACCGGCGCGAGGCGGCCATCACGCGCTGCAAGGCATCGGGCAAGACCGAGCCCAAGGGCTATGTCGACTATCGTGAGGTGCTCGCGCGGGACGACATCGACGCCGTGCTCATCGCGACGCCGCCGCACTGGCACGCCCTCATGATGATCGACGCGTGCAAGGCCGGGAAGGACTTCTACTGCGAGAAGCCGATGACCATGCACGTCGGCGAATCGGTGGCCGTGACCCGCGCGGTCAAGAAACACAAGCGCATCACGCAGATCGGCACGCAGATACACGCCCGTGACAACTACCGGCGCGTGGTCGAGTACGTTCGGTCGGGCAACCTCGGCGACATCAACCACATCCGCACGTTCAACATCATGAACCAGGGACCCGAGGGCGTCGGCAACGACCCGGACTGCGATCCGCCCGCCGGCCTCGACTGGGACCGGTGGATCGGTCCCGCCCCCGACCGGAAGTTCAACCCCATCCTCTTCAAGAGTTCCTACTACCATCCGTCGTTCATGGACTACAGTGGCGGCTGGACGCTCGGCATGGGACCACACATCGTCGACCTGCCCGTCTGGGCCCTCGACATCGGCCTGCCGATCAAGGTCAGCGCCTCCGGTGGACGGTACATCATCAAGGACGCCGGCGACGGGCCGGACCTGCACGCGGCAGTCATCGAGTATCCCGACCGCGTGATGAACTGGCACGGCAGCCTGACCAACAGCTACGGATTCGACTTCCAGGGCAAGGGCGGCATGGCGCGCCGCCTCGGCATCTACTTCCACGGCGTCAACGGCACCCTCGCCGCCAACTACGGCACGATGAAGATCATCGAAGAGGGCAAGCGCATGAAGGACATGAAGCCGCCCGAGCAGTCGATTCCGAAGTCGAAGGGCCACCATCGCGAGTGGATCGACGGCATCAAGACGCGCACGCAGCCGCTGTGCAACGTGTTCTACCACCACCGGGTCAACACGGCCCTGACGATGGCGAATCTGTCCCTCAAACTCGGCCGGTCGATCAACTTCGACCCGAAGACGGAGCGCATCGTGGGCGACGACGAGGCCGCCAAGATGGCCGTGCCGACGTATCGGGAGCCGTACAAGTTCCCCGTGGAGTATGTTTGAGGAGGAGCTGTTAGCTCTTAGCTGTCAGCCATCAGCTTTCAGCCCTCAGCCGTCAGTGTTGCGCCCACCTCGTGCACTGCGCGCGGCGGATGGTCGCACGGTGCCTTCGATCGCGGTCAATGCCGGTTGGCTTGTACAGCTATCCCGCGGGGTTCCTGTCGCATCGACACGAGCTGGATGGTCGCCTCGTTTGGCTGCGCTACTCGGGCTGCACCGCGTGGTCGCCACCTTCGGCGGCTCTGCCGCTCCCTCACGGTCGCGGTTCGGAGAAGGGTGACTGCGTCGTTCTTGGGTTGCGCCGTCTTGCGGACGACGGCACTCCGCCCGATCGCGAACGGTTGACCGCTCGAGCCCGACACGTGACTACGAATCGCTGATCGCTGACAGCTATTGCGCTACCGCCTCCGGCGGACGAGGGCCAAGCCGGCCAACGCCAGCAACGCGAGCGTGCTCGGCTCCGGCACCAGGATCGGGGCCATGGTCAGGTCGATTGCGGCGTTGCCGCTGGCGAAGGTCAGCCCGGTTACGAACGCCAGCGGGTCGTCTGCGTCCAGCCCGGCCCCCTCCTCAATGCCGAGGATGCGGAACCGGTCCACGCCGCCGGCAAACATGTGCTCAACCCCGCCGGTCAGCATCTGGTCGAGGATCCAGTCACTGCCGCCCCACAGCCACAGCTCGTACTCGCCGTCGCCGATGTCGTCGGGCAGCAGGACCGACGTGATCAGCGGATCGCCCGCGTCGGTCAGCTCATAGTCGTAGCCGATGGCGATGTCGGGATCGATGAAGATCGGGTCGTCGACGCCCAAGCCATTGTCGGTCAGGTTGATGTCGAAGTCGAAGACACCGGCCGGGCTGCCGGGATTCGGCATCAGCGGATTGATCGGAAGCGACCCACCCATCGGATCGGCCCGGGCGATGAAGTCGAGCGAACCGTCGGCCAAGCGGCCGCGAAACGCGATCTGACCCGCGTCGTTGATTGCCTGGTAGGTGAGGCCCAGGTTCGTGCTTTGGAGGGTTGAACCGAAGAGCGGGTCGTTCACCTCGATGACCGCGTGTCGCAAGGGGTCCGGTCCGGCGTAAATCCCTGATCGCCCCGCGTCCGTGCCCGCCATGAAGGCCACGTCACCGTGGTTGTTGATCGACGGGGTGGCCGCCGGGCCGCTGCCCCAAACGCTGGAGTACGGCCCGTTGGCGGCATCAGCGATGACCGCGTGCGAGTCTCCCTGGCTTATGATCAGGCCGGCGTTGTTGGTCGCGGTCAGCCTCGCATTGTAGAGGAGCGTACCGGCGTCGTTGATCGCCGTGGGCTGAGTCAGGATCGCATTGATCCCGGGAAGGCTCGTGTCCACGAGCGTGTCCGTGGCCGGATTGGGTCCGGTGAAGTAGCCCTCGCCGCCCGCATCGAGGTAGGCCCGAAACGCCACCGTTCCGTTGCTGGTGATCGCCGGTGTTCCAAGGCCGTTCAGCGCGCTGTCGTTCCGGTCGGCAACCAGCGTCGGGTCGCCACCCGAGCCCTTGAAGACCCCGTTGTTCGAGAAGGTGTTGAACATCGCCTCGAATGCCACGGCCCCCGAATCGTTCATCGAGGTCGCCATTTGAAAGCTGCTGAGCGTACCGAAGCTGTAGGAAGTGCCCGTCTCCGCGATGGTGGTGACGGAGCTCCCGGTGGCGCGGTAGATCCCCTTCGCGCCCGTGGCCGTGATGGCGTGGAAGGCCACCTGACCACTGCTGTTGATCGACGGAACCGCGGCACCGGTCGTCCCGAAGCTGTACCACCCGCTACCGGTATCGCTGTCGGCGACGGTGGTCAGCGCCCCGCCGTTTCCGACGTAGACACCCTGCATATACCCGTATCCAAATGCCGGGTTGTTGAACCACCGGTTGGTGACCGCCATGAAGGCCACGTCGCCGTTGTTGTTGATCGTGGGGGGGCCGAAGTTGTAGAAACCCTCGCCCCCGGGGCCAATGGGCGTATCGTCGGTGGCGATGGGCGTCATCGTGTAGTAGCCCGCCTCGGCCTGACCGACGGCAACGAGCGTCAGAAGAACCAGCGCCAGGCTCACCCGGCGGCGCGCGGCGTCGATGCACCTGCTAACAGACTGACCGTATTGCATGTGACTCTCACTCCCAGAAAACGGTGTGCCGGCCGATCCGGCCGGATGGAAAGGGCGCATCCCGCAAGTGCGGTGCACCCTCCTCCCCTGGAAGAAGCATAGCCCGCAGCAAGGCCAAGTCCAGCCGCGGCGTGCCGTGTTCGTGACACGGATGGCGTACCCTCGCCGCGGAATCACATTGGGTCCGATAGCCGGCGATCGAGCAGAAGCGGCTGGCTGATAGCTCTTGGGGCTTGGCTTTCAGCTATCAGCCGTCGGCGTTCAGCTCTGAAGCTCGACATCGGTCCCGCCGGGCGTCCTTCCGGTTGCCGTTGGCGCGCACCGTATTCTGCGGTGCCGTGTTTCCCGTTTCAGACGACACACGGTGCGCTACGGTGGTGCAGCGACGCGGAGGCCGTGGTTGCCGGCGCATGGCAACCCGCACGCGCCCTGAGCGATGTTGCCATATGGCAGGAAGGTCGGGGCGGAGGAAGACGGGTCGGTCAGAGAGATGTCTGCTTGTGCCGGTCGGCTTCTCCTGTGAAGTCAGTTCGTGAAATAGAGTGAAGGGGAACGGCTACAGCCGCCTTGTTCTGCGGTGGCCGTAACACTCTGCACCGACTTACGTTTCCGCGACGTCGCGTGATGCGCTCGGTGCGGCAGGCGTCTTGAGGAAGGGACTGTCAGTGGCGGCCAGGGAGGGGACCATTTTCGCGGAGCCACGGGGGCCAT
>CAYMME010000437.1:0-7803 GCA_964391465.1 uncultured Planctomycetales bacterium
TCTGCACCCCGTGTTTGCGACTTCGAAGCCGGAGTCACGGAAGTACGTATCGCTGATGCCATCGAAGTCGCAAACACGGGGTGCAGAAACTGTTCACAGCCCCGCATCCGCGAGGCTATCCTACGCCAACCGAAGCCCCGTCACAAGCGCGGCCGGCCGGCGCACACCACCACTATCCGCCCACACGCACCGTGTGCGCACACCCTGTCAGTATTATCGGGGAACGAAGGTCAATTCCTTGAGACGACAACACTTGCCTGCGAACGATCCGCACGTGGCGATCAGGCACACGCGATCGAAGTGCAGCCGATGCCCGACCCGCAACACCGCGCTCGCCTCTATGCGAAGATGTCCGCGACACGACATGCGAATCCGGGCAACACCTCACCGCCGGTCAGCTCGTCGTGATCGGTGAACACCTGCGAAGTTGCCGGATCGGTGTACACCCGCACCTCGCGCGTCTCGGGGTCGACCACCCAGACGGCAACCGTACCCGCTACGAAGTACTCATCGATCTTGCGCGCAAGCTGACCGAGAGGCTCGGACGGAGACAGAACCTCCACGGCCAAGTCCGGGGCACCCGGGAAGTAGCCCTTTGGTACCTTGCCGCCCGGCAGGCGCGCACGGGAGACGTACGCGAAATCGGGAGCCCGCACGGTATCCGGCTCAGTGGCGAGCCTGAAACCCGTCTCGGCAGCAGAGCACCGGCCGAGCCGATGATCCCGGACGAACTGCCCTACGATGAATGCAACTTCAAACGCTATGGCACCATGAGGGCCCGAGGGTGGGCTCATGTCAACCAGTTCTCCACGTACCAGTTCCTTGCGCCACGCGCGATCACCCATGGCAAGCAACTCGTCCGAGGTAATGAGCAGTCCAGCCCTCTGTATCATGCCTCCAGCATAGCCTTTGTGTGCGGGTACATCAATTACCAGCCACCCCATTGGCCAGGCGCAACAGTTCGCGTGCGACTTCCTCCGCCGCATCGGGACGGCCCATTGCTCGCGATGCGGCCGCCATTGCTTCGAGCCGCTCTGGTTGTTGCATCAGACCTTTCAGCAACGGCCCC
The DNA here is from genome assembly GCA_964391465.1 of uncultured Planctomycetales bacterium. Taxonomy (GTDB): domain Bacteria; phylum Planctomycetota; class Phycisphaerae; order UBA1845; family CAYMME01; genus CAYMME01. The sequence continues at coordinate 1,070 of CAYMME010000437.1, forward strand.
AACTGCGCCGCGTTCGCGGCCGGATCGACCCGGTCTTCGATGACGTGGGCGGCGCCGCACCGAGCGAGTTCGTCGGCATTGGCCCTTTGATGCTGGTCGCGATGGAACGGATAGGGCAACAGCACCGCGGGCCGGCCCACCGCCGTCAACTCGGCCAGCGTCGACGCCCCCGCGCGAGAGAGCACGAGGTCCGCGGCCCGCACCGCATCGTGCATCCGGTCGCAGAATGCCAGCACCTTGCCCGGCACGCCGGACGAAGCGTAGGCGTCGCACACGCGGCCCTCGTCCTGGTCGCCGGTCAGATGAAGTGCCTGCCAGCCGTCCCAACTGCGGCCGGTCTGCAACAGGCGCATGATGACCTCGTTGACCGTCCGCGCGCCCTGAGATGCGCCCGTAATCAGCAACGTTCTGAGCTGCGGGTCGAGCCCGAAGCCCGAGGCGGCCTCGACCCGGTCGCCCTCCGTGAAGGCGGATCGCACCGGACAGCCGCTCACGCAGACCCGCCCGGCCCGGCGGAAGTGCCGCGTCGTCGCCTCCCATTGCACGAATGCGACGTCGGCCCACCGCCCCAGATAGCGGTTCGCCTTGCCCGGGATCACATCCGGATTGAGCAGGGCCAACGGAATCCCCCGCCGATGCGCGACGCGGGCCGGCGGAAGCGAACCGAATCCGCCCGTCCCGACCACCAGCGAAGGTTGCTGCGCGTTCCAGTGAGCGCGACAAAGTCGATGCGAAGCGATCCAGGCCGAAATGAACCGGAACGCATGCCACGGCCGACGCGGCAGCGGCTCGACCGGCTGTGCGACACGCGAGAAGCCCGCAGGGTCGAGGATCTGCGCGTCGATCGGCCTCGACGTGCAGTAGAACACGACGTCGATGTCGTTGCGAAGGCGACCGATGGCGTCCGCCACCGCCATGGCCGGGAAGAGATGACCGCCCGTCCCTCCCGCGGCGAACACGACAAGCGACCGGTCCGGCATGCCCGCGCCCCCAACTACGCGCGCGCACCGTGCGCGAACGCCACTGCGCCCATCGCCGGTCGAGGCTCGCGCTGCGTGTCACTCTGTTCACCGCGGGCGACATTCGCCACCAGACCGATAGCCGCTCCCAGACAGAGCAGGCCCGATCCGCCGGCCGACACCAACGGCAGCGAGATCCCGGTCGTCGGAATCGACACGGTCACCACGCCGACGTTGATCGCGACCTGCAACCCGATGGTCAGCATCACCCCCAGCACGATGTACCGACCGAGATCATCGGCCGCGTTGAGCAACGCCCTTCGGCCGCTCCACAGCATCGCGAGGAACAACCCCAGGACCAGCGCCCCGCCGACGAAGCCGAGTTCCTCGCAGATCACCGCAAAAATGAAGTCCGTGTGACCCTCCGGGAGGTAGCCAAGCTTCTGCACCCCCGCGCCGAGTCCCTTTCCCGTCCACCCACCCGAAGCAATCGTCAACAGCGATTGGATGGGATGAAACCCGTCGCCCAGCGGATCGGACCAGATGTCGGTGAAGCTCCACAGGCGGCGGACGCGGTATGGTCGACTGATCAGCAGATACGCAAACGCGACCAGTGCAGGCAGCGCGAGGATGACGATGTGTCGGATCCGAGCCCCGCCGGCGATGACCAGGGCCCCACCGACGGCCGCGAGCAACGCCGCCGTGCTCAGGTCTTCCACGCCTACCATGCCGGCCACAACTCCGATGAGCATCGCCGCCGGAAGCAGCCCCTTCCAGAACGATCGCATCTGCGTGCGCGGCCGGCTCATCCAGACTGCGAGAATCAGTACCAGCGCCGGTTTGGCCAACTCACTCGGCTGGAAACCCACACCGGCGCTGGCCGGCCCGAGCCGCACCCACCGCCGAGCGCCGTTCCGTTCGATGCCGATGCCGGGTACGTAGACCAGAGCCAGGGCCGCCACCGTCACCAGCAGCAACAACAGCGCCGGCTGCCACAGCGATCCCGGCCTCACCCGCCACCAGCGATACGGGCAACGGGCCGCGAGCAGCATCCCCAATGCCGCCACGACGGCGAAGCCGATCTGCCGTAGCGGCATCGACGCACTCAACTGCCGATACCACATCGCGTCCGAGGCGTCCGGGACCCCCGTTGGCAACAACGACGCGTCGAGATTCGCCATCGCGGAGAAAACCATCACCGCCCCCAGCCCCATCAGCGCCATGGCCGACAACAGCAACGCCCGCGACGTCGTCAGGTTCGAGGAATCGCCGGCTCCCGTCATCGAGTCACCTCAGTTTCACCGTGACCAGAGCAAACGCCGCGAAAATCGACGCCACGAGCCAGAATCGCACCACGGTCTGCGTTTCCGTCCAGCCACCAAGGTGGAAATGATGATGGATCGGGGCCATGCGGAAGATGCGCCGGCCCCCGCTCATCTTGAAGTAGCCGACCTGCAGAATGACGGACATCGCCTCGATTACGAACACTCCGCCCACGATGAACAGCATCAACTCCTGCCGGGTCGCCAGCGCGACGTATCCAATCAGCCCCCCCAGCGGCAGCGAACCCGTATCGCCCATGAACACCTGCGCCGGGTGGCAGTTGTACCAAAGGAAACCCAGGCAGGCCCCGACGATCGATCCACAGAGAATCGCCAGTTCGCCGGTCGCCGGCACGTGGGGCAGTAGCAACTGCTTCGCCGAGTCGTGGTCCCCCACCATCGTGCAGAGCACCATGAATACGAAGCTGCACAAGGCGACACACCCCGCCGCCAGCCCGTCCATCCCGTCGGTCAGATTCACCGCATTCGACGTACCGGTAATGACGATCACCGTCACGATCATCGCCGCCGGAATGCTCAGCGTCAGCCCGTGCTTGTAGAAGGGAATCGAAAGCACGTTGAACGCGGGAATGGGCTCGGGATCCCAATGCACCAGCGCGAGGTGTTCCCAGTTCCGGTCTCCGTAGCGGTACATGAAGTAGCCGAGCAGCACCCCGAGCGCGATTTGAAAAAGCAACTTCTCGTACGCCCGCAGCCCGTCGCGGGAGCCGGACCGCCGCGCCGCAGTCAGCTTCAGCCAGTCGTCGACGGCGCCGAGCATCGTGAGCCACACCAGACCGAACAATCCCATCCCCACGTAGAAGTTCGTGAGATCGGCCAGCAGCAACACCGACACGAACACCGAGCCGAGCACGACGATCCCGCCCATCGTGGGCGTGTGCGCCTTGTGCTGGGCCAACTCGTTCATCGTGACGTGATCGAAATCGGGGTTGTCGCCGACCTTCAGGCGCACGAGCACGCGGATGACCTTCGGCGTGGCCCACAGGACGCCGAAGAACGCGACCAGAATCGCGAAGGTCGCGCGAAACAATGGGTTCTCGTAAGCGTAGTGCTCGGGAGACAGCCACCAATCGAAAAGGTGATACAGCACGCGACCTTCGTTCCGCCTTGACAATCATGCCGAGGTCTTGACACGTTTCGCAGCCCGCCGGACGGGTGGGGCCGATGCACTCGGGCGCGACGTTCGCGCTCGGCGCGACGCCGATCCACTGTCCGCAGTCGTCCCCTTCGACTCCACCAAGGCTTTCACGACGCGATCGAGTCCCACGGCACGGGACCCCTTGACGAGCACAAGGTCGCCGGACTTCACCAGCGTACAGACATCCGCCGCGGCCGCTTCGGCCGACGGGAACGCGCACAACTTCGGCCGCCGGCCGCGACCGTGCCCGTTGCCTTTGAGCGCCGCCCGCGCGGCCTTCACCACATCATCCGCGTGTTCTCCGACCGCGATCAGCACGTCGATCGACATCCCGACGGCCTCGCGCCCGAGCCATTCGTGCCAGTACGCGCTCCGCTCACCCAGCTCCCGCATATCCCCAAGAACCAGCACGCGCCGCCCCGCCGTGGGACAGAACCGCAGCGCCTGCAGCGCCGCATCCATGCTCCCGGGATTGGCGTTGTACGCATCGTCGATGATCTGCAGCGTGCCGACCTGCTTGCGTTCGAACCGCATGGCCGGCGGAGTGAAACTCGCGAAACGCTCGGCAATCTCGTCCTCCGACACGCCGAGACGCCGGGCAACCGCGAAGACCGCCAGCGCGTTGTGGGCATGGTGACGACCCACGGCGCGAAGACTCAGATCGAGCCGTCCGTTTACCGTGAATCGCAACATCTCGCCGTCCTGCCGGCACGCGGTCAACCGCACGTCGGCCTGCTCATGCTCGCCGTAGGTCAGGAGCGACGTCCCCGGTGCGAGCGAGGGCCCATTCGCCTCGACTCCGAGCACGACGTGCCGCAGGGCCTCCCGGTCCATGTGCACGACCGCCAGCCCGCCCCGTCGCACGTGCTTGAGCAACGATGCCTTCTCGATCGCCACTCCGTGCACGTCGCGAAGTCGCTCGACGTGGGCTTCCGCCACGCCGGTGATCACGGCGATCGTGGGCGAGGCCAGCGCGGCCAGATGATCGATCTCACCCGGAGCGTTCGTGCCGAGTTCGGCGACGACATACTCGTCCGTCATCTTCGCGGACAAGAGAGTCAGCGGCACGCCGATGTGGTTGTTGTAGCTTCCCTGCGCCGCCTGACCCCGGCGCGTGCCGGAGAGGACGTGATGAATCAGCGCCTTGGTGCTCGTCTTTCCATTGCTTCCGGTGACGGCGATCACGGGACACGCAAGCAGACCCCGATAGGACTGCGCCAGGGCACCCAATGCCGCAATCGCGTCGGACACCACCAGGATCGTCTTGCCCGGCGGCGGCGTCCCCCCTTCCCAGTGTGAGCGTTCGACCACCGCCGCAACGGCCTGCTCGAGCGCATCGCCCACGAACGAATGGCCGTCAAAACGATCACCGCGAATCGCGAAGAACAGGTCACCTTCCTGGACGGTGCGCGAGTCGGTGGAAACACCGTCCACACGGACCGGCAAGCGATCCGCAGCGCCGGAGACCGGCTTGGCCCCCATCGCGGCAATGATCTCGTCGAGCATCAGCGGCGTCATGGTGTTACTGTCCTTTGGTCGGTGGTCCGTCGCGCGAGTGCGTTCGCAGCCACGACGCGATCGTCGAACGGTCGTCGTTCAGCTCCGATGATCTGATAGGTCTCGTGTCCCTTGCCCGCCAGCAAGACCGTGTCACCGCTCTCGCCGCGGGCAACCGCCCACTCGATCGCCGCTTGTCGATCAGGCTCGACATGAATGCGCTCGCGATCCGCAGCATCTATACCCGCAAGGACGTGTTCTATGATTCGGTCGACGGATTCGGTGCGCGGGTTGTCGCTGGTGACAACCACCTCGTCGGCCAGTGTCGCGGCGACGCGTCCCATCCGGGGCCGCTTCGTTTCGTCCCGGTCTCCGCCGCATCCGAAGAGCACGATCAGCCGCCCCCGCGTAATGGGCCGCACCGCCTTCAAGACGTTGTCCAGCGCGTCGTCGGTATGGGCGTAGTCGACGAGCACGGCCGGACCGCCGTTGTCGCCGGCGATGCGCTCGAGACGGCCCGGGGCGACCGAAGCCCCCTCCAACCCCGCCCGCACGGTGTCGAGTTCAACACCGAGCGAGAGAGCCGCAGCCGCGGCCGCAAGGGCATTGGCCACGTTGTGACGCCCCACCAATGGGAAATGCACGTCCGCCTCCCCGACTGGTGTGACCAGTCGGAACCGACTCCCCGTCGCGTCGCTTCGATCGACGACGCCGCGCACGTCGGCCGCCGCGCCGAAGCCGAAGCGCCAGGCCGACGCCCGGCAGTCTTCGAGCATTGTCTCGCCGGCCGGGTCATCCGCGTTGACCACGGCCCATGCACCAGGTCCGAGCGAGTCGAACAGCCGCTTCTTGGCCCGGCAGTAATCATCCTGCGTCGGATGGTAATCGCGGTGGTCCCCGGTCAGATTGGTGAACACGGCCGCATCGAAACGGACCCCCTCACAGCGCCGCTGGTCCAAGGCGTGGCTCGACGCCTCCAACACCGCGTACTTCGCCCCGCACTCTGCCGCCTCGACCAGATACCGGGCCAGTTCGACCGACGGCGCTGTCGTGAGCGACGCTTCAAACGCCCGTCCGATCAGATTGATTTCCACCGTCCCCAACAGCGCACACCCGGCTCCACCGGGAACCGCGCCGAGGATCGAGCGAAACAAGTAGCACACCGTCGTCTTGCCGTTGGTCCCGGTGACCCCGGCAACGCGCATCCTCCCCGCATTCTGCACGGCATCGAGCCCGCAGTGCGCGGCCGCAAGTTTGGCCAGCGCCAGCCGGGAGTCCGGCACGACCGCGAGCATCACGCCGGCCGGGACCGGCACCATGCGCTCCGCCACCACGACGCACGCCCCGGCCGCCACGGCCGCCTCGACATAGTCGTGGCCGTCCACCGCCGTTCCGGCGACCGCAACGAAACAGTCGCCCAGCCCCACATCCCGCGAGTCGCCGGTGATCGACTTCACGATCACACCCTCGAACGGGCGCGGGTCGATGTCAGGCAGCGCCCGCACCAGGAGGTGGTCGAATCGCTGCTCGTAGTCGGTTGATTGGACCGTCGCGAGGGCCATCTGACTCCGTTCGCGTGGAATGGCTGCACTGCCGCAGCCCCGGGGCGCCTCATGGGGGCGGCATTCTACCGTGCGACCGACCCTCCAGCCAGCACACAGTCCGATAACCCCCGTCCGGATCGGGTACAATCGCCGCCCGGGGGTGTCCGCACTACGCATGCGAACACGCCCCGGGCCACGCGGGGGACACAAACCCAACCAACCAACCCCCCCCCCCCGCGCATACACCGCTAGC
>CAYMME010000438.1:0-7801 GCA_964391465.1 uncultured Planctomycetales bacterium
GTTGTTGCAGTAAAAAGACTTACGGGCGTGCCTTGCTTGACTTAATGGCATTCCTTCCTGACACCTTTTTCGTGGAGCGTGCTCAGCCGTTTGCGGGGCGCGATGCGCTTGCGCGGCAGGCGGGTGAAGTCCAGGCCCGAGAACAGACCCATGTGACGACGGCACGCCGCGTCGTGGGGCGGTTTGATGCCGGAGCCGCGGCGGGCGGCTTGGGGCAATCGCGGATCGCTTGCGCTTGAATCGAACTCGTAGGTTGATGCCGCATGTTCTTTCCCCTTTCCTGGCCACGCCGTCGATGGCGCGTTACCGGATGTCGTTCGGCAACCGGCGCTTCGAGAACCTACGATTCGATTCGCAGTGCGGCAAGCGCTCGCGTTGCGGCCGGCGTCTTTGCGTCCCCCTTGGTTATATCCTACGGTCCAATTGGAGGTATGCCGGTTGACCCGTCGGCGATGCACAGGAGGTAGGTCATGAGATCTGAAACCGTTGCCGACGGTCCGGCTATGGTTCCCGTCGACTCGTTGCTACGCGTCTGCAATCTGTTGAACAGTACGCGCAGATTGCCCGATTTGCTGCGCCTGATCCTCGGCGAATCGACGCGGCTGTGCGCATGCCGGGCCGCGTCCATCTTCCTGCGCGACGGAGACGTCCTCCGGCCGGTGGTCAGCCAGTGTGAATCGACCTACACGCCGGGGCTGATCGGTTCGGTCGAGGCCGTGTTCGCGTCGTACAGCTTGCCCATCGACAGCGGGAGCATCGCGGGCTACTGCGCGCACGCTCGCGAGATCGTGAACGTTCCGGACGCCTACGCCATCGAGCCGGGCAAGAGCTACGGATTCAACACCGAAGTCGATCGCCAGACCGGCTTCCGGACGCAGTCGATTCTGGCGTTGCCGCTGGTGAACGCCGAGCAGGATCTGGTCGGTGTGCTCGAGCTGATCAATCGCGAGGACGCGACCGGCGGCGTGGCTGCCTTTGATGTTTCCGACGTGCAGTTGGCCCGCGTGTTCAGCGCGCAAGTGGCCACTGCCATCAGCAACGCGCAGTGGCAGATCCGCGTACAGCAGGCCCACTTCGACACGGTGCTGTGCGTCGGGCGCGCGGCCGAGTACCGCGATCCGGAGACGTACCATCACCTGCTGCGCATCTCGGAGTACTGCACGCTGCTCGGGCGAGCGCTCGGACTGCCGGCGGCCGAAGTGGAATTGCTACGCCTGGCCAGTCCGCTGCACGATACCGGAAAGGTCGGCGTGGCCGATGCCGTGCTCAAGAAGCCCGGCCGCCTCACCCCGGAGGAGTTCCGGGCGATGCAGCGGCACACGGTGTATGGAGCCCGGATTCTGTCGGGCGTGCGGAGCCCGCTGATCGAGATGGCGTCGGTGATTGCCCTGTCGCACCACGAGCGCGTGGACGGCACGGGTTACCCGCAGCACCGGCGTGGGGATCGGATTCCGCTCGTGGCCGGGATCACGGCCGCGGCCGACGTGCTTGATGCCCTCACCACGGAGCGGTGTTACAAGCCGGCTTGGTCATGGGAAGAGGCCGCCGACTACATCCGGGCCGGAAGCGGGGAGCATTTCCTCCCCGACGTCGTGGAGGCCTTCTCCCGCGAGGAATCCAATCTGAGGCGGGCGTGGCAAGCGCTTCAACGGCCACGGTTCGAGCCGGGCATGTCGGAGCATGACGACGCGGGGGACGCCGGCGTGCGGCGAGCCGTCCGCAAGGTAGGCGGCGCGCGAGGGTTGCAGGATCTTCTCAGCAGCAGTCTGGCCACACTGGCCGACTGTGGGTTGCCTGACACGGATGAGATCGAGGAGGCGGTGACATGCACCTGATCGTACTGGTCGCCATCGTTGCGATTCTGCCGCTCGCATTGGTGCTCGGCTCCCGGCCGGCGCGGCACGCGATGTCGTGGGCGAGACTGGCCGCCATTGGCTGGTTACGCGAGGCGCAGGAACACGACGAGCATCTCAAGCCCGATCTCGGGGGACGGCGCGAGCATCCACGATGGCAGTGGGCAGGCGGGCTTCGGCTTCGCCGGCGCGGCGAGTCCCGGACGCACCGGGTGCGTGCCGACGACGTGAGTAAGGGCGGCATTTGCGTTCAAAGCAAGGTGGCCTTGGTCGAAGACGATCTCGTCGAGCTCAACAAGGCCGGTGAGGATGAGTGGGTGCCGGCGCGCGTGATCCACGCCATGGAACTCGAACACGACGCCGGCATGTTCTGGATCGGTCTCGAGTTCGTTCGTGCCGACATTACCGAAGAGGTGCTCGCGGCCGACGCGTGCTCGGGCTGCGCATAAGGCGGCCCGAGTTCAGTCCGCGATCTTGGCTCGGATCAGGAATCGTCGAAGTTGATCGGCGTTCATGGCGCCGTCGTGCCGGTTCACGAAGGAGCCGTTCGAGCGGTAGACGACGAAGGTCGGGGTGAGGGTTACTCCGACGCGTGCGACATCATCTTCGTGGAGCTTCACATCGAGTCGTACCGGAATGTACTCCCGCATGATGTCTCGTACGCCGGCGTCCATGAACGCCTCTCGGTCCATCTGGGCGGTATAGGGGCAGTCCGCGCGCGTGAACTCGACGAGCAGGAGCTTCTCGGCGCGCTCAGCTCTACGTAGCCCCGACTGCAGATCGTACGATGGCAGCGTGCAACCGCTGCATGCCGGCAGTAGCCATGTGGCGGCGAGAGTCACACGCACTTGTCGTCGCAAGACGATCGCTCCTGTACCAGCTACCCGAGCGCAAGGAAGGAACGGCGCGCTTCCTCATCCGATCCCGGTGTACATCGGGATCGGGACGTCTCGGATTGTGGGCACCGGGGATTCTACGCGATGACGCGGGGTCGTTCATAGGCGCCCGGCGCCGTTTGTGGCTGGCGGGCGCCGGTTGCCAGGCGGACCAGTACCGTAAGCAAGGCCAGCAACAGGAAGACGCTCGGCTGCACCGAGGTGAGTTGGGCCACTTGCAGGCACACGGGGAGGGCGAAGAACAGCATCACCGGCCAGACCAATGTCGACGACCAGAGGGATCGCTCGCCGGACCGGACCGCGTGGCCGGCCAGGAGCATCCCGGGCAGGACCAGGATCGTGAGGTCGTACACGTACAGGTGCGGGCTGATGAGCAGCGAGGCGACGATCACGGCGGCCATTTGCAGCTTGAAGCTCTCGCTGTTGGGATCCCAGGGATGCCGCCAGGCTCGTAGCAGAACCGCGAACGTCAGAAGGCACGACAGGGCGGTGAGTACGCGCAGCAGGACCGGCCACTGTGGGTGCATTGCCAGGGTGAAGAACCCGTACCAACTGCACTGCTTCCAGACCGGGTACGAGCCCTGATGGGCCAGCGTGTGGAGCTTGCCGGACAGATTGGCGAAGTCGTACGACGCAGTGGGCATGAACAGGAAGCATGCGAGGGCAAGGGCTCCGCCGACGATGCTCACGCCGGCCAGTGCCTGCCAGCGGCGTTTGATCAGCCACAGTGCGGCCATGGTGATGACGAGTTGAGGCTTGAAGAGCAGGAAGCCCAGCACGAGCCCGGCCTCGAAGTCGCGGGCACGAAACTGGAGGAGCACACACGCGGTCAGCAGCAGCAGGCTAAACGCACCGTTCTGCCCACCGGCAAGATTCATGAATGCGGCCGGGAACGCGACGGCTACAAGCATGGCCGTCACCAGCGCCTTGCGCTGCAAACCCTCGGCTCGCCCGAGCAGCCATACGCTCACCAGCAGTGCGACCAGTGACGCGGCCGCCCACGCACCGAACGCCGGCACGTACGGCAACGCCGCGAACGGCAACACCCACGCGGCGAAGAACGGTGGATTGACGTAGGGGTAGAAGTAGTCCCACGTCTCGTTCGCGGCGATCGTCTGGTGGATCCGCCGCTGGTGATTGAAGTCGTAGAGACGGGCGCTCTCGCCGGCCAGCACGTCCTTTGCGGCACCGTAGAACGCCACGAAGTCACACCCGATCAGTTCGCCGTTCGCGTCGACCAACCCCTGGCGGCGCGAGACGTTGATCACGTACACGAGCCCGAGCACGACCAGCAACATCCCTGCGACCGTACGCATCTGCTTATCGGACATTTGGAACATGGTGCGCTACCTCATCGACGGACGACGCAAAATCGCATCTGTCGACCTCATCGGCTGGGTTGAGGGGGTAGTGAAGCGACGGTTCGGAAGGCGGCGGCGCGGTGGTCAGAAAGGGCGCCTGCTCTGGGTCGGCGCATAAAAAATGAGGGGGCTGACCGCTGACAGCCGCCCCCTCTGGGAAGGGAAGAGGGCAATTTGTTAGTACCCGCAATTAGGTACTGCTCTAAGTTCTACCACCTTACAGTCGTGCTGTCCATTCCCGGACGAACAAAAAAAACGAAATTCGTATTTTCGCCGCCTGCCGGGCACGCTCGAGCGGCAGGGCCGGCGCGCCACACTACCGAACACGTCGGGACGACCGCTCTTCTTATACTACTAGTATAGCAGCATTTGCGCCTCGGGGCAACGCTAGGTCGGCCCCGGCAGCATGACGACGTGAACTTCGCCCGGGCCGTGCACACCTGTGACAAGATTCAGTTCGATGTCGGCGGTTTTGGACGGTCCGCTGACCAGCACGGTGCCCGCGGGCGGGTTTTCGCGAACGGCCGCGGCCCAGTCCAATATATCCGCTACGATTTGGCCCTCGCGGAGCACGGCCACATGTACCGGAACGGCCAGGCTGGCGAGTCGGTGGTAGACGGGGCCGCTGTCCAGCGCGAGCGAACCGGTCTCGGCCACGGCGAGTCGAACGCTGGTGATTCCGACATCGGCCTCGAATGCCACATCCGCTTCGCCGGCGTCGGCGAGTTGGATCCCGGCGCCGGTGATCGCGGCCGCGATCTCCTGACGGGCGGGAATCGGTTCCGGCGGAACCAGCACCGAACGCGCGTCGCAGGCGCGAAGCACCGCGAGCACGTGCTCGGCTGCTTGCTTGTCGTCGGCGCATCGCTCGACCTTCAGGCCACCGGCCGTGGCGCGTTCGATGAATGCCTCGACCAGCGACCCATCCGCCGCGCTGCGGCGTGCCGACTCGGTGTCCACGGGAGCAACCGGTTCGCCGCGATCGGTCAGTGCTTTCGTCAGGACGCCGAGGAACGTGTCCTCGTCGACGCCCAGCGACGCCGGGGCGTTGTTGGGCGGCCGGACGGTCATGGCTTGGTCTCGCTTTCGTCCTGCAACTCGTCCCATCGCTGATGGAACGATCGCGTGGGCATTGCCGGGATGTCGCGATGGTCAGTCCATCCGTGGAAGGGTTTGGGCAGCTTCGAGTTCCAGCCGTCGCGGGCGCGGAAATCGACGAACACCCGGTAGAACTTCGCCCCCATTCGGTACAGCCACTTGCAGCGCATGCCGATGGACCACGCCTTGAAGGCCAGTCGCTGCGACCAGGGGATGAACCCGGATCGCCGCAGGTCGTTGCGCATCTCGATGAGCATGTGCGGGATATCGATCCTCACCGGGCAGGCGTCGAAGCAGGCCTCACAGAGGCTCGAGCTTTGCGGAAGCTCCTGGTACTGTTCGTAGCTGTTGAGCAGCGGCGAGATGAGCTTGCCGATCGGCCCGGGATAGACCGACTGGTAGGCGTGTCCGCCGACGTTGCGATACACCGGACAGGTGTTGAGGCAGGCCCCGCACCGAATGCAACGGAGCGTCTCGCGATACCGCGACCCGAGAATGCGCGAGCGGTTGCCGTCGAGGACGACGAGGTGCAACTCCTCGGGCCCGTCGGCGTCGCCTTCTCGGCGCGGGCCGGTATTGAGCGACGTATAGACGGTGAGCAACTGGCCGGTGGCGCTGCGGGCGAGCAGCTTCAGGAACACGGCCAGGTCGTTCATCGACGGGATGACCTTCTCGATGCCCATCAACGCGACGACGACGCGAGGCCGGGAGGTCGTCAGCCGTCCGTTGCCCTCGTTGGTGGCGAGCACGAGCGAGCCCGTCTCGGCGATGGCGAAATTCACGCCGCAGATGCCCATGTCGGCGGCGCGGAACTTCTCGCGCAGCACGCGCCGTGCGGCCATGGTCAGCTCGCGCGGGTCTTCGGTGTACTCGATGCCGAGCTTGTCCGCGAAGAGTCGGGCCACGTCCTGCTTCGATTTGTGGATGATCGGGGCCACGATGTGCGACGGGCGCTCCTCGGAGAGCTGGACGATGTACTCGCCGAGGTCGGTCTCGACGACCTCGTAGCCCTGCCCCTCGAGGTATTGGCCGAGTTCGATCTCCTCGGTGGTCATGCTCTTGGTCTTGACGATGAGCCGCGCTTCGTTGGCGGCTGCGATCTGCCGGACGATGTCGCGGGCCTGATCGGGGGTGGTCGCCCAGTGCACCTGCCCGCCCGCGGCCCGGAGGTTCGTGGCCAGCTCCTTCAGGTAGCGATCGAGGTTCTGGAGGGTGTGGTCCTTGATCCGGGCGGCCAGCTCCCGCATCGCGAGGGCATCGTCGAGTTGGCCGAGAGCCGTCTTGCGTGCGGTGTCCTGGCGGGTCGTGGCCCGGATGGTCGCGTCGATCACGCCCGGGCGCTTCCGGACCTCGGCCGCGGCCTCCTGAATCATCACCTTCAGCGGTACGTTCATCGCACGCAGATTGTAGGGCCTGCCGTGCAGACCAACAACACAAGCTGCGCAGCGACCCTGCGGGTCAGGGATTGAAGCTCGCTCGAGAGGTGGCTCTTCCTGGACGTCCGGATCAGAGCTCTCGGTGTGCGGCGCTGTTCTTGGCCCGGCGAATGGCGTCGTTCACTTGTCGGTGGACTTCCCGCGGGCGGGCGATGTGCAACCAGGGGACCTGGCCGGTTGACTGCTCCTGCGTCTCGAAGAACAGCGTACCCAGTCGCGTCGGGCGTTCGTAGGGGGCGACGTTGACCGTCACTTCGTCGATTTTCGTCAGCGGCGTCTCGAAGATCTCGACGCTGAAGACGCCGCGGAAGCGCATCATGCGCCGGTTCGTGAGGACGTAGAGCCTCGAGACCCATTGCAGCAGCGTGACGCCCACCACGAGTGCCGCTGCCGCAGCCACGGTTTGGCTTAGCGCACCCACCCAAGCGAATCCTTCGCCGAGTGCGGGTACGAGCAGGGCCACCAGCGCGAGCCCGACGAGCCAGCGAAACGAACGGAAGACCACGAACCACGGTGACGGCTTGATGGCGAGGATGACGACCTCGCCGCCGTCGAGCAGATGGGCGGGCACGGCCGCTTCGGTCGCGTAGCCGACCGTCGAGTCGGACTGGGCTTCGATGATCCCGGGTCTTCGGGTGCGCACGCCCGGCTCTGCGACCGCGCCGCCCGCGGTGGCCGCGGCCACTAGACGCGATGCGGATTGCGACTTCTGCGCTCGCTCGATCCTGGTCATGCGAGAACCTCGCCCGATACGTGCACCGATCTGCGTTCGTTCCCCTCTATCCTACCGTATCGGTTCGACAACCGCCGCCGGCCAGCCCCCGCTCGTCCGTTTTCCAGCCCCGCCGGATGGACGGTCGCGGTGCCCGATCGCGCCGGGAAGGGCGCCGCCGAGGGCTTGTCCGCCAGTGCTGAGAGCGTGGTCGACGCACGGGGCCGGCGATCAGCGGTCGGCGCCTCGCCGCCACGGCGGGTATTGTTCGGGTGTCACTTCGGCCCACAGACCGACCTCGGCCCGCCGGGCCCGGCGCTCGAGCTCTCGGAAGCGGCTCTTGTAGACGTGCGGAAACCGCGGGTCGGCGTAGCCGTGCCCGGTTTCGAGGAGTGTGAGTGCTCTCGCATCCTGAGGGTCTCCGGATCACGGTAATTGAGGCTCT
>CAYMME010000439.1:0-7791 GCA_964391465.1 uncultured Planctomycetales bacterium
CCTTCCGTTCTTCCTCAACGGCGAGCGCCCGCAGGATGAGTAGTGTCAGCCGGCGGCCATGCTGGCGACGATGATGGTTACGTATCCGATGACGAAGGGGATGCCGCCGAAGATCGCGAGTGCGACTGCGACCCAGGTCAACGGCAGGGCGACCCCCATCATGGCCAGGCGGGCCGGCGTGGCATCCATGGCCTTGTTGGCGATGTGCAGCAGATCGAACCAACCGAGCAGCACTTGCGCCACGAGAATCACAGCGGCGAGCAGCACCGCGATGGACGCGATGGCAGCGATGGCGACGATCTCCACCGCATCGGCCCAGTCAAGGCTCAGCGCAGTCAGAACCAAAGCTCCGGCGATCGGCGTCCAGGCCCACGTCGCGAAGCCGTAGTAGCTCATAGCGACGGTGCGGTTCTGTAACTCCACCGGCAGGTACCGCGGGTGGAAGAAGCAACTCGACACGCCGGTGACGGCGACGAGGAAGAGGAACGTTCCGACCAGGGCAGACGCCCATCCGGCAACGTGAAGCGCACGTGAGTCCAACAGGTGCTCGTGTTTCACCGCGAAATAGGCGAATCCGTATGTCGTCGCAATGCAGAGGGGCACGAAGGCGTGGAGGATCGTCACCCATCGGAATCGCTGGGCGTCGGGATAGCTGACCGGCCGCACCGCCTCCCGGTAGAATCGCGAGCCGGGCCGGACGACCAGCCACACCGTTCGCCAGTACGCGCGCAACGCCCCGAGTTCCTTTCGATGCACCCAAGGGATACGCGAGACGTGTAGCGTCGATCGGTCGAAGGCCTCGCCGCACTCGGGGCAGCGATCGTCGATCAGGCCTCGGAGGTTGTAGCTGCACTCCGGGCAGAACAGGTCACCCTCGATGGGGGGCGGCTGGTTCCCCGGTTCGTTTTCGGCGGAGTCGGGCGATTTGTGGGGTGTTTGGCTGGGGTCTGTCACGGGCCGATCCTGTGTCATGAGTGGACGCCGATTCCGCCCTGACAGGACTGTAACGCAAGCCTGCCGGCCTCGGAAGCCTTGCGGTGCCCCGTTTTCTCGGCGAGGCGCGAGGGGCGGTTGGGGCGGACGCCTAATGGACCCACTTTTCCGGTCCGATAGAATTGACTGGAGGCCGGCAGTTTCGGACGGGGGGACACGGTCGAAAACTCGGTCGGGCAACCGGGGAGGCGAGCAAAATGATGCTCGAAGTCCGACGACGACGATCTGTGGAGCGTACACGTCCACACACGCCTTGCTGTCTTATCGCGTTGTGCGTGCTCGTTACGGCAAGCGGTCTGACCTCGCCGGCACGGGCGTACACCCAACTTGCTTCCTTCAACGACTCGCGCTCGCACAGCGAAGTGACCAACGAGCGCGCGGTCGGCGAGATCGCGGTACTCGTGGAGGCGTTGTCGGCACGACGTTTCGTCGAGCGCAGGCAGGCTACCGAGCGGCTGAAAGGCTACGGGCCGGAAGTCTATCCGGATCTCGTGCGTGTCTATCGAGGCACGCGCTCACCCGAGGTGCGGCTGCGCATCAAGCGGGTCGCGGCCCACATCTACTTCCGCGAACAGGCGGGGAGGCAGGAGGGCTTCCTCGGCATCCAACCGCAGCCGGTCACGCGCGACGACGACGATCGTTTGCCTCCGGGCGAGACGGGGATCATGGTGGTCCGAGTGCTCGCGGACACGGCGGCGGAGCGCGTCGGGTTGCGGCCCGATGACGTGATCGTGCGCTTCGATGACAAGCCGATTCCTGCCGACCGTCACGGGACCGCGTTCACGCAACTCGTTCGGATGCTTCGGCCCGATACGCTCGTGCGGCTGGTTGCGCTTCGTGGGGCGGAGCGTCTGGTCCTACGGGCCCGTCTGTCGGCCCGGCCGCTGGACGCTGCGACGACTGCCGACGCGGAAACTGCCGACCGCACCTGCGCACGGTGGTTCCGAGATCGGTTCGAGCGCGGTGCCGAGGCGCAAGAGACAACCGCGACCGTCCGCGCGGATGCAGAGAGAGATTAGGGATGAGAGATGAGCGATGAAGGATTAGGATGAGACCCACGACTCTGCGGTCGTGTCCGCGCAATTGACCCTCGATCCCTCATCATCCATCCCTCATCGCTATTCAGGCCGGTTTGGGGTTGGGGGCTGGCGCGGGCATCCGCTCGTCTGCCTGTTCCTCGTCGGACGCCTGTATCTGGGCGGGCTTCGGGGCGGCTTTGGCGTCGTCGCCGTTGCCGTTCGGTTGGTATTCGGGGACGAGCCTGCGCAGCCGCTCTCGAATCTCGTCGGGCGTAGCCGCGTCGGCCATCTTCAGGAGGTCTTCCAGCCCACCGCACACGGTGTCCCAGTCTTCGGGGCGTTTCCGCCACACGCCGATTTTCGCGTGGCTTGTGGCCTGAACGTCCTCACCGGAAATCGACAGTTCCTCGAACAGCTTCTCACCCGGCCGGACTCCCGTGAACTGAATCTCGACGTCGTCGTCCGGACGCAGCCCCGAGAGGGTAATCAGGTCGCGGGCGAGGTCGACGATCTTCACCGGCTCACCCATGTCGAGCAGGAGGATCTCGCCGCCGGCCCCGATGGCCCCGGCCTGGAGAACCAGTTGGGCCGCTTCGGGGATGGTCATGAAGTACCGTACCATCTCCGGATGGGTCACGGTCACCGGCCCGCCTCGTGCGATCTGCGCGCGAAAGATGGGGACGACCGATCCGCTCGAACCGAGCACGTTGCCGAAGCGCACGGTCACGAACTGGGTCTCGCCGCGGCCCGACAACTGCTGAACGTACATCTCGGCCACACGCTTGGAGCAGCCCATCACCGACGTCGGGTTGACGGCCTTGTCGGTGGAGATCATGACGAACTTCTCGACGTGGTGTCGCATCGCCGCGTCGGCGAGCGTGCGCGTGCCGCCGATGTTGTTCTTGACGGCCTCACCCACGTTGCGCTCCATCATCGGAACGTGCTTATGGGCGGCAGCGTGGAAAACGGCGTTGGGGCGGTCGGCTGCGAAAAGCTGGTCGATCCGGGTGGCGTCTGCGATGTCCGCGACATACACGCCCAGCGGGATGTTCCCGAACTGGCGGCGCAGCTCCTGCTCGATCGTGAAGAGGTTGTTCTCTGCATGCTCGAGAAGGATGAGCTTCTTCGGGCCGAAGCGGGCGATCTGACGGCACATCTCCGAGCCAATTGACCCGCCGGCCCCGGTTACGACCACCGCCTTGTCGCAGACGTAGCGGCCGATGGCTTCCGTGTCGAGCGTGACCGCCTCCCGGCCGAGCACGTCCTCGATGTCCACGTCCCGAATCTGGCTGACCTTGACCCGACCGGCGATCAGGTCGGACAGCGCAGGCACGGTGCGGAAGTGCACGTTCATGCCGTGGCAGCGCTCGACGAGCGCACGGACGGTGCGTTGCGGCGCCGATGGCATCGCGATCAGGACTTCCTCCACTTCGAATCGCTTGCAGACCTCGCGCACCTCCGGTGTGCGGCCGATCACCCGCACGCCGTGAATGCTCGTCCGCTGCTTCTGCGGCTCGTCGTCCAGGAACCCGACGACCTCATAGCGCACCACGTCCATCCGCTGGATCTCGCGCAGGAGGGTCTCGCCGGCGTCGCCGGCGCCGACGATCAGGAGGCGCGAGGTTCCGGCTTCATCCGCAGGCAGGTACTCCTCGTGGTAGAAACGCACTCCGATACTGACGACGCAGGCCAGGCCAATGGTCGTCACGAGGTCGAGGAGGAATGCGACCTGCGGAAAGGACCCGAAGGCGTGCCCTTCGGGTGCCGACGTCGGGAGGAATGTGAATACGTATTCAGTTAGGAAGAAGGATACGATGAAAACGAATGTGCTGATATAGGAGGCGACAATGATATACAGTATATCACGGAATCCGACGTAGCGAAGCGAGCTGCGATACAAGCCGAAGAGGCCGAAGACGGCCAGCTTGATGATCAGAATCAACGGCAGGGCGGGCAGGAACTGCGTCGCGAGCCAGAACTCGTCCGGCGCGTTCGGGCGCTGGACCAGGAACTTGAAATCGTATTTGAGGGCGAGCGAGAACAGGAGGCTCAGGGTGAAGATGAGCGCGTACAGCAGGATGCGCAGCGGCGTGCGGTACTGGACGATCATGCCGTAGCGATCACGGCGTCGCTCATGTGGAGACGAGGCGGCCAGCGTTGCTCCTCCCGGAATCCCGGTTGGTGTCCTCTGGTTGTCCTGGACTGTTTATCGGCACACGGAATCCCCGCTTGATTGGGATTCTCGATGCGCCGCACCCCCGGGAGCCCTCCTTCAAAGACTCCGTCACCGAATCGCACACAGCCTCGCGACCACGAGCAACCGAACCATCCGATAACCGGGAATCAAGCCTTATGGGTGCTATGCTAGGCGGCTCAGACTGTCGAATCAAGGATTCGCCCGAGTTCCGCCCATCGGTATCCGAGGCCGGTTCCGCGAATGGTCGTGGTGTCAATCTTCCCATCGCGGAGGCGATATACGCCGGGATGGATCGTTTTCTCTGCGGTGCTCGCGGCGGGGAAGAACTGCCTGCTGTTGGATTCCACGCCGTGTATCGGGCGGAGGTGGCCGGCCAGGCCCACCGAGTGCAGCAAGGCGATGCCGGGGTTGGTCAGGTCCTGAATCGTGTACGGGATCCCCTGCTCGGCCGCGCGGGCTGCGATGACCAGCTCCGCCGACTGGCACTTGCATGACTTCAGGGCCACGCCCGAGTAGCCCAGTTCGAGCGCCAACTCGAGATCCTCGAGCGAGGCGAGGGCCTCGTCGATGACGACGGGCTTCAGCGCCGACAGGGTCCGAACGTCGAGGCGTCGGCGCCGGAGGTCTCGTTCACACGGTTGCTCGACGTAGAGAAGGGCGTCGAATGCGGCCGGATCGCGCTCGCGGAGCTTGGTGAGCAGCTCCACGCAGTACTGGGGAGACTCGCACTGCTCGTTGGTGTCGGCGGTAAGCCAGAGTCCCGTGGTCTCGAGCTTGGCGTGCTCTTCGCGGGCAACAGCGGCGACGGCCAGCGTGCGTTCGAGGTCCCAGTCGAGGTCCGTGCCTCGAAGCTTGACCTTGAGGCAGTGTAGCTGCTCGTACCGTATCCACTGGTCGAGGGAAACGGGCAGGCCGTCCTGTGGGTCGTCGTCGGTGATCTCCGATTCGCGCAGCTTGTCGAGCCCGCCGACGAGATGGAAGGCGTCGAGCGTCTCCGGCATGGGCGAGAGGTAGTCGGCGATGTACTTGCCCGCATAGGCGGCACCGAGCCAAGTTGCCAGGTCGCTGCGCATGTGCGCCGGGCCGTACCCGTCGTAGCAACTGATGCCGGCGGCGTTGCCCCAGGCATCGTGCAGCGCCGCGTCCACGGGTGAAGCGCACACCAACGCTCCGAGGCGCGGCATCGTCTCGGCCGTGCCACGCTCCGAGCACAAGCGAGCTGTCAGCGGTTCCAGCTCCGTCTCGAGCTGCCAGAAGATGTCGACCGGGTGTGCGGTGTCCGCGTATTCCGCGACACGTTTGCACCACACGCGAACGAGGTCACACATCAGGGTTTCACGTGTCGCGTGGTCGACGGCGGGCGACGGCCACGCCCACACGTCACTCATGAAGATCGCGCCCCATCCCTCAGCCCGTCGCCCCGCTCGGTTCTCGACCGTTGCCCGAACGTGGCACAGGTAGGCGCTGTCCATGACCACCCCACCGAACTTGATGGGTGTGCGGGCGGTCTCGCGCGTGAAGAAGGGTTCGAGCGAAAGGATGCGAATGTCCGTGTCCATGTTTGTCACCATTTTGCGATATTGAGGATTACTGTTTGCGCGATGAGGTGTCGCGTCACGAATCCGTGCTGCTCGTGTCGACGAAGGCCTCGACGGTCCCGTCACTCTGAACACGCAACTCGACCGTGCTGCCGCACGGGGCCTGGCTGGCGAGGTACTGGGCGCCGAGAGGGTTGCTGATGGTCTCGCCGACGATCTGGTCGATCCCGAAGTCGAAGCCGCAGGGCGCATCGTAGCAGACGGAGGACCCCGCGGGTGCCGTGTCGGCCATCAAGTCCTGCCCGGTCATGCCCACGCGGTAGGTGATCGACTCGGTCGACAGGTTGGTCACACAAAGCAGGAAGCCGTCGGACGATGCGACGATATCCGTATCGTCGGTGATCTCCTCCAGCGTGGCGTCGTCGTCCGACTCGGGGAGCGTAATGCTGATCGAGAGATTGTCGCACCCCGCGACGAGCACGAGCCCGCAAAGCAGTAGCACCTGACGCATACAACCTCCTCCACCGGAGTCACACCACCTGCCGCAGCGCAGCTCCGACGCGCGGTACGGAATATATCCGACCCGCGGGGAAGTGCACAAGGACGCGTGCGATTGCCCGAACCGGAGGCGGGCGGCCACGCGACGGGGGCGCTTCCTGGGCGTGGCGGCAGTCGGGTGCCGCGGGCAGCTTGCCCGCCCGTGCCTCCCAGCGAGGACTTGGTGCTCCACTGGCGGGGGGGCCGGAATCAACGCTTGTAATCCCGCTGCCGACGTGCTACAAGAGACCCGGCACCACGGTGGGCGGGCTGCCGGGGATGCCACGACATTGACTTCCGCACCGCCGGCCGGGCGCGTTTGGGCTGGTGTATGCGGTGTCTTTCTTTTTCAAGGTTCTGGTATTGCCGAAAGGTGACGCAATCCAGGTCGAGGGCACGGTGGTGGCGGCGTTGCCCAACGCCACGTTTCGCGTGGCCGTTGACGTCGGTGGCAACCAGCACGAGATCCTGGCGTACGTTGCCGGCAAGATGCGCAAGTTCTTCATCCGCATCCTCCCGGGTGATCGGGTCACCGTCGAGATGTCCCCCTACGATCTGACGCGCGGGAGAATCGTCTACCGGGAACGGTAGCGTGCCCGAACTCCCCGAAGTCGAAACGATTGTGCGCGGGTTGGCCGCGTCGATCACGGGGCGGAGTGTGCGCCGCGTCGTGCTGAGTCGCCCGGACGTGGTCCATGCGAACGGGGTCGACCTGGAACACCTGCTGCCGGGACGCCGAGTGGCCGGCGTGACGCGCCGAGGGAAGCGCATCCGACTCGGTTGCGACGGCCCCGTCGAACTGACGTTCCATCTCGGGATGAGCGGGCAACTCACCCTCACCGCAGCAAGCCAAACCGTCGCGTCGCACACGCACCTGCGGATTCTGTTGGATGGCGACGATTGCGAACTGCGTTTCCGCGATCCGAGACGGTTCGGCGGTGTGTGGGTAAGTGGAGGGGCCGGCGCCGTCCAACCCGGACTGTCGCGGCTGGGCATTGAGCCGCTCTCCGCCTCGTTTGCCGAGTTTCGTGCGGTGCTGGCACGACGGCGTCAGATCAAGGCGTTGCTGCTCGATCAAAGCCTCATCGCCGGCCTGGGAAACATCTACTGTGACGAGGTGCTGCATCGGGCGGGCATTCACCCGTTGACGGCCGCGAGCGCGTTGAGTCACACCGACGCGCGCCGGTTGTGGGATCAGATGCGCCGCACGCTCCGGTCGGCGATCCGAGCGGGCGGTTCGAGCATCAGTGATTACGTTGACGCGGGCGGTTACCAGCGACGGCACTTGGTGTACGGCCGCGCGGGGGAGCCCTGTCGAGAGTGCGGCACCATCATCGTGCGGTCGGTCGTTGCCAGTCGGGGAACGCATTCCTGCCCGAAGTGCCAGCCGCCGCCTCGCTGACACCAAGCCTCGTATCGGCCCGTCCCATCCATTGAGGAGGCGTTGCCGGCGCGGGTGCATCTCAAATTCGGTGGCAGCCGGGTGCCACGGGCAGCTTGCCTGCCC
>CAYMME010000440.1:0-4886 GCA_964391465.1 uncultured Planctomycetales bacterium
CCTGCTAGAACAACAACATGCAGCTTAGCTTAATGGCATTCGGGATAAGTCCAATTATTGCGCAGATTTTGGACTTATCCCCTTTTTCTGCACGCGTAGTGGCACGACTTCGCTCACTGACGGTGATCGGCTAGAATTCGCGGCGCGGGTGCCCCATCCTTCGCGGCGGTTTGCGAAGGGTGGGGGACGGCACACACGCCTTGTCGCGTCACGACTTCGCTCGCAGCCGGTGATCCGCTAGAATCCGCGGCTGCGGCATCGAATCGCCGCGATCGCGAGCATCCGCACCGGGAGGAAACGAGATGGCCGAGACCGCACTGCGTTTCATTGGCGGGCCCGAGGCCCAGGTGGAGGAGTTGCCGTGGGGGCCCCATGAGTGGCTGTGCCGCCCCGGGCTGACCGACGCCGAGCAGCTTCTGCTCGTGCGGGTCACCATGCCGCCGGGCAAGGGGCACGCGTTTCACCGCCACCCGGAGATGGAGGAGATCATCTACGTGGTCTCGGGCCACGCCGAGCAGTGGGTCGATCGAGACAAGAAACGACTCGAGGCCGGCGACACCGCTCACATCCCCACCGACGTGGTGCACGGCACCTACAACGATTCCGATGTGCCGCTCGTCTTCCTGGCCATTCTTTCGCCGGCCAAGATCGAGGGCCCGCCCCTGATCGACATGTCCGGCGAGAAGCCGTGGTGCGACCTGCGCTGAGGCGAGGTGGGATCGGCCCTCCGTGCCTGCGGCCAGCGGCGAGCGGGGATGACGCACATGCACGAGTTCCGTGTCACCCAATACGATCCCGCGAAGCGCGACGAACATGGCGCCTACCAGACAGACGAGTGGACCATGTTCTCGCAGATTGGAGAAGAGCGCGATGGGGTCGTCCTAACCTTGCCGGAGTACGAGCGCGTTGAGGCGGCATACATCCAAGCCGCACTCGCCTTCGTCCGAGAGGCTGGCATCGATGCACTTCAGGTGTGTGGTCTGGAGGGCCCTGAAATGACACTTGTCGATGGCCGACATGTGACCGAGGCTGAGGCATTGACCACAGACCGTCTCCCGGCAGCCTTTCGAGCCGTGCTGCGCGAGGAAATGTGGTGTCGCTTTGAGCATCTTGCCGGCGTCTTTGTGCACTTTGGCTGGGACTACTACATGTACATCGGGGTTCCGACTCCATGTCCAACGGCCCAAGGAGTCGCACGCGATCTGGGGCTATTCGTCGAGACATGGGAATCGCCATACAAACCGGAGTGAAATGGGCCGTCCTCATTCAGGCTGGTCAGGCATTGAGGATCTTACGCCCCTACCGGGGTCTTTCGGTCTTGGCGTTCATTGCGACTTCTCAACGGGAGGTTGCGCGCCGAGTAGCTTCACCAGCCGTTCGATCATGTCACCCACCGCCGCTCGCCGGGTGAGCAGGACTTCGGGGTCTTTCGTGTATTCGGTGAACGAGTAGGAGATCTCGCGCGGGACTTGGCAGAGCACTTCGGCCTCGGCGAGCAACTCGCCGTCGGGCCGTCGGTCTTCCGGCAACGACTTGGCCGTCTCGACGCAGCGCTGCAGCAGCGACAGGTATTCGTAGTCCTCGATGCCGTCGCGGACGACCTCGAGACGCAGCGACGGATAGGGCGTCATGTCCGGCCCGGGCCAGATGAGGATGCCGTCACCGTTCACCCCCAGCTTGGTGAGCGAGTCGGATTGATCCTTCAGCACGATGGGCCGCTCGGGGAAGTGCGGGTCACCCGAGGGCGGGCCCGGGATGCCCTTCCACCAGCACACGCACCAGTAGAGCACACCGGTGGCGCCCGCCTGCCGCGCCTGCCAGAACAACACGCGATGATCGACGGCCGGCACGTCCACGAAGAAGCTGGCATACGGCGGCTTGGGGCTGCAGCAGATGTACGTCCAGAGCGTGTCACCCGCACGCTTGCGCTCCGCGTAGAAATCCTCGCTGATGCGGGACGACAGCGGGCACCAGATGTCGACCAGCCCCACGAGTTCCCTCGGCGGGTCGTGGTTGACGGTCTGCATGATGGGGAAGTCCGGTGTGGCCTCACGAACCATGCGGTAGACCTTCTTCAAGAAGGGGTATCCCTTGGGCGAGGCCTCGTCGATGCCATAGACGTACGCCTCCCGCGGCAGGCCGAGACGGAGGTACTCGTCGGCACGGGCCTGCAACTCACGAATCCAAACCGCGGGGTCCACTTTCGTCGTTCCGTCCTGGGCGTCGCGGGGGCAAGGCAAGCGGTGCACGCAGAACGAATAGGGCGCGTAGTACTTCGCCGCGAGCGGGCCGAGCGTCTGCTTGACCAGACTGAGATCCAGGCGCTTTCCGTCACCCTCCCTGACGCGACGAGCGTAGTCGCGGGCGATGTTCTTCGGCGTGAGGCGGTATCGGCCCATGAACTCGCACCAGCGAGCGAACGTCTCCGGCGGCATGACGGACGCGTAGGGCTTGTTGCCGTGATACCAGTTCGACAGGGCGAAGGCGTAGAGCCCGAACGCGGTGGCCAGACTGCCGGGGCGCGGCAGGTGGAAGTCTCGCACCCGCAGTTCGACCGGCACCGAAACTGCATGCCGGCCGTGGCGGACGGTCACGCCTCCGGTGTACGTGCCCGGTTTCGCGTCCGGCGGCACGGTGACCTTGCACCACAGCGGTTGTCGCCGGCCCACCGCAACGTCCAACGGACCGGCAGGCATCAGCACGTCGGGCCACCAGCCGACATACTCAGGCGTGTATGCGCGCGGCTTGCCCGTCTCAACATAGGCAACGGGGTTCCACTCGACGGCAAGCGAGCCGCCGGGACCGGTCAGCGGGCCGGCCTGCACGGTCACGTCCTTGAGGGGTTGGCGGATCGGGATCACCACGAGCTGAAAAGACTCCGTCTCATCGCGGGCGGCCGCGAGGCGCACGCGATTGGTGATGATCCCTTCGGAGACCGGACCGGCTCGTCGGATCTTGCGGAGGCTGCTCGCAACGGCCACGCGAAAGCCGCCGTCGACCTCGGGACCGTCAACCGCGAATGCGGCTCCAATCGCGGCCACGCGGGCGTCGGCGAGGGCTTTTGCCGCCGCTTTGACCCGGCCGCGCATCTCGCCCGTCGCGGTCCGCGAGATGCTCTCCGTACTCGACAGCATCCGGCGCAGTTGAATGACCTGATCCTGGACCTCATCCAGCAGAGTGAAGGCTCGCGGTGCCAGGTGCCGGGACAAACTCGCACCCTGGATCTCGTCTTGAAGCGCATTGCGATCGGAGTCGAGGCGGTCCACCTCCTTGGCCAGTACCGGCACAAGACAGGCGGACAGATCCGGATCGAGGCTCACGTTGCCGAAGCGCTTGGCGTTGTGAAACCCGCCCAGCGACCAGGTCACCGTCTCCCCGCGCGCCCGATCGTTGCGCACGAGGTTGATGCCCCAGGTTGTGCCCGTCTCGAGGTCGAGGGCCAGATCACGAAACGGAATCGCGATCTCGATCGTCCACGCCCCGTCTCGGCGCCCGACGCCTGCGCGCGTGGCTGAATCCCAGGAGACATCGCGGCCATGGCTGTCGCGCACGACGCCGCGGCAGTTGACGGCGAACTGGTAGTAGTCGCGGTGGTCGTGCCCCGGATCGAGAAAGACCTCGACGCTGTCGTCCCGCCACGTGTCCCCGTCGCGACCGGTCGCGTCTTCCTTCAGCGCGGCGTCAGCGGGATGAGGGCACTCAAACGCAACGTAGAGACTGGCGTCTTCGTACGCGATCCACGCCCGCGTCTTCTCGACGCCCGGGCCGGTTCCCTTGTGGTGCACGAACGACGTGATGGCCCGGTCCGGCGCCCAGCATGCGTCGTCCAGATTCCCGTCCACGCGGGGCGTGCCTCGAACCGCCGTCGTTGTCGGCGTGCCAAGCAAGGCCACGTCATCAAACCAGGTCGTGCCGCCATTGCCCGCGTAGAGGGCAACGCCCATCAGGGCGGCCTTCGGGGGAACCGGAATCGTCGAGGTGACTCGCGTCCAGTCGTCCGCCCGCACCGGACCGGCCACGCTCGCGAAGTGAAGGTGCTTCTTGTCCGCATCATAGAAATGGGTGCCGATCTTGCTGGTCTTGGCCCCGGCGGTCCGCACGAACGCGGAGAGGATCAGCTCCGTGCCGCCCTCGACGGGAACGGTGTACTTGTTCCATTGCAGCCCGGCCTTGTTCGGGCCCTGGACCGGATCCACCCATCGGATCCGGGCGCTGGCCTTGCCCGAACGAAAAACGCTCGTGTCCCGCGCGTGCTGATTCCTCCCCGTATTCTTGCCCGGATGGCGACCCCACCAGGCCGGGATCGCATCACCGGCCTCGAAGCCGCCGTTCTCGACCAGATTGAACCGCTCGGCCACATCGACCGCGATCCGCTCCTGCGACAAACCGGTCCGGGCCGCAGCAAGCCAAACCGACGACCCTACCCCCAGACAAAGCCACGAACGCAACCCGACACGCGTACGCATGAATCCGCAACCTCCCGTCTGCCCCCTCCGCGGACTGTACCATCGACCGACCGCCGGACCCATTCCGGCCCGCGGTCCGAGCACCTGTTCGCGGCGTGACCGCATTGGGTACTCGTGATTCGACATTCTTTCGTCATTAGTCATTCGTCATTAGACATTCCGCCTCGCACGCGAGCGGTTGACGGTTCGCCGACGAGCGCCAACTCTACTGCGCCATGACTCCCATCCGCCCGATGCGTCGCGACGACATCCCCGTGGGCCTGCGGCTCTGCCGGCTGGCGGGCTGGAATCAGTTCGCCGCAGACTGGCGGCGTCTGCTCGACCTCGAGCCGGACGGCTGCTTCGTTGCCGAGGCCGACGGCGAGCGTGTGGGGACGGCCACCGCAATCCGTCACGGTCAAGAGTGCGGCTGGATCGGCA
>CAYMME010000440.1:4986-7790 GCA_964391465.1 uncultured Planctomycetales bacterium
ATCGGCACGGCGCTGCTGCAACGCTGCATCGAGTATCTTCAGGCGAGATCGGTGGCCGCGATCAAACTCGACGCCACCCCCGAAGGCCGGGAGGTGTACCTCAAGCTCGGCTTCGTCGACGAGTACGAGGTCCGGCGGTACATCGCTTCGCCACCCGGCGTGACGAGTGATCGCTCGACCGTAACGGTTCGCCCGGTGGACGAGACGGACTGGCCAACCATCGCCGACCTGGACCGCGATGCCTTCGGAGCCGACCGCCTGTCGCTTCTACTGCGCATCGCGTCCGATAACCCGCACAAGGCCCTCGTCGCCGTCGCGCGAAACCAAGTGCCGGGATTCGGCCTGGCCTACCCGGGGCACGACGCGTTTCACCTCGGCCCGATCGTAGCCCCGGACCGCGACACCGCGGCCGCGCTGCTCGACACACTGCTCGACCTCAACACGCAGCCGACCGTCCATTTCGACCTGCTCAGTCCCAATCCCGAAGCGATCACCCTCGCCTCCGCCCGCAACTTCACCCTCCAGCGCCGCCTCACGCGAATGTACCTTGGCCGCAACGACTCCCCCGGCGCCCCCACCCGCATCTACGCCGCCTCCGGCTTCGAGACCGGCTGACCGGCCGAGCGGTCGGCGGCAAACACGCGCCGAAGAGCCTGCGCCCCGGCTGCTGAGTCCCTGCCACTGCACATTGCCGGCGCCAGCAGAGGCTCACGCAACCCGCGGCGCAGGCGGAGACAACTGGCCAGGATCGTCGTGGCGGAAGTGGCGCACGATTCAGACGAGCAGAGTGATCGTCACGAGCCCGACTGCGCAGGAAGGGAGGTTACGGTCTCGCCGTGTAGTCTTCGAGCAATTGGGGCGATGCGGTACCTTCCGATACAGCCGTCATGAAGCTGTAGGTGGGCAGCAGGGGGGCCAGGAAGCGATACTTGTAAGCTCGAGGCACTCCCGATCTCTCCAGGATGGGGCCTCGCACCTCCTCGCAGAATTCCGTAATGTGCTTCTGGAACGTGGCGATTTTGACGTTGTCTCGATTCAGCACCTCGCGAAGCGGCTTGACGACATCGGCGGCGTAGAAATAGCCCAAGGCGTCCTGTGCCGTCGCCGAAGCCAGAGCACACGCAAGCAGCACCTTGTCGTAGAGCGCATCCTTGTGTGCACTGTGAACCGCCTTCAGGTACTTGTCCCGGATGCTCTGTATTGCTTGCTCGACGGCCTTTCCGAACGACCCTTGAACATCCCTGACCTCGATGACCCTGGAGAGCCGCTTCGCGGCTTCGCGCGTGGCGTGCAGGCCGATCAGGTGCGTATAGTGCGGTAGCCCTTGGGACAACCTGACGGTCAGAGACGTCGCCCGTTCCTCGAATCGCATGCCGAGAGCCTGCGACCCCTTCTCCAGGATTTCTGTGAGTTCCTGCTCGTCCATACGCGGGAGCTGGATCTGGATGATGGAGCGCACGATCGATGCGTGATCGCGGACAAGAGCGTCGACCGTATCGGACACGCCAACGATCACCAACGTCGCATCGATCGCGTAGTCGGACAGGGCTTTGATCAGGTCCGTGAAGTCCCGCTTGATACCATCACCCCCTCTGTCGAATTCATCAAAGATGAACACGGATCGCCGCAGTGAAGACAGGGTGCGCCTCACATCATCAATCGATGGCTCGTCGGGGATGCCCAGCGTTTCCCGCAGCGTCTGTCGCTCCGCAGCCACACGCCCGCCGAAACCCATTACCGGCCGATCTTCGTGCCAATACACTTCGTCCAGCGCACGTCGCCAGGCATCTGCGAACCGGTCTTCGGAATGCGTGTTGACTTTGACGACCAGCCGCGGCTCCGGCTCTCGTCCGCTCTGGGTTTCCTCCATCACATGCAGTAAAGGGCTAATGATGTTCGCGAGCGAGGTCTTGCCAACGCCGCGTTCGCCGAAGATCACGATGTTCAGCCCTGTGTGAGCCACGGCGTCGGCTACCGTTGTAAGCTGCCCCCATCTCCCAGCGAAGAACTCGCGGGCGCTGATGGGCGAACGAGGCTGAAACGCCGCGGCTGCCTTCAGGGACAGCGCTTGAGATTCGTCCCGACTCAGGGGCGGAGGTTCGTCGCTCATGGACCGCATACTACCTCTGGATCTCCAGCTTGACAAGCAAAATGTCCAACTATTTGGCCATGTTCTCCAACTAGCAATCGTACAAGTCCAAGTAACCCCGCGAACCCGCCTGACAGTGCGTGACCGATTCTCAAGCGGTAAGGCCACCGTGAGCCGGTTCGGCGCCGCGAAACGGTTCCTTGTAACCTACCTCGTCACAAAGGTTTGCGCGACATGGGCCACGGCTCGGTCGATTGGTCACGGTGGTCGGGCCACGGTTGCGAACCGGGCCCAGGAAGAGACTGTGGCTGCGCGCTGGCAGCGGATCCGAACGCACGTTGACCAGTGGAGAACCTGATTGCAGGTACATGGCCACACGCTACGTGAGCGAGAGAACCTCACCATACGGACGTGCGTGCGGGGGCTTGCCCGCCTGACGAATGCGTTTTCAACGAAGGTGGACAGTGGCGACCCACCCCGTCAGTTTGCGCTTCGTGGGCTGCACGATCACTGACGCGTCCGCCAGACGAATGACACGGCGGCGAGAACGGCCAAGCTGTCCGATCGCGTCTGTGAGGCGGATGCGCCGATCCGTCTGTCGGACCTCTTGGAGTCGAACTGACGCAGCACGGGCCGATCAACGGAGCCGGGTGCATCTCGAATTCGGTGGCAGCCGGGTGCCACGGGCAGCTTGCCCACGCCTCCAACAATGTTG
>CAYMME010000441.1:0-7766 GCA_964391465.1 uncultured Planctomycetales bacterium
CCCGGCGCCCCCTTGAGCCCAGCTTAGGTCGCTGAACTGCGCAACTTGGGCTAGCATTCCTTGTTGGCACCGTTTCCATCGCGTGGGCGCAGGACGCGCCGGTCCCGGATGCGGCGCTGCGGGCGCAGATGACCCGCGCGATTGCGCTCGATCCGGCGGGTGGGGTAGTGCAGAGGAACGCGGGCGGCGGGAAGCGTCCGGCCAGGAGTGCCGGCTTGCCGCGGCCGGAGGCGGCGTTGTCGGCGAAGCTCGGTCCGGGCCTTACCCGAGCCGTGCGTCGGCATCGGCAGGGGCTGGCGGTCGGGCCCGCTGCGGCGAATGGTCTCGAGGCCCGTGCCGACGGCACGGCCGTCGCGCACGTTTTCGTCCGTCCTCGGCCGGGCGGGGCCGATAACGCGGCCGCCAACATCCGCGCGGTCGGCGGGCGGGTGGGGACCGTGCTCGGCACGGTGATGACGGCCACGGTTCCCGTGGCGCAGCTCGAGCCGATCGCATCGGTGCCGGCGGTTGCCCGGCTCGAAGCGGCACGGCAGCTCCGCTACAACCTTGATGTCAGCGTGCCGGACACCGGGGCCGACGCTGTCCACGCCGGCACCGGCGGGTCGCCCGGAGCCCTCGAAGGCTCCGGCGTCATCGTGGGAGTCGTCGACAGCGGCGTGGACTGGGAGCACGATGACTTTCGCAACCCCGACGGAACGAGTCGGCTGCTCTACATTTGGGATCAAACGGACCTCATCGGGCCCAACCCCACTGAGTTCGCGTACGGGACCGAGTGGACGAAAGCTCAAATCGATGACGAGCTGGACGGCACGCCGCCGGGCATCGTTCGCGAGACCGACCCGATCGAGCACGGCACGCACGTGGCCGGTATCGCTGCGAGCAATGGCCGGGCTCCGGGCGGCCTTGTCGGTGTGGCGCCCGAGGCCGACCTGATCGTGGTCAAGACGACCATGTACGACACGACCATCGTCGACGGGATCGACTACATCTTCCAGAAGGCGGCGGCCGCCGGAAAGCCCGCCGTGGTGAATGTCAGCCTGGGTGCCAACTGGGGCCCGCACGACAACACGTCCCCCTACGAAACGTCGCTCAACGCGCTGATCGGCCCCGGCCGGATCGTCGCCATAGCCGCGGGCAACGCCGGCGACAACTTCGTCGACGCCGGCTACGTACAGTGGGCTGCGCACACCTCGTACACGAACTCTGTCGGGACGTGGAAGTTCACGGCAGGTCGCGGACTCGACACGTTCTACCTCGACATGTGGAACGAAGGCGGGACGATCGAGGTGGCTGTCGAGCTACATGAACTCATAGACAGCACGCTCTACTTTCGCGACACCACCCCGGACGTCGCCGCCGGTACGAGCGGCGCATGGACACTGCAGAACGGTGCCACGAACGTGGGGCAGGTCACGATCGACAGCACGACCACGAGCGACCCGGGGAACGGAGATCACAACATCCTGATCGAGGTCGCACGCATCGTGCCGGAGGCGACGTTCCCCGATTACTTCTGGCATGTGTGGACGCGCGGGACCGGCACCGTCGACACGTGGATCGCGTTCGAGGACGCTGCGCTCTTCTACGATCTCTCGCACTTGGGAGCCCAACTCGTCGATGCCAGCCTGACCGTCTCCGGCGGTGCCACCGCGGCCGACGTGCTCGCGATCGCGAGTTACGTGACCCAACTCGGCGGCTCCAGCACGACGATCGGCGACATCTCCGATTTCAGCAGCATCGGCCCGAGTCGCAAGCCGGCCAATACCGGGCTGAAGCCCGAGATCGGTGCTCCGGGTGAGATCATCAACTCGGCCCGGCCCGGCGGCGGGCACCAGTACTACCAGGGCACGAGCATGTCCTGCCCGCACATCACCGGAACCGTGGCCTTGATGCTCGAGCTTGATCCGTCGCTGACCCCCGCCGACTGTGAGAGCCTGCTCGCCTCGAGCGCCCGGACCGATGCGTTTACGGGTGCGGTGCCCAACGACATGTGGGGCCACGGCAAGGTGGACGCGCTGGCGACGATGATCGCAGTGTGCAGCCCGGGACAGGACACGATCCCGCCGGAGGTCACGTGCCGGAACACTACCGTTCCCCTGGACGGGACCGGGCACGCGAGTATCGTTCCCGCGGACGTGTTCGATTCCGGCTCCGACAACTGCGGGACCGTCAATCTCGTGAGCGTGGTGCCGAACAGCTTCGACTGCGATGACCTCGGCGAGAACACGGTCACGCTCACGGTGGACGACGGCAACGGCAACGTCAACACGTGCCCGGCCACGGTCACGGTGACGGATCCGGGCGACGCGTGCCTGCCGGCCGTCCCCGCCGTGTCTCGTGAGGGCATGCCGCCGATGATCATTCTCATGTTCGCGAGCGGCCTGCTCGTCCTTGCGGGCCGGCGCAAGAAAGCACGGTGAACGCCTCCGAGCGCACATGAGCACACCTTCGCCACCTCGCAGGAGACTGCCGTTCAAGCGAGACGAGCCCGTCCTCACGCCGGTCCAGCGCCGCAGCCTCGTCGAGCGGCGCATCGCCGAGGCCATGGAAGAGGGAGCGTTCGACAGCCTACCCGGCGCGGGCCAGCCGCTGGAGATCGATGAGCCGCCGCCGCGTCACGCCGACCCGTGGCGGTTATAAGAACTGGCGAAATCTGTACTTGCGGCCGGGCGCATTCGGTAGTAGATACATGAGAGAGTGGTACGGCCGCCGTGTGGTGGCCGGCCGCCGAGTCCCTGCCGGGACCGCGGGCCAAGGTAGCAAACGATGGGTGCGATTCTCGCGTTGTCGTCCGCAGCCACCTTCCTCGTCGCCGGTCTGGCCATTGCCCTCATCATCTGGTTCTTCTGGTGGCAGCACACGCGGGCGATGATGTACGACGACGCCGTCGATGAGGTGCATCACCACTACTACGATGACGACGACTACGACGAGAGCGAGGTGCACCACTACCACGAAGGCGACGAGGGCCGCTACGACGGGAGTTCGGATCTGGACCTCGACGCCGTGCGGGTCGGTGCCACCGTAGAGATTCGCAACTACCCCGAGCAGGGCGATCGCACACGGTTCAAGGCGTCGCAGCGCAACCGCTACGAGCTGCAGCACGGCGGGGCGGCGCACATCTGGTACGAGTTCAAACTGCTCGGGCCCAACGAAGCGACCTGGCTCGAGTGGGAGCACGACGACGGGCTGGTGATCACGCAGTGGTCGGAAGAGGAGATTCCACTGTCGTCGTTGGGCGTTACCGTAGATGAGCTGCGCGAGATGCAGTCGCAAGGGGGCGGGACACTGAAGCACGACGGGACGCGCTACAACTTCGTCAACTCGGCCGAGGCCCGGTGCTTCGAGAACGACGGCGTCGAGGGCGCGGACTTCACGTCGTGGACGTTCGAGGACGACAACGAAGAGCAGTTGCTGTCGGTCATGCTGTGGCCGGGCACGGGCGGTAGCGCCACGGGCCGACCCGGCTGGTACCTGGACCCCGACGAGGTGCAACTGGCCTAGTGCCATTGTCGGTGCGATGCTTCCGCCGGCCGTTCGGCCGGCGAAGCGCAGGCCGCCACTGATTCGCAGTGGCAGGGAGGCCGAGATGAGTGGATTCGGCGGCAAAGACGCACAAGTCGATGCATACCTGGACAAACTCGCCCAGCGGCGCATGGCCGGGGCTGCGGTCCTGATCGGGGCCGTTCTCTCGCTGACCACCGGCTACTTCGTCAGCCATTCCGGCGACACCGTTCTTCGCGAGAAGATTGAACCGACTGATCTGAAGCTGCAGAAGGCCACGGGCCAGAAGGACGAGAAGGGCAACCCGCTGCCGGATAGCTACGTCGGCGGCAAGAAGCTCGACCTGGATCTAGAGAAGGCGCAGTCCAACCAGGTGGTCTACGTCGAGCTGTACCAGGATCCCGGCCGGACGAAAACAACGAACCGAACCCGCAACGTGACGGTCGAGCTTCTCGAGCCCGGCGTTGACGAGAAGACCAAGAAGGCGGGGGAGAAGCCCGTCTATGCCGCGACGCCGCGCGAGCCGTTCATCTTCGAGGACGGCGACCTGAACGAGGAGAGCTTCAGTTTCCATATGACGGTCAAGGAGCCCAAGAAGTACGGCCTCCTGATTCGGGTGTCCGACGACGTGGCCGAGTGGGGCAAGCTCGATGTCTGGGTCAAGACCGTCCGTGCGAGCGCCCTGCCCTTCTATTGGGGCGGAGCGGCGATGTTTCTGATAGGGCTGATCTTCACCTGGTTGGGGCGAGTGTGATGCGCGAGTTCTCCGTCTTTCTGATCGTTCTGTTGATTGTCGGGCTCTGCTACGCCTCGTTCTTCTGGGTCGGCCATCGCGGCTGGGGGTACCCCGGGTACTACGGCTGGGGCCACGGGCCGAGCTGGATGTACTGGGGTGGGCCGCATTTCTACTACGGCTTCGGCGGGGGATGGTACTACGGAGGCTACGGCGGGTACGGCTTCGGGCGCGTGCACCACTACCACCACTATCGAAGCTACGCACGGGCCGGTGGGCGGTACGGCTCGTCGGTCCGTCGAGCCGCCTACTCGGGCCGCAGCTCCTACGGACGGAGCTCCCGCGGCGGCAGCTACTCTCGTGGAAAATGATCTCAGACGGAGCGCAAATCGATGACGATGGACATGCTTGGATTCATTGACCTCACTTCGCTGCCGGCACTGATCATTTTGGTTGAGTGCTTCTTCCTCTTGTTTATTGGAAAGATGGTCTTCGACATCTCCACGCCGCAGTTCAGAGTGGCGCGCCAGCTCGGGGAGCAGAAGAACGCGGCCCTGGGCGTGACGATGGCGATGTACTACCTAGCCCTGGCCATCGTCGTGACGGGGGTCGCGGGCGAAGGGGCGGTTGGCTTGCCGGTGGCGGAGCCGATCGCGGGCGCGTCCGCGGCGGCGGCGATCGACTGGCCCGAAGTGCAGGCCGCCTTGCGCGATGTGGCCATCTGGGGCATCGTGGGGATCGTCCTGCTCGGCGCCGCCCGCGTCACCAACGATCGCCTCATCCTGCACCAGTTCAACACCACGAAGGAGATCATCGAGGACAAGAACGTGGGCACGGGCGTCGTCGAGGGCGCGGCGTACATCGCCTCGGCGTTCATCATTCGTGCGTGCGTGATCGGCGAGGGCACCGGCAACATCGGCGCCGCGCTGGGTCTGACCGCGATGTTCTTCCTCTTGTCGCAGGTCATGCTCGCGGTCTTCACCGTCGCTTATCAGCGGTTCACCAAATACGACCTGCACGCGGAAATCGAGCGAGACAACGTGGCCGTCGGCGTGGGCCTGGCGGGACCGCTGATCGCTTTGGGCATCGTGCTCGGTGCGGGGCAGCATTTCATCGCGGGCGATGAGACCGTGCCCTGGCAGGTGCTCTCGTTCGTGGTGGTCTCCGTCATCGCCATCATCCTGCTCATGGTGTTCAAGTACCTTTCCGATTGGATGATTCTCACGAAGATCGATCTGGACAAGGAGCTCTCCGCGAATCAGAACGTGGCCGTTGCGTGTGTGGCCGCCGTTCTTCCCATAGCGCTCGCGGCCTTCGTCGCCGCATGTTGGACGGGGTAGCGGCCCGCCATCGCGTCGGGTGCCAGGTCCCGACGTAGTTACGTGTTTAGCGTCGGGTGCCACTGGCAGCTTGCCTGCCAGTGTCGTTGTCGGAGAACACGGGCGGACAAGCCGCCCGTGGCACCCGAAGGATATGCAACAACTGCCCATCCCCCACGGCAAGCGTATTCCCCGGAGCAACCGACTGATGGGCAAGTCCGCCCGAAGCGGATGGACAAGGCGCAGGTGGCTCCGCACTGCGGGTGGGGGCGCCGCCGCGTCCTGGCTGGCACCGCTCATCGGTTGCGACTCCCGGCCGCGGGCTACGCCGTGGCGGCATTTCGACGTGCCGGGCGAGATCATCGGCCGGCCCGTTGACGACGCACACCGGATGCGTGACTCCGCCTGGGCGACCACGTCGTCCGCGGATATTCCCGCCGACGGACCCCTGCACGACTGCATCATCGTGGGCAGCGGCGTGGCCGGCTGCACGGCCGCGTGGAAGCTGCGACGGGCGGGCGTGCACGATTATGTGGTGCTCGAATTGGGCACCCGTGTCGGGGGAACGAGCGCGTGGGGCGAGACCGGGGAGTCGGCCTACCCGTGGGCGGCACACTACGTGACCACGCCCCCGGCGGGGGCCGACTGCCTGATCGAGGTGCTCACCGACCTCGGCGTGCTGGCGGGGGTGCGTGACGAGGACGGCTGGCCGATCGGCAACCCGGCGTACGTCGTGCGGCATCCGGTCGAACGGCTGCGGGTCGGCACGCGGTGGACGAACGACATCATGGAGATGCACGGCACCGACGCCACCGAGCAGCAGGCGATGCGTGCCATGCAGGACGCGTTGTTCGCGTTCATGCGCAGGCGTGATGCGGCCGAGCGGCCGGCGCTCACTCTGCCCGTCGCCTACAGCTCGCCCGACCCAGAGTTCACACAACTTGACCGGGGCGCGATGCGGTCGTGGATGCGCGAGCACGGGTTCTCCGGCAAGCGGCTCGAATGGAACGTCGACTACGCCTGCCGCGACGACTACGGTTCGACCGCAGCGGGCGTTTCGGCCTGGGCGGGCATCCATTACCACGTGTGCCGGTTCAACGACGATCGCTACCGCTACCACTATCCGGTGGAGACTTTCACCTGGCCGGAAGGGAACGGGTTTCTGGTCAAGGGCTTGCTCAGCGGGACCCCGCGCGAGCGCATCCGCACGGGCATGATGGTTACGGCGATCGAGAACCAGGACGATCATGTGGCCGTGACCACCTACGACCGCCGCGCCCGCAAGTTGCGGCGGCTGACGGCGCGACGGTGCATCTTCGCCGGTAAGCTGCACGTGTTGCCGTACGTCATGCAGACGATACCGGCTGCTCAGCGCGAGGCCGTCGAACGCTGCACCTACGCACCGTGGCTCGTGGCCCAGGTGCACGTCAAGCGGTTGCCACGGACCCAAGGCAGCACGCCGGCCTGGGACAACGTGCGGTACGAGAGCGAGTCGCTGGGCTACGTCGTGGCCAACCATCAGACGCGGTGGGCACTGGGCCCGCAGCGCGAGCATGATCAGCCGACGGTGCTGACCTACTACCATCCGTTCGTGCAGGAGCCGGAAGCGGCTCGGGAGGCGTTGCTCGAGCAGGATCATGCTCACTGGGTCGACCTGATCATGAACGACCTTGCGGCCATGCATCCGGAGATCGGGTCGCTGGTGACACGGATCGACGTGATGCTGTACGGTCACGCGATGATTGTCCCCACGCCCGGGTTCATCTGGTCGGCGGATCGGGGGCTACGTAGTGCGGCGGTCGGGCGCGTGCACTTGGCCGGCGCCGATGCTTCGGGGCTGCCTTTGTACGAGGAGGCCGTCTTTCACGGCATCCGTGCGGCCGAAGAGGTGCTCGATGGGCTCGGACGCCGGTACGCCACGTCACTGGCAAACTGGAAGAAAGCGTGAGCGACGACACCCCGATCAACGCTCCGGCAACGCCGCGACGCCTGCGGTGGGGATTGCTGCTATGGATGCTCGCGGGGCTGTTCGCGGCGGCGGCCGGGCTCTCGGCTCTGACCGCGCGGCAGGTGTCGCGGCCGTTGGAGACGTTGCTGGAGGACACGCTGACGCCGGAGAAGACGCAGTCGGCGGCCATGGCCGTCGCGACCGCGCCGACGATCGTCGTCATCGAGGTCAGCCAAGTGCTCAAGCCCGTACGTGATAGCGT
>CAYMME010000442.1:0-7759 GCA_964391465.1 uncultured Planctomycetales bacterium
GTTGTCGGGCTTCCGGTCCCTGCTCGACGCTGAAGTAGTAGTTGATGGCCATGATGTCCTGGTCGGCCCAACGATCCTGCCCGAAGAGGTTGGCGTAGACGACCGGCCGCCGGTACGGGTCGTAGACCTTGTACGCCGGGTACAGGATCGCGAGGCACTCGTCGAGCTCGCCCTGGATCTCGTTGGCGCTGTTCCACAGGATCGTGCCCGCGTCATTCGCCCCACTCATGCAGGCCTGCCGGGCGATCTCTCGCATCGCGGCCTGGGGCTCGTCGCCCAGCTGAGCGTAGACTTTGTCGGTGTGCGCACAACTGAAGTATGGAAGATTCATCCAGCCGATGTGGTGATCGACGGCCAGCTCGCGCTGCCACGCCACGGGATGATCGCCGCGGACCGTGTTGAAACCGAGCTCGACCAGGAGTTCGAGCGTCTTGGCGGTCACGTTGCGGCTGGGATACAGCCCGTGAACGTTGACGCCCTTGCAGATCCAGGGCTCGCCGTTGCACAGAATGTTGCCCCCGGCCGTCGAGAACACCGCCGCCACCAGCCGCTTGGCGAACGTGATTCGCCGCTCGCCGACCTGGGCGGTCACGCGAACGTTGTAGTATCCCCACGCCGGCTTCGGCCGGAGTTCGCAGGTCACATCGGCCTTGTTCGGTGACAGCTCGGAGACCAAGGCGGGGCGATCCGCATGCGAGTAGTGCACGGAACTCCGGATCTTGCGAATCGCGGCCCCGTCGCCGGTCGTGAGCCGGACGGTCACCGGCGTGTACATGGCCTCACCGTCGGTGCGCACTTCGTTGACGCGGGTGATCGCAGCCCTCATCCCTTTCGGTGCAGTTATGCGGAAGGGACGCTCCGCTTGCGTGCGCAACCGACCCTCTTCGAAGACCTCAACCCGGGCGGTCAGCGGGCCGATCGCATCGAGAGCCAGGTCCTTCCTCCACTCCGATCGACTGTTGGCCTCCAAGCGCAGGTCGGTGAGCGCCTCGAACACCGCGCGGCCAGCCTCGTCCTCAACCGTGATCCGCGCCAGGGCCTTGACCGGTTCGGTCGCACCGTTGGCGAACACGACGCGCAGCGCCTGTGGCTTCCACAACGGGGTGTCGTCGACCTCGAAGGCTTCGATGGCGATCGGCGAACTTGAAACGTACACGCGGCACAGCGCGTAGTTGCGGCTGAGACTGGCGAAAGGTTGAGCTTCGGGGTTGTCCAGGATCTGGATGCCGCCCGCCTTGTGGTGCAGCGACACCATCAGCCAATGCCAGCCCTCCAGGATCGTGGCCCGGTCAACCGGACGGACGAGCCGCTCCGGCACGTCGCGCGGGACGGTCAGCGACAATGTCTGGGCAACCGTCGTGTCGGGCTTCCACGCCGACGTTGCGGGCGCGGGCGGTGCGGAGGCTGACGCGACCGCGCGGCCGTACTCGTCCACGAGCGAGAGCTTGGTCGTGAAGTCGTGCTTCGGTGCGGGACCCGTCAGACGCCAGGGGATCGTGACGTCCAACCGGCGGCCCATCGGCGCGTTGTAGCAGCTCAGCGTGGGACGCTCGAACTTGATCCGGTACGCGGTGGAGAAGATGTGCTGTGCGTGGCACCACGACCCGCCGGCCGCGATCACGAGCACTTGTGCCCACAGAGTTCTGCGCCCGCTAATCACTTCGACGCCTCCTTTCCTGTGGTGTCTTTCGTCGCCGCGGCGATGAGACCGGCCACCGTATCCAGAGCCTCCTCGGCGTAACGGAGCGGCCGGTCGATCGCTTCCAGCTCTCCCGCAGCCATGCGACGTTCCGCCAGGGCGAGGAGCCGTTCCGCCGCCAGCGCGGCCAGCAGCACCTCGCGATGCTCGAGGCCGCGTGACTCGCGTGCGCTTGCTGCGGCCTTGGCGGCGTCGATCCGGCTACGGATTCGGCCGACGCGCTCACGGATTGCCCCGGACGATCGCACGTCAAATCGCCGCACGCATTGGGCCACGCGCTTCCCGTTGCCGTCGGTCAGCGTAACTTCGACCTCATACGAGCCCGGCCCCAGGGCGGGTAGCATCCGCGGCGATCCTGCCCCATCATGGATCGGCACGACGAACGTGTTGGACTCGGCCGTGGGGTTGGCCACGACG
Source organism: uncultured Planctomycetales bacterium (assembly GCA_964391465.1). GTDB lineage: Bacteria > Planctomycetota > Phycisphaerae > UBA1845 > CAYMME01 > CAYMME01. Next base: position 2,117 of record CAYMME010000442.1, read on the forward strand.
TGCGGTTTGGTCTGCTTGCCGTCGGGCGAGCGTACGCGAACCGATGCCCGCGCCGTTCGCTTCGCGACCTCCGGCGAGGCCGTGATCCGGCTGCTCAGGCGCTGGCCCTCCAGCATCACCGCTTGGCCGAGATCGATGTACACGTCGGGCCGGGCGACCGTGATGTCCTCGGCAGAAGCCTCGTAGTACGCAAGACGGAAACGCGCCGAGGATGCGCGCACGCCGATACGACCGGCCAGATCGAACGGCGCCGGTGTGGTCAAGTGCCACTCCTGCGGCTCGGCATCCAGCACCGACCAGAACTTGGCCCGGATCGTGCCGTCGCCGAACGTGACCTTCTGCCAGAACCAGCCCACGCGGTTCCACGGCTCATCGGTCACGCCGACACCCGGCCGCTCGGTGACCGCGGCTTCGTGGCCCTTCTCGTCAACGGCGCGGACGGACAAACCCGTGTCCGTATCCTGCTCGAACCAGACGTGCGCGGCCAGTCGCTTCGTGTTGTGCGCCTCGCTCAAGTCCTCGGGGTACTTCGCGCCGAACAGGATGATTCCGTCGGCATCCGCGTCGCGTGGGGCCACATCGTTCCACAGAGCCACGATCGTTCCGGCCGACATGCGCACCGTCGGCACGAACAGGAGCACGAGATCGCCGCGAATCTCGAGCACCTCCGGCCCGAAGCCGGACGGCACCGACGGATCTGATACCGTGCGCGTCGCCGCATCGCCGCGCAGGTCGAGCAACGCAAATGCGTCCTTTTGCGAACCGGCGAATCGGAACAAGGGCTCAGCCGCCCGCGCCGGAGTCATGAACATCACGGCCGCACAGAGCGCGGCCGCGAACAGTCTGAACGTTGAGCGTATGATTACCCGCACCTTCACCTCCCCCGCTCGTTTGGCGGTACGCAGGAGTAGTAGAACCCCATCCGCATGTCGGCGGCGTGACACGCGTCGGCGAACTCGGCGATCAGATCACGGCCGGCCGCCGTCTTCGGAGCCGTGAAGTCGGACACCTTGCTGTCGAAGAGGCAGAAGCCGTCGTGGTGCCGCGTGATGATCACCATGTACTTCATGCCGGCCGCCTGCGCAGTGCCGTCGTGCCGAGACGCCCTCGCTATTCGGGGAGCACGTGCAGAAGCCGGGTCTCACCCAAGGGGGCCGAGATCTTCAACTCGGTCACGCCGTCCTCCCGTTGGAACGGCACCGGCTGGCCGTCGGCCAGGTTGATGATTTTGCCGATCTCGAAGTCGAGGTCCGCGAGCTGAACGGTTGTGTCCGGCTGCTGCGCCTCGTGATTGATGACGAACAGGAATCCCTCGCGCTGGTTGGCGCGGATCGAGGCCTCGATGTCCGGGTTCGAGGAATGGACGTGTGATCGCACGCCGGTCATTTGTGTGATCGCGCGGAGGAGGCCGCGCAACTGGGCGCGGGCCGCCTCGTTCTCGTCCTGCCATGTCTTGAAGTACGTGTCCTGAAGGCAGAGCCCCAGCAGGAAGGCCTGTCCGTTGCCGACCTTTCGATGAATCACGCCCGGTGAGCCCGAGGCGGTCTCGATCAGGACCTTGCCGGTCGTGACCGTGCACGGACGGGGACTGACCAGGGGCACATCAAGTGCTTGCCCCAACGCACTGCCCTTCAGCACGTCGGTCGTGAAGACCGACTCGTCCGGGGCATTCTCCGACCGGTTGGCCCAGTACGGATCCGCTTTCACGCGCGGCACCCAGTGACCCATGCGGCGGATGCGGTCGGTCTTGGCGTCCTTCACGCCGAACAGCGATTCCATCACGGCCGTCGGCTTCTTGTACGTGTCCAGGTTGGGCACGCAGTCGGCAATCACGACGCCGCCCTTGGTCGTGAACGACACGATGCGTTCGGCCACCGCGGTCGGGAGCAGCTTCACGTCGAACAGTACCAGAATCTCGTACCCGTCAAGGCGATCGTCGGTGATCTGCTCTTCGTGGAGAATGTCCAGCTCGCCGAAGGCCCGAAGGAACAGCTCGAACGACAGGCCGACGTTGAAGTACTCTTCCTGGAGCTGGATGTAGTGCGTGCGAGGGAACAGCATGCACGCCTTGGCCTTGACCTTCGGCGCCCTGAGCAGGCGCCCGCCCGCCTTCTGAATCAGGCGGAGCCCTTCGCCGAGCGAGTCCCAGTGGCCCGCGTCGATCGGGATCTTGTAGCCGGTCAACAGGAAATCCGCGCCGTGGGCGACCGCCGTCGTGCTCATCTCCCGCTCGGCCCAGTGCTTTGCCTGCAAGTCGGGGCCGAGATAATCCTTGAACCATGCCGGGTTGTAGGTGCCCACCCAGAACCCCAGCTCTTTCCCGTAGGTGCGGGTCAGGTTCCGCATCTGCGCGAACGTGTAGTGGGTCTGGCTGATGCGGGGCTTCTGCAGCTTGGCCACCTCGCCGAAGCGGAAGTCGAACATCATGTACGGGTAGAGGTCGAACACGAACATGTCCGAGAAGTCGCCGCCCCAGTGAAAGACGTCATCAATCGCGAGTTCGGAATGCGAGCTGTACCCGGCTCCGAAGGTGTTGTGGCTGTCGTGGGTCAGGATCGTTCGGAAACTCGGGTCGATGTCCTTGATGATCCGGTACACCTGACGCCAGCCGTCGGCGAAGTTGTCGGACCGAAACCCGATCACGTCGAGCCATCGCTTCGGGTCGTCGCGGATGGAGTCCAGGTCGGGCGGCAGCTCGTAGCCGTAGCGTTTCTTGAACTCCGCCTTCACCTCGTCGCTGTAGCCGAAGGACTTCGGTCCCCAATGGAACGGCTCATCCTGATAGGTGAACACGTTGTACAGACCCGGCATGTCCTCGAGTGCGGCCAGACGCTTCTCGGCACTCCGTCGGACGGCCTTGGCGTATTCGGGCGAGTAGACACACGGCGTGGGCGGCTTGTTGCGGCCGAACCGCTCGAGCCCGCCGGCATGGCCAGTGATGATCATGCCGCGCTGCCGGGCGTAGTCCAGGAGGTACTCCGCCTCCTCCTTAGGTCGGTGCGTATTCGCCTCAATCCCCGTGAAGCCGTGGGCCATGATGTTGTCGATGCTGTCGCGCAGCACCTGTTGGCTGAGCGCTCCCTTCTGATCGGTCCAACCCTTGCCGGACGGAAGCCGGGAGAACTGTGTCACCGCCGGAAAGAAGTCCGGCGGCTCGACCCTCAGCACGTTCTTGGCGGCTGCACGCACCGGAGCCGTGGACGACGCATCCTGACCGACGGCCACCGGCCCGACCGCCGCACAGTGCAGCAGGCAGCAGGCGATCCCCCGAAGTGTCATGCCCCCACCTCACTCAGCACGCCCTTCAGGTGCGCGATTGATTTGACCGCCTCGGGTTCGGTGCCGCACTCGACCGAGAGGACGCCTTTGTACCCGGCCTTCTTGAGCCGGGTGACGACCCGCTTCCAGTCGATGACGCCGTCGCCGCAGGCGCAGCCGACGGGGGTGCCGGTAACCTTGCCGCGTTCTTCCTCGGCCTGCTTGACCGAGATGTCCTTGGCGTGCACGTGCACGATCTTGTCGGCGACCGCGTCGAGCATCTTGTAGGGATCTTCGCCGGAAAGGAACGTGTTGCCGCAATCGTAGTTGACGCGAATCCAAGGCGAGTCGACCAGTTCCAGAATCTTCAGCAGGCTATCGACCTTGGCGGTGTACGGTCCGTGTTGCTCGATGGCGATGTACACACCGTTGTCGGCGCAGGTCTCGGCGATCGCCCGCAGCACCATCTTCATGATCGCGTAGGCATCGTCGTCCTTCATCCAGTCGGGCGGGTACATCGTCTCGCAGATCTGCACGATATCGACGCCCAGGGCCTTGGCGTAGTGGATGCCCTTGCGGGCATAAAGCACGCCGAACTCGGGATCGAGCAGATCCGAGTGCGTCGACAACCCGCTGATCTTGACGCCGGCCTTGTCGACCATGGCCATGATCTGCTGCGGATCGGTGTCCATGCTCGTGACGTGGCAGTACCCCGCGTTGGAAAGCAGGCACCGACCCATCAGGAAGCACGGCTCGACGTATTCGTAGCCGATCTCGCCCGCCTTCTTCACGCCGTAGGCCAGGCTCTTGTCTGCGTGCCGCACGTACTCCAGGTTGACACCAAGCTTCATACCCATCGAAGACCTCCCGGTTGAACGTTTCCGTTTGGATACCGCCTGCGGAGCCGCGTTGGCCAATCCCGACGCCAGCACCGTACCGGCTCCGATGCTACCCGTTGTCGCGAGAAACTCGCGGCGCGTTTCTGATCGTTCGGACATGATTGAGCTCCACCGTTGAGCGTCGCACTGAGGATTACGGACATGATGGAAGGACTCGGCGACGGCGTCAAGTCCGCACCGGGCAGGGCCCCGCGGGTGCCACTGGCGGCTTGCCCGCCAGTGCCTTGATGCGTGACGGTCCGTACGAACACGGGCAGGTCCCGACGCACGTCGGGACCCGTGGCACCAAGCCGCCTATTGCGCTGGGAATCCGCAAGGCGACCCGGTGCGTGTTCCGACTTGACGCGCGGGTGATCAGACTCCTACCGTACACGTTCTGGGGAAAGACTCATTCGTGCGCGACCCCACGAGGAACTCACAATGTCGAACCGATCATGCCGCTGCCCCGTGCGATCCTCCGTACGATGGACGATCGCGGCCATGCTCTGTACCGTCGTTTTCGCGATGGCCACACCGACGCTTGCCGAAGGCCCGCTGAAAGTCGCGAAGGGCGACACGACCGTGTCCGTCCAGGCCGGTGACCGGTTGGTCATGCGGTACAAATACGGCGGTGTCCCGTTCAAGCCGTACGTCGAGCAGTTCCTGACGCCGGCGGGCATCAACGTACTGCGCGACTCGCCCCACGACCACAAGCACCACCACGCCCTCATGTTCGCGGTGGCGGTCGACGGCGTGAATTTCTGGGAGGAGCACAAGGCCCCGGGCCGTCAGGTCCACCGCGACTTCGACGGTATCCGTACCGGCAAGCAGAAGGGTCTCGACCGGGCCACGTTCACGGAGCAGGTCGACTGGGTCAACCCACCGACCAAGAAGGTTCACGTGCAGGAACGTCGCACGATCGACGTGTATGATGCAAAGGACCTGAAGGCCTCACTGCTCACCTGGCAGTCTCGGTTCTCGCTGCCGGAGGGCAAGGCGAAAGCCACGCTCAGCGGCAGCACCTACTTTGGCCTGGGCGCGCGATTCCTCCAATCGATGGACAAGGACGGCGTATTCCGCAACGCCGACGGCAAGACCGGCGTGGAAGGTACGAACGACATCCGCTCCAAGTGGTGCGCCTACACGGCCCGGGCCGACGGCAAGCCGGTAACCGTGGCCATGTTCGATCACCCCAAGAACCCACGGCATCCGGCCACGTGGTTCACGCTGGAGAGGGGGTTCGCCTACCTGTCCAACACACTGAACCTCAGCAAGGAACCGCTGGAGTTCACTGCGGCCAAGCCGCTCACGCTCCGCTACGGCGTCGCCGTCTGGGACGGTCAGGTCGAAAAGGAGGAGATCGAAAGCGTCTACCGGCGTTGGGCCGCCCTCCCGTTCGGCAAGGCGACGCCATCGGGACAGTAGTGTAGTGTCTCAGGCAGACCGCATTCATTCCGAACCGCGACCGTGAGGGAGCGGCAATGCTTCGCCTTACCGCGGCCGCTTC
>CAYMME010000443.1:0-7722 GCA_964391465.1 uncultured Planctomycetales bacterium
CGACGGCAACGAGATCGCTCACATTGACCTGCTGATCGGGTCGAAGGACGGGCCGGTAGGGACCGCCTTCGCGAATGCCCTGGCCAATCAGTCGCGGGGGCACACGAATCTGCTGGCGGTGCTCGCGCCCAACCTGGTCTGCAAGCCGGCTACGGTGATGATCACGAAGGTGACGATCAAGGGGCTCGATCAGGCCGTGTTGATGTTCGGTCCGGCCCAGTACGCGGTGGCCAAGGCGGTGGCCGACAGCGTCGCCGAGGGCGTGATCGCGTCGGCCCAGGCAGAGGATCTGGTCATCGTCTGCGGCGTGTTCATTCACCCCGAAGCCAAGGAGAAGAAGAAGATCGTCGACTACAACTACGAGGCCACCAAGCTGGCCATCGCTCGGGCGATGAAGGGTGAGCCGGCGATCGGCGACATCACGGCCAAGAAGGACGAGGCCGCGCATCCGTTCGCGTAGTCGCGATTCCGACGTCCCCCGGGGGTGCCGCTGGCCGTCCGTCGGGTGCCACTGGCGGCTCGCCCGCCAGTGCCCGAGCGCGGCATTCATGCCGCGCGGTCGAACGGGGGCGCAGATGATAGGGTCCGTCGTGCGGACCATCTCCTGATGGTCTGGTCCGCATGGCGAACCCTGTTCATTACGGTTGAGGGAGCATCATCGGTGGCGGAGAAGAAACGCATTCTGATTCAGCTCGACAGCGACCCGCATCCCAGCGCATTCGACGCGGTCGTAGCGCACGACGCGGGTACCGACGAGCTGTTCCAATACGGGGGCGTCGCGCCGGAACAGGTGCGTGATTTGGTCTACGGGGCGATCTTCACGCGCGGCCCCAAGGATCTTCACCGCACGGCCGTCTTCATCGGCGGCAAGGATGTCGCCGTTGGTGAGGCCATGCTCGAAGCGGCGACGAGCAGCTTCATGGGGCCGTTGCGGGTGTCGGTGATGATGGACGCCAACGGCGCGAACACCACGGCGGCCGCCGCCGTGCTCGCAGCACGCAAACACATCGCGCTTCAGGGCGCGCAGTGCCTGGTGCTGGGCGCAACCGGACCGGTTGGTCAGCGGGTCGTCCGTCTGCTCGCCGGCGAAGGCGGGCGCGTGCGGGTCGGCTCACGCTCCCAAGCCCGCGCCGCAACCGTGTGCGAGCGCGTCGGCAAGGCGGTCCCCGATGCGCTGCTCGAGCCGGTCGGCACCGGCGACGACAAGGAATTGGCCGCGGCATTGCAGGACGCTACGCTCGTGGTCGCGGCCGGAACCGAGGGAGTCACGCTGCTCCCCGCCGCCGCCCGCACGGCATGTGGCTCACTCGAGGTGGTGGTCGATCTCAACGCCGTACCACCCGTCGGCATCGAGGGCGTCGACGTCATGGACAAGGGCGTAGAGCACGACGGCGTCGTCTGCTACGGGGCAATCGGCACAGGCGAGACGAAAATGAAGATCCACAAGGCCGCCGTCGCATCACTCTTCGAAGCGAACGACCGCGTGCTCGACGCGGACGAGATCTACGCCATCGGCCGCGACCTCGGCGTCGCGTGAGTACGCCCGTTCGCGGGTTTGACACCTGGTCCGGACGAACATATTCTGTCCATCAACTCAGGGAGCGGTTCAGTGTTCTGCCAACACTGTGGCGCCGAAGTCGGCGATACAACTCGATTCTGCGTGCGGTGCGGAAAGCCCGTCGGGGCGACGGCTGCACAGAGTCCGCCGTTCGGGGGCATCGACGACGGTCCCGTCACGCGGATGCTGTTGCCCGTCGGGCGGTCGGGATTGGCCATCGCCGCGGGATACCTCGGCCTGTTTGCCGTGCTCCTCGTTCCGGCGCCGTTTGCGCTCCTTTTGGGTGGCTTGGCCGTGCGTGACATTCGCCGGCATCCCGACAAACATGGCATGGGCAGAGCGGTCTTCGGGATCGTCATGGGGGTGTTGGGTTCAATCGCACTCGTCGTGATGCTCGCGAACATCGCAAGCGGCGCACGGAACTAGAAGGAGAGCTGCGTATGTATTGCCCGCAATGCGGAACGCAGAACGAGGACCAGGCTGGGCAGTGTGTGCAGTGCAGGGCACCGTTGCAGTCGGGTGCCGCCCGTACGCCGGCGGCCCCCCCGACCCAGGCGGGCGGTCCGCCTCCCGCACCGGTGCCGAACTACCTGGTGCAAGCCATTCTCGTGACCATATTCTGCTGTCTGCCGTTTGGCATCCCCGCGATCGTCTACGCGGCGCAGGTCAACGGCAAGCTCCAGGCGGGTGACGTGGCTGGGGCAAGGCAGGCCGCCGCCAGCGCGAAGACATGGTGCTGGGTCGCATTCGGCGTCGGCGTTGGGCTCGGGGTGCTGTACCTGTTGGGCATGATTGCCGGCGCCGCGGGGGGACTCTAAGTCGGGTGATTCGGGGTCCCGGCCATGTTCTGTACACGATGCGGCACGCGGAACGAAGACGGCGCAGACCACTGCGTACGCTGCGGGACGCCCATGAACGTAGCCCGCGCCGCCGTCCCTCCGACTTCACCGGGGCAACGGCGGATCCCGCCACACCAGCAGGTGCCAAACTACCTGGTGCATGCCATCCTCTGCACCATATTCTGCTGCATGCCGTTCGGCGTCGTGGCCATCGTGTTCGCGGCCCAGGTGAACGGACGGATCGAACTGGGCGACTACGCGGGGGCCGTGGAGCTGTCGAACAAGGCGAAGACCTGGTGCTGGGTGTCGTTCGGCTCGATCGCCGCGGTGGTGGGGCTGTATGCTCTATTCATGCTGGTCGTCCTCATCGGCGGCATGCTCAGCATGTAGGTCGGAAGCGATGCATACCGCCACAAGTGCAGTTCAGCTCTCGGTTGCACCACGGGCCTGGTGGCTGCGAGCCCTTGCCGTTGTCGCATGTGTCGCATGTGTCGCAGGCGCCGTCGTCCTCTACGCGTTCGACCCGGCCGGGACGCGTGCGTTCCCTCCATGCCTGCTGCACCGACTGACCGGGCTGCATTGCCCCGGTTGCGGATCGTTGCGGGCCGCGCATCAACTGCTTCACGGAAACGTCGCGCAGGCGTTCGCGCTCAACTCACTCATGGTGCTGACGCTGCCCGTGCTGGTGTGTGCGCCAATCGCTCGGCGCCTGGGCATCATCCCGCCGCGATGGGTGCTGCCGGCGGTCTACATCTGGCTCCTGCTCGGCGTGATTCTTGCCTACGGCGTGCTGCGCAACGTGCCCGTCCACCCGTTCACACTGCTCGCGCCCCAAGCATACTGAAGCGGTGATTCGGGCTGCACGGGCGAGCGCGAGAGGTAGCGACGGGAAACAGACACAGAGAAGATGGGAAGACGACGCGGGAACCTGCCTTGCGATCAGGCGCTGCGTAGCTTCTCGATGATCCAGGAACGAATCAGTTCGGCATCCGCAAGCCCCTTGCTTTCGGCGATCTTTCTGACCGCTTCGGCGTCGGGCGCCTCCAGATGCAGCGGGATCACCTCGCCCCTGTCAAAAACCGGCTCGGTGACTTCTTCGAGGTGGCCTTCAAAGTCCGTTAGCTCGTGCGTATCCCAAAACTGGCCCAGTTCTTGGATCGAATCCGTCTCAGGCAGACTTCGAGCTTTCATTTTGCCTTCAGCCATTCCTTCAGCTTCGCCAACGTCCACGTGTTGATGACGGGCCCCGGCGGAGCCCAGCCCCTCCTTGCCGTGGTGATGCCGTACGCCATCTGGCCGAGTTGCTCGGTGTGGTGGGCATCGGTGTTGATGCTCAGCGTGGCCCCGGCATCGAGGGCTTGGCGAATGTGCAGGTCCTTTAGGTCGAGCCGCTTCCAGGATGCGTTGATCTCAAGGGCCGTGCTCGTCTCGATGGCGGCCTTGATGACCTCGTCCATGTCGATGTCCATCGGCTCGCGGCGGTTGAGCAGCCGTCCCGTGGGGTGACCGAGAATGTGGACGTGCTCGTTCTCCATGGCCGCAATGGTGCGCTTGGTGATCTTACTCCGCTCCTGCCCCTGCGCGGCGTGGATGCTGGCCACCACGAAGTCCAGCTCGGCCAGCAGTTCGTCCGGGTAGTCGAGTCGCCCGTCGGAAAGGATGTCACACTCGGTGCCGATCAGGACGGCAATGCCCTTGATCTGCTTGTCGACCGCCCGCACGTCGCGGATGTGCTGCTCCATTTGCTCGATCGAGAGCCCGTTGGCGATGGCAGAGCTCTTCGTGTGCTCGGTGACCCCGAGGTACTGATACCCGCAGGCCTTGGCCGCCTCGGCCATCTCGAGGATCGTGGACTTGCCGTCGCTGGCGACGGTGTGCACGTGCAGGTCGCCGCGGATGTCGCTCGGCTCGATGAGTTTCGGCAGCGCATCGAGCCCGATCTCGCCCCGGTCCTCGCGCAGCTCCGGAGGGACGCACTTGGCGCCGAGCTCGGTGTAGATGCCGGCTTCGGTCTTGCCCGCCACCTGCTCGTCACCGTCGTACAGGCCCCACTCGTTGAGCTTGAGCTTCCTCTTGACCGCGATCTCGCGCAGCCGAATGTTGTGTTCCTTCGAGCCCGTGAAGTACTGCAACGCCGCACCGAACGACTCGGCCGGAACGACCCGCAAGTCGATCTGGAGCCCGCCGCCCTCGGGGTTGTCGACCACCACCGATCCTTTCGTCGCGCCCGCAACGAGGACCCGCTCGACCTCGGGGAGCTGCGTGAACGCTTCGACGACCGCCTCGCCCTTGGTGCTGACAGCCAGAAGGTCGACATCGCCGGTGGTTTCGCAGCCTCGACGGAGGGAGCCGGCGATGGCCACCCGCTTCACGGACTTCATGTTGCCGACCGCATCGGCCAGCCGCTCGGCGATGGAGTAGGCCACGCCGAGGGGCGTTCGCCCGCGCGAGCGCTCGCGAAACGCGATGCCCTGCCGGATCTGCTCCACGCTCTTGGCCCCGAGCCCCGGCAGTTTCTCCAGCGCACCCGAATCGATCGCCCCCTTGAGATCGTCGACCGATCCGACGTCGAGCTGCTTCCAGGCCAGGGCGACTTTCTTCGGGCCCAGCCCGGGAATCTCCAGCAGTTCGGGCAGCCCGGCCGGCATCTCCGCGAGCAGCGTTTCGTGTGCTTCCATCCGGCCGGTCTCGAGGTACTCGGCGATCTTGGCCGCCGTCGACTTGCCGACGCCTGGAATGGCGGTGAGCCGATTCTCGGCTGCGACGACCGCGATATCTTCGGTGAGATCCTTCACCGTCCGGGCCGCTCGGCGGTGGGCGTTCACCCGAAACCGATCGCCGCCCTGAATCTCGATCAGGTCGGCCATGCGGTCCAGGATGCTCGATACCTCGCCGTTCTTCATGGCCCGATAACCCTGTGGTTCGCGCTGCGCCGTGCACGACTCGTCGTCATCATGCTCGCGCCGATCGAGAACGTCAACGGCCGGCGCCTCGCCCCCGCAACAGGGGCCGACCGCTCCGTGTCCGATAATCGCGCCGCTACGACGGCCTCGCGCGCGAACCACGCGGTCCTTTGGCCGGCCCACCCAACGTATCGTAGATTCTACACGCGACCCGGCGCGGCGGATCGCGTCGGGCAAAGGCACAGTCTGCACAACAGGACGGGGATATGACCAAACCCACGGTGCTTGTTGCGGATGACGATCGGGCGATGCGGGTCGGGCTCGGGCTTCGGCTGTCGGCGATGGGGTTTCGCGTGGTGGAGGTGGACGACGGCCTGGGCGTGATGAGCCGGTGCGGCCGCGAGCGCCCCGACGTGATCCTTCTCGATCATCAAATGCCGAACGGCGACGGGCGAGCGATCGCTCGCGTGATTCGCTACGAGTGCGACGCGCCGATCGTTTTCGTGTCCGGGCACACCCCGGACGATTTCCGAACGATCGTCACGGAGCTGCCGGACGTCTACTACCTGTCGAAGCCGATCGATCATGACCGCCTGCGGCAGTTGCTCGCCTCCATAACCGAGCCGGCGCCGGCGGCGATCGGCGCAGCGTAGCGGAGGCCTGGGCCTGCGTCACGAGACCGCAGCATGGCCAAGATCCTGATCGTTGATGATGACGCGACCCTCGCCCTGGCAATGTCGGTGCGGTTGCGCGCAGTGGGGTTCGACGTGCGGACGGCCACCGGTGCACACGAAGCGTCGCGCCTCGCCATGTGCGAACCTCCCGACCTGATCATCCTGGACGTCGAGATGCCCCCCACACCGGACTCGAGCTTCACGAGTGCCTGCACGTCACCAGCCGCGACCGGCAGATTCCCGTCATCTACGTCACCGCCCGCGACGATTCCACCACGCGCCGGACTGCTCACCAGTTGGGCGCGAGCGCATTCCTGTCCAAGCCGTGTGAGTCGCAGAGACTGATCGCTACGGTCCGGGCCGTACTCGACGCGGCGACTCCCGCGTGCGCATAGGGTGACCGACCCGCTGCGTTGTGATGCACCCCCCGCTCGATATAATGAGATCGTGATCGGGTCAATCGAGCTTGCAGATGGGGTGACGAAATGGTGTCGAGGCGCAAATCCCGACCGGTGACGGTCGGATCGGTCCGAATCGGCGGCGATGCTCCGGTGTCGGTGCAATCGATGACCAGCACCTACACGTACGACATCGACGCCACCGTGACCCAGATCAACCGGCTGGCCGCGGCCGGGGCCGACCTGGTGCGGGTGGCCGTGCCCACCGTGCGCGACACCGAAGCCCTGCCTGAAATTCTCGACCAGACCGGTGTGCCGATCATCGCCGACGTGCACTACCACTACGAACGGGCCCTCGAGTCTGTTGCCGCCGGCGTCGGCAAGATCCGCCTGAACCCGGGCAACATCGGCGACCGTAAGCAGGTCGATCGCGTGATCGCCGCGTGCCGCGATGCGCGGATTCCCATCCGCGTCGGCGTCAATGAAGGTTCGGTGGTCGAGCGCCGCGACCAGGACGTGCGGCGCCGCCAGAAGGACGCCCTCGAGTCCGGCCGCCACGCGCAACTCGTGCGGCTGATGGTCGAGAAGATCGAGGACTACATTCGCATCTTCGAAGCGAACGACTTCCACGACGTCGTCCTGGCCGCCAAGAGCATCGACGCGACGATCGTCATCGAAGCCTATCGGACGATCGCCGAACGGTTCGACTACCCCCTGCACCTGGGCGTAACGCACGCGGGTCCGCCGGAGACGGGGCGGATCCGGTCGGTGGCGGCGCTCGGCACGCTGCTCGCCGAAGGGATCGGCGACACGTTACGGATCTCGTACGCGGCCGACCCGATCCATGAGGTCGAGGACGGCAAGGAGCTGCTCTGCTCGCTCGGGCTCCGCGCCCGGACCGAACCCGAGTTGATCGCCTGCCCGACGTGCGGGCGCATCGAGGTCGACTTGATCAAGCTCGTGGCCGACGTGCGCCGGAAACTCGCCACCATCCGAACGCCGGTCAAGGTGGCCGTCATGGGCTGCGTGGTCAACGGCCCCGGCGAGGCCGAAGGTGCGGACGTCGCCGTGTTCGCCGGCAAGGGTCGCGGTGTCATCTACGTTCAGGGCGAACAGAAGCGCACCGTCACCGAAGACGAGATGCTCGACGCACTCTACGTAGAGGCAGTAGCGTTCGCCGAGCGCGTCGAACGCGGCGAGGTGCAGGCCGGTGGGCAGGACGTGTTCATCGTGCCCCCGGACGTGGTCGTATCGGACCCGGCCCCCGCCGCCCCACCGGCCGCCCCCGCCCCGGAGCCGCCGAATCCAGCGGTGCGCCATTTACCCCTCGCGGGCGCAACAGAACCGTGG
>CAYMME010000444.1:0-7710 GCA_964391465.1 uncultured Planctomycetales bacterium
CTGGCCGGTCGTCTCACGATTCAGCACCGGTCTTGATTCGGTACGCCGCCTTCACCCATCCGTCGGCGGTGGCGATCTCGCCGTGCAGTTGCATGGCGCGTTCGAGCCACCGGTGGGCGTCGCTGTTGCGTTCGCCGAGGGCGACGAGGACGGCCAGTGCGTCGCGCTGCTCCTGCGTCCAGGCATGCTCGGGCACGGCGTCGGCCGGGGCAAGCACGAACTCGTCAAGCTTGCCCCGCAGTTCGGCGACGATCTTCTCGGCCCCGCGCTTGCCCACGCCGGGCAGCCGGGCGAGCTGGGTCGCGTCGCCGTCTTCTATGGCGGAGGCGATGGCGGCCACCGGCTGGGCCAGCGCCCGCAGCCCCTTGCGAATACCCATGCCCTTGACGGTGATGAAACGCTGGAAGAAGGTGCGGTCCTCGATGTGGCAGAACCCGACGAGCCGGGGGATCAGGTTGCCGCCGGCCGCACTGCCCTCGAGATAGTCCAGCGTGTGCAGCACGACCTGCTGCCCGCGTAGGGCGGCCAACTCCCCCACCGCATATGCCGGTACCAGCACTTCGTATCCGAGCCCGTTGTGCTCGACGAGCACGGATCCGTCGTTGACCTCGGCCAGGAGTCCGCTGATGCGTGCGATCATCGCGTCCCTCCGACACCCGCCCGGGCCGAGTGGGCAAGCTCACGGGCGGCGGTGAGGGCGATGGCCAAGGCGTCGGCGACATCCGACGGCCCGGGCAGTTGTGCCAGTCCGAGACAGAGCTGCACGGCCCGCTGCACCTGCTGCTTGGACGCGTGGCCGTTGCCGGTAAGGCAGCGTTTGACCCGGGTCGCGGGCAGGTCGAGCACCGCAATGCCGTGCCGGGCCGCGGCCAGCATGACGGCCCCGCGGGCATGGCCCATCACGATGGCGGTCTTGGGATGGCGGTAGTGGGCGTACAACGCTTCGATGGCGACGTGGTCCGGCCGGTGCTCGGTGACGACCGCGTCGACCTGCTCGTGGATCTCCACCAGCCGGTCAGCCAGTGGCTGGTCGGCCGACGTCTCGATTGTGCCGGCCTCCAGAACGCGCGGCGTCGTGTCCGCCATGTCGATCACCGCGTATCCGGTGCGGCCGATGGCCGGGTCGATCCCGAGAAAACGCACGCCTTCGCCTCCATGCCGAGCGGGTAACGGCAGGAGTATAGTCGCCGGTCAGATGCGGTTCAATCACGCGGGCAAGACCCCGCCTCCGGAGTCAGCGTCATTGGAGCGAAGACTGCGGACCCCTGCACAGGAATCCGACCGCGTTACTCGTCGGCGGATCGACCGGCAACGCGATCGAACGCGGCGCGATACTCCTCGTTGGCTGGATTCACGGCAGTGGCGCGCGCATACGCCTCCTCGGCCGCTCCGACGCGCCCGAGTCCTTCATAAGCTGTTCCCAGGTTGAACCAGGTATTCGCGTCGGTCTCGTCTGAGCTCAACGCTTGCCGGTAGAGGGCGACGGCCTCCTCGAGCCGACCCTGCATGTGAGCCGCATAACCCAGCCGCTTCCGGCAGAATGCGATTTCGGCTTCGGTGTCCGAGTGTTGAGGGTCGAGCTTCCGCGCGCGCTCGTACGCCTCGATGGCTTCGGCGTCCCGACCAAGCCGAAGGCACGCGACACCCAGGTTGTACCAGCAAGCAGCGTCGTTGGGTTCCAGCGTCACGGCATCGCGAAGCAACCGCGCCGCGAGTGCGTCGGCGCCGTCCTCAAGCGCCTTGTAGCCGAAGTAGGCCAACTGCTCAGCGTTGTGTCCGGAGAGATTGACATACGGTCGGCCGACCGTTGCCGCGGCCCAACACAGGAGGACAACACCGGCTGTGATGCTTGAGAGGACGTGCCGGCGGCGACCGGTCGAGACATGCGCGTATCCCAAGAGGATGCCGCAGATTGCGCCGGCGGCGTGCGCGACGTTGGCAACGGCCCACACCCCAGCCCACGTCAACGCGATGCAGAGCAAGAACCATCCCACGAAGAGCTGAATGGTCTGCGCGTCGACCACTTCGCGGAATCGCTCGTCGTGTCGACGCACGATCAACAAGAAGCCGAACAACCCATAGCCCACGCCCGACAAACCGACGCCGCCGTCGAAGACGGCGTATTCGGCCGCGGCCGAGACTGCGGCCGCCACAACGAGCATCGCGCCCATTCGAAGCCGCCCCAGCACCGGCTCCACCGCAGTGCCGAATACCCACAACCAGTACACATTGAAGATTAGGTGTATCGGATCGATGTGCGGCAGGGCCGACACCAGGAGACGCCACGGCTGACCGTGCCACGCGCGAGTGTCCATCAAGAAGGGATCGATGTCGCCCTCCGCCCACCACCACAGCGTCACGCAGATCGCGGCCGCGCAAACGCCGCTGGTCAGGGGATACTGGGCGTATGCTCTCACCGGAGGTGGACGGCGCATATTGATGACCTCCTCGCCCAGAACGATAGCCCAGACGAAGCGGATAAGCTAGTGTGGTGTCTCAGAGTTGGCGAGGCTTATCTGATCCGAACCGCGCCCGTTAGGAAGCGGCCGCGGTAAGGCGAAGCATTGCCGCTCCCTCACGGTCGCGGTTCGGAAAAAATGCAGTCTGCCCGAGACACTACACTAGCACGTGGAGCCGGCTTCGCGGAGCCCTCCGTGTGGAGCCTCATCCGGCTGTAGCGAGCCGGTGCCGCGCTCATCAGCCGAGCCAAGATTGCGAGGCAGGACGTGGAAGGCATGTCGGCCGGTCCCCGACAGCGGCGCCTGGCTCGATGCGAACGGCGAGAGGGGAGTCAATCAACTCATCCGCACCACGCGTTCCACGGCGTGGCAAGTCAACTGGGTGCTGTTGGCGAGATTCAGCTTGGCCCGGATGTTGTCTCGATGGGTCTCGATCGTCTTGATGCTCACGTACAGCTTGGCGGCGATCTGGCGTGCGGTGAGCCCATGGCCGATCAGCTCGAAGATCTCCAATTCGCGGTCGGACAGGCGTGCAAGGGGAGGCTGCTCGGGAGACCCGAGGCCGGCGACGCGGCGCAGCAGCCGCTCGGTCATTCGCCCGCTCAGGTACACATCACCCCGCAGCACGCGGCGGATGGCTTCGACGATGTGGTCGGTGGCCTCCTCTTTGTTGATGTAGCCCATGGCGCCGGCCCGCAGGGCGCGCTCGGCGTAGAGAGTCTCGTCGTGCATCGATGCAACGAGGGTCTTGAGACGGTCGTCGTGGGCCTTGAGTTGCTTGATCAAGTCGATCCCATTGCCGTCGTTCAGGGTGATATCGACGACGGCCAGGTCGGGCTGCGTTTCCTGCACCTGCCGGATGGCCGCGGGTGCGTCCGCCGCCTCGCCGCACACCACCAGGTCGGACTCGTGGCCAATCAGGGCGGCCAGACCGCGGCGCACGATGGGGTGATCGTCGACGATCAGGATTCGTGCCGTTCGCCTAGTCACCTGGGGGCGCGGCCGGGTCGTTCCGATCTTCGTCGTGGTCGTATCGGGCATCGTCTCCGTCCCTCACTTTCATGCACGTGATGACGGTGCCGCCGTCCGGTGCTGACTCCACGTGCAGCGAGCCCCCGATCATGCCGGCTCGATAGCGCATGATGTGCAGCCCTCTTCCGGTCGTTGGCTCGCGACCGTCCTGCATGCCGACTCCGTCATCCGCCACGGTCAGTGCGATCCGACCATTCTCGGTCTTGAGGCCAATGCTGATGTTGCGGGGCCGGCCATGGCGGACGGCGTTCGTAACCGCTTCCTGCGCGATGCGGTACAGATGCGTGGCCACGTGCCCGTCGTCGATCCGGGCCGATGACCCACACGAGAAGCGGCAGGCGACCTCGCATCGGCGTTCGGTATCGGCGGCCAGTTCCCACAACGCGGCCTGAAGACTATCGGCATCGAGTTGCACCGGGGCGAGCCCCTTGACCAGCGTCCGCACCTGCCCGAGGGCCGTCTGGATACCTCGCCCCAACTCCGCCGCCGCCTCGGCCCGCGCCGGATCCCCGGTCTCCAGGTCACGGTGCAGGCTCTGGGCCAGACACGCCAGCCCGGTAAGAACCTGTCCGAGCCCGTCGTGCAGCTCGCCACCGATCCGCTGCTGCTCCCCGGTGCTGATCGCCAGGACTTCTCGCTCGAGCGCCTTTCGCTCGCTGATGTCGCGACAGATCCCGGTGAAGACCCGCCGGTCATCCAGCACAACCTCGCTGACAAACAGTTCCATCGGAAAGAGCGTCCCGTCCTTGCGTCGTCCTACCACCTCGTGGGGCGTGCCGCCGGGAAGGTCGCGCCGCTTCGTCTTGAGGTGCTGCTCCACACGAGCCTCGTGCATTTTGCGGTAGGGTCGGGGCATGAGGACCGCAACACGCTGCCCCACCACTTCTTCAGCGGCGTATCCGAACATGCGCTCGGCGGCGGGGTTGAACGATTCGATCCGGTTCCGCTCGCCGATGGCGATGATGCCGTCGGCAGCAGTTTCCAGAATGGCGTGCATTCTTGCTTCCGACTGATGCAGCCTCTCCTCCGCTCGCTCACGGCCGGCGATCTCCTCCTGAAGCTTCCGGTCGAGCACTCCGAGTTCGGCATCGCGTGCCCCAACGCCGACCTCCCGTACCTCCGCCGTGTTCCGAATCCGGGCGCCTGCGGTCGCCGGGCCCGGCGAGTCCGCTTCCGGCTCACCGGGCGCTTCGACAGACGGCCTGCCCGGACGATTCAATCGTCTGTTGCGAATTCTCGTGCCCATTGCGATCGTCGAGTGCGCAGAGATACAGCCGGCTCGGACCCGTACCTCCCACAATCATCGATCAACTATGGGATTCAGCTTGAGGAGATGCATCGTCGCAGCACGCGCAAACTTCAAACCGACCGGCTACAAACGGTCACGCTCCTGAGATGGGCTCGGATATGTACTGACGCGGCAATCAGGGCATCCCCCAGGGGTGATCCCCTCAGGCAATCCCTGAGACAAGTTCCGCGTTCACCCTGATTGTTCCGGATGCTCGTGACGCGTATCACCATGGTGTGCCCGTAGTCGGTGATCCGCTCGAGGTTACCGGCCGGCGGCCGGGGCAGTTTGGACAACGCCCTTCAACTTGCCGGATGCATGTGATGGCCATGGACGGCCCTGCCAATCGAGACGGCGCCCGCAGCCGAACTCCGCACTCCACCGTATGGTGGCACCCCCGTCTCGACTTCGTTGGCCGGGACATGCCCGGCGACTCCCGATCTCACCCGCTCGGAGCGGCCTGCCGCGCCGAGGTCCGTCCAACGCCGCTCCGAGTTCTTTTGACCGCACGCTCCCGGCCCTGCACTGCCCGCATGTTGCCGAGAGCCGAATGGACTGCCTATCCCCGACCGCGCCCGGGGGGGATGGTGTGGAATGGATACTCACCCGGCGGTTGCCGTCGTGGTTGGGCTCGGCGGGGAAAGCGCCATTCGGGTTGTGGGCCCGGCGTTCGGCTCGGTAACTCCCGGTCGCCTCGCGCACGGAGGGGCGCGGGAGGCCCCTTTCGCCAGGAGGGGAAAGGAGCCTTTCAAGGAGACACATCGCAATGAGCATAGGCATCACTCCTGTCAGCGGCCGCCGTTTGGGCCCGGAGCGTATCACCGCAACCGAGGTGATCGATGACGTCCAGTACGTGGTCGTGCTGGAGCAAGATGAAGCGGGCCGCTACTGGGAGACGGGCCTCACGCCGGCCGAGAGATCCGCATGTACGGCGGTCTGCCCGGTCGAACCGCCCCCGTGCACTCATGTGCCAAGCCGGCCCGCAGCATGTCCGGAGATTCGCGAGGACAAGGTGGATTCGATCCGCGCCGCAATCGCCCGCGACGACTACGAAACCGAAGAGAAGGTCGACTGGACCGTGGACGCGGTGCTTCGCGAGTTGGAGGCGCTCATGATGGCGGTCGAGGGCTGACCAGCCGCCCCGCAGGCGCTACCGCCGGGGGCGCAGGACGAACACCGAGCCGAGGGCGAGCAGGGCAATCGTCGCCGGCTCGGGGACCAGTGCAGCGGGGCCGGCCACGGTGGGTTGACCGTCGTTGCCCAGCCCCGCGCCCGTTGCCGTTGCGCGCACGCCGCCGTGGGCACCGGCCTCGGCCCGATACCACACGACCGAATACTCGCCGGGATCGAGCGCGGTGATGAGGTACGAGAACGTCGTGGACTTGGCTGAACCGGTATACCCGAAGGCGGTCGGCGCTTCGAAGTCCGTCGGATCGAAGCCACCCGCACCGTCGTCGGGAACGACGTCGTCCTCCCAGCCGAGAATCTGGATGGGCACCGGGATGGGGTTGGCGATCGAGAAGGAGTCCACCGCCACGGCGGTCGAATCGTCGCCGTCCAGAACATACGCGAACAGCATGTCTTCCGGATCGAGCTGGGCGAGTCCGAAGGCGGGCAAGGACGTGCTCGTCGAGTCGAACACATAGGAATAGACCGTCAATCCCCATCCACCGCTCGCGGAGGCCAGGTCGGTCATCTCCGTGTGTACCGGATCCCCCCCGATGTCGGGGATCATCGCGCCGTGCGCGGGGGCCGCTGCCAAACCCAGCACGGCAGCAAGCCCGACCAGAGCCCTCGCCGAACAAAGAAGGCCACAAACAGAGTTTTTACAACGGGGGCGCAGGAATCGTATGCGGTGTGTCATGTCTCTCTCTCCCATTCGAAGATCGGCCCCGCCCCGCGGCGAGTTGATCTTCGGCTACTCGGGCATGTTAGGCAGGGCCCAAGTGACCCGTCAACCGTGGGAACGGAGTTCCGCCCGTCCAGTCTGCCATCAGGCTCATAGCCAGCATAGGCCATTGGCGGAAAGGAGCTTATCGCTGGCACCAATCATTCGGCCCCGCGGCAGCTCAGATGCTGAGGACTTGCAGCAGAAAGGATTGTCGGCTTCGCGACCGGCTGGGGTCGAAGGTGAACGGGATGGCCGGATTGGAGCGTGATCACACCGGGGCGCCGGGATCTCCACTCCTCGAACGCGCAGGTAGGTCTGCGCACAACAAGCCCACCGGGGGGTAGCCCACCGGTCAGCCGGTGTCACTGAGAAGGGGAGGGGCGGTCCGTTTCGCTACTCGTCGCCTTCTTCCTCTTCGGCCCGTGTCATCACCAGGAGCGGGCATTGCGGCTGGAGGCGGAAGGCCTTCGTCATCCAGCGCTCGTTGCGGCGGTCGGTCCAGTCGTCCTTGCCGCCGTTGATCTGCAAGTCGACCGACTGCCGCGTGAGGTTGACGATGTTGATCAGCACCTTGTCGTCGTACTTGGTGGAGCGGTACTCGATGCCCCAGGCGGGCTTGCCCTTGCAGTCGCTAACGACAGCGAGCGGCTTGACGCCGGCCGCGCCGAGTTCCTTGGCCAGCAGGTCACGCAACGGTGCGCCGCGAACGTCGTCGGAGACCGACGTCGACTTGACCTTCGTCGAGATAGGCCGGCGGTATTCATCCTGGGCCAGGCATCCCGCGCCGACGGTCACGATGCGTCCGGCGCTACCGGACCATTCGGCCAGCTTCTTGACGACAGCCTGCGGCACGTGTGTGGCCTGGGGCACAATGAGCACCTTGGTGTCGTCCATGCGTCCGGCCACAATCTGCCGCTCCGACAGGAACCGAATGTGCACACCGGCGAAGTTCAGCGCCGTGTAGGCGGCGCGGAGCGTGTCGAGGTACTTCGGCTGATGCACGATCGAGGCGACCGAATACAGGAGAGCCACGCGGCGCG
>CAYMME010000445.1:0-7697 GCA_964391465.1 uncultured Planctomycetales bacterium
CCGGCCGGGGCTACGGGTGAGGATGTTAAGTTAGTCGTCCTGGCCGAGAAGTGTCCGAACCGGCGCGGGATCGAGCGGCTGATCGAGCACGCGGGCGGCACGACGGCGAGTTTCGACGACCTCGTGCCGCACATCGAGGCGGGCGAGCTGACCGCGGTGTGGCTGGCGGGAGGGTATCTTCAGCCTTGGGAAGGCAAGGGACTGGTCAAGGCGGTGCCCGGACTGGAGGTTCTGGTGGTCCAGAGCCTGCTCGAGACGCCGCTGGCTGAGCATGCAGACGTGCTGCTGCCCTCGTGCGCATTCGCCGAGCGCGACGGCAGCTTCATGAATTACGCCGGCTTGATCCAGGCGTTTTCGCGGGCGGTACCGCCGCCTGAGGGTGCGCAGCGCGACGGCCAGTATCTGTTCGCGCTGGCGGGGTTCGAAGGGCTCTACTCTGGGAAGCGGGTGCGGGCGATGATGGCCGAAGAGATGCCGGAGTTCGGTGAGGCGTACGAGGCACCGGCGATGCCGGTGCATCAGCACTAGTGCCGACGTGTTCGGCGTGTCTCGTGGCGGCCTGCACGCAGCAGGCCGCCCGGCCGACGGGGTGGCAGCCGCTGCAGAAGGTGCGATAGTCGCTGGTGGCGCCTGTTTGGGTTGAGACGCAGTGATGGAGTTCGTGCAAGACATCCTGGCGGACCGATTCTGGTTCTCGGTGATCCTGGCCGTCGTGCTGCTGTGCGGGATGCTCGGCGTAGTAGCCTACGCCGTGTTCTATGAGCGCAAGGTCGCGGGCTGGGTGCAGGATCGGGTCGGACCGAATCGGGCCGGACCGGCCGGGCTGCTCCAACCGGTGGCCGACGGGGTCAAAGCCTTCTTCAAGGAGGACGTGGTTCCCGGACCGGTCGATGCGCCGCTCTTCATACTCGCTCCTGCCATCACGTTCGTCGTCGCGTCGATCGGCTTCGCGGTCATCCCCTGGGGCGGCAAAGTGCACTGGCCGTGGATGGAAGAGGGGCAGTGGATGTACGCCCAAGTGGCGAGCCTGGACGTGGGCCTGCTCTACCTGCTCGCGGTGGGGTCGCTGAGCGTGTACGGCATCGTGCTCGGGGCATGGGCAAGCAACAATAAGTACTCGTTTTACGCCGCGATGCGGTCCACGGCCCAGATGCTCAGCTACGAGGTCCCCATGGGCCTGGCGATCCTGATCATCGTGCTGACCACGGGCGAGTTGCGACTGGAACGTATTGTCGAGACCCAGGCGGCAGGCACGTGGAACGTATTCCTGCATCCGCTGGCGTTCCTGATCTTGCTGGTGACCGCGTTTGCGGAGACGAACCGCACGCCCTTCGACATGGTTGAGTGTGAGCAGGAGCTGGTGGCCGGCTTCCATACCGAGTACTCGGCCATGAAGTTCGCCATGTTCTTCATGGGCGAGTACGTGCACATGATCACGAACTCGGCACTGATCGTCGCCCTGTTCTTCGGCGGCTGGCAGCCCCTGCCGTGGGTCGGTTGGCTGACGGAGTCAGAAGCGTGGTGGGCCATGCTCCTGCGGATCGGGATCTTCGGTGGGAAGGTGCTGTTCTTCCTCTTCCTGTATATGTGGGTGCGCTGGACGCTGCCGCGCTTCCGGTATGACCAGCTCCTGCGGCTGGCGTGGCGCGGGCTCGTGCCGATCGGACTCGGACTGACGGCGCTGACCGGACTCCTCGTGTATATCGGCAGGCCGATCTCGATCTGGGCGACGATCGGGAACCTGGTGGTGCTGGTCGTGGTGCTGTGGTTCGCGTCGCGGTCACGCGTGCAGATCACCGGGCGGCAGACGAACATGCCGGCGATCGAAGCAGTGAAAGGTAGAGCTTGAGGAACCGAGCCTCCGCACCTCGAGTCGTGACGTGGGCCGCAGGCGCGGCGGCGGTGCTGTGCTGCGCGGTAGCGGAGGCGAAAACCGGCAAAGAGCTGTACGCGGAAGCCAATGCGCGGATCGAGAAGCATCGCAAGGCCGACGCGGTCGTGTCGGTTGTGGATGCGGCCGGCAAGCCTGTAGCCGACGCTCGCGTGAAGGTCGAGCAGACCCGGCACGCGTTTCTGTTTGGCTCGAACATCTACCTGTGGGGCCGCGTGGGCGACGCGACGGACGAGGCCGCCTATCGCAAGCGGTTCGCCGACCTCTTCAACTACGCGACGCTGGGGTTCTACTGGGCTTCGTACGAGCGGCGGCGCGGGCAGCCCAGACACGAGCGCACCACGCAGATCGCACAGTGGTGCAAAGAGAACGGAATTGTGACGAAGGGCCATCCGCTGGCCTGGAACCATGCCGATCCGCCCTGGCTCGGTGACGATTTCGAGGAGATCCGCAAGCTGCAAGTGGCGCGGATTGACGACTGTGTGTCGCGGTTCAAGGGGTTGATCGACCGGTGGGATGTGGTGAACGAGGCCACGCACTTCGACCGCGACTCGTTCAAGGAGCGTGCTCCCAAGATGACGGCGATGTGGAGCCACGTCGGCAAGCACCCGTTCGTGCGCGAGTGTTTCACGCACGCACGTCGAGCGAACCCGTCGGCAACGCTGCTGATCAACGACTATCGCACCGACCCGGCCTACCTACCCGTGATCGAGAAGCTGGTCGACGAGAACAGCAAGCGGATGTACGACGTGATCGGCATCCAGAGCCACATGCACGGCGGCCCGTGGAGCAACGACAAGATCTGGAAGGTATGTGAGCGTTTCGCGAGGTTCGGCGTGCCGCTGCACTTCACCGAGACGACGATCCTGTCCGGCAAGCAGGGCTGGAAGCTGCGCGAGAAGGGGCAACCGTGGCCGTCGACGCCCGAGGGCGAAGCGACGCAGGCCCGTGAGGTCGAACGTTTCTACACGATGTTGTTCTCGCACCCGGCCGTCGAGGCCCTGACCTGGTGGGATTTCTCCGATCGTCACGCGTGGCAGCAGGCCCCGGCCGGCTTTCTGCGCAAGGACATGTCGCCCAAACCGGCGTACGAGCGTCTCATGCAACTGATCAAGGGAGCGTGGTGGACGGTGGAGACGGTGACATCCGACAAGAACGGCTCGGCGCCGTTTCGTGGGTTCTTCGGCGACTACCGAGTGAGCGTCAGGACGAAAGAGGGAAAGACGGTTACTGTACCCATGACGCTGGCGAAGAGCAGGCCGAACCGACTGTCGGTGACGGTGAACTAGACGAGGCGAGCCAGGACGGAAGCGTAGATGATCCGCGACGAAGACATCCGGGTGGTCGACGAGCCGACGCTGACAGCGAGCGAGCGGCTGTACCTGCCGCAGATTTGGGGTGGCATGCTCACCACGCTGCGCCACCTCTTCGGCAAGAAGATGACCTTACACTACCCGGAGCAGCGTCGTGAGCAATACAGCGTGGACGCCGGCGGGCAGGCCAAGGAGATCTACCGCGGCGTGCATCGGCTGAACCGGGACGAGCAGGGACGAGTCGCCTGCGTGGCCTGCTTCATGTGCCAGACGGCGTGCCCCGCGCACTGTATTCACATTGAAGGGGCCGAGTCGCCCTGGCCGGACCGCGAGAAGTACCCGGCCAAGTTCGACCTCGACGAGCTGCGCTGCATCTACTGCGGCATGTGCGAGGAGGCGTGCCCGGTCGACGCCATCGAGCTGACGCCGGAGTACAAGCTTGTCGGACGATCCCGGGCGGAGATGATCTACGACAAGGAGAAGCTGCTCGAGGTCCATGACCAGACCAAGGACGACAAGCCGCGGAAGAACCCGCGGATTACGGGGTATGCCGGGACGGGGAATCGAAGCGAAGTGAAGTGAGGTGTCGGAGGCGCGGCCGACGAAGGAACGGAAGAGCGGGCGTGGGTTGACTCGGCGAGATGCCCGCGTGTTTGCATAGGCTTGAGTGAGGTTTGGGAAACATGGCGGCGCTCGCCTTCGGCGGGCTTGGCCATGGCACCCTTTGAGGACGAAACGGACTCTTGGAAGTCGCACTCGTTTACATCTTGACCGCGCTGGCCGGCGCCGGGCTCTATTGCCTGCTCCCGCGCACGGGCGACGTGTCGATACGGGCGAGATGGGCCGGTCGGATCATCGGTGCGGCCGCGATGGCGGCGCTACTGGTGTACCTGGCGAGCCGGTTCGGCGGCGCGAAGGGTGTCAACGGGTTCTTCTACACGTTCGCAGTCATCGCGATCGTGGCGGCGGCCCGGGTCGTCACCCACACGAAGCCGGCGTATTGCGTGATGTACTTCATCCTGGTCGTCACGGCAGTGGCGGCGATGCTGCTGTTGCTGGCGGCCGAGTTCCTGGCCATTGCCCTGATCATCATCTATGGCGGGGCCATCATCGTAACGTACGTCTTCGTGATCATGCTCGCCCAGCAAGCAGGGACGACGCTGTACGACCGTTCGGCCCGTGAACCGTTGGCGGCGGTGTTTGCAGGGTTCCTCGTGGCGGGCACGGTAGCGGCACAGATTGCAGATCCGCGCGCGTTCGCCGACGTGCAGGTACGGACAAGCGACGATGCGGCCGAGGAGGCCGTGGGCAACACGGCCGCGATTGGTGAGGCCCTGTTGACGGACTATGTCATCACGCTCGAAGTGGCGGGCGTGCTGCTGCTGGCGGCGATGGTCGGCGGGATTCTGCTGGCGCGCCGTCCGTTGCCGGAGGATGTGACGCGGCGCGGCGACGGGGAGCCGCCGGGGAAGGCCGGGCGCGAAGCAGCGCCGTTCTAGCGGAGTTCTGATGGACACGGCTGTGGCCTATGCGATTGTGGGAGCGATCCTGTTCGGGACGGGATTGGTGGGATTTCTGTCCCGGCGGAACCTGATCGTGATGTTCCTGTCCACCGAGGTAATGTTCCAGGGTGTCGTGGTGAACCTGGTGGCCATGGGGCAGATGCATACGGGCGCCGCGATTGACGGGCAGGTGTTTGCGTTGTTCCTGCTGGTGATCGCCGCGGTGGAGGCCGGGTTGGCGTTGGGCTTGACCGTGCTGCTGTACCGGCGGCGCGGAACGCTCGATGCGGAGGCCTGGCGGACAATGCGCGGGTGAGATGTTTGGCAATTGGTCCGCACGGCGGACCCTACGGTGTGACGGGTAGTGATGATTGACTTGGCTTGGTTGATTCCGCTCTTGCCGCTTCTCGGAGCGGTGATCGTAGGCGCGGCCGGATCGCGCTTGCTGCGGGATCGGTCGCACTGGCCGGTGATCATTGGCGTGGGCGGCGCGGCGGTGTTGTCGCTGGTACTGTACTTCGTCGTCTCGCACGACACATCGCAGCGCGTGGTATTCTACGAGTGGATGGCATTGAGCGGCACCTCCGCCGTCGCCGTCGAGTTCCTGGTCGACCCGCTGACGGCCGTCATGCTGGTGACCGTGTGCGTGGTGTCGACGCTCGTCGTGGTCTACTCCCGCGACTACATGCGCGAGCACGGGCATCCGGAGCGCGGCTACGAGCGGTTCTTCGCCTACCTGGGCCTGTTCGTCTTCTCCATGTGCATGCTGGTACTGGCCGGGAACTTCCTGCTGCTGTACCTCGGCTGGGAACTCGTCGGTCTGTGCAGCTACCTGCTGATCGGCTTCTACTACCAGCGTCCGGCCGCCGCGGCCGCGGCGAAGAAGGCCTTCCTCGTCAACCGGATCGGCGACTTCGGCTTCGGTCTCGCCGTGTTCCTGATCTACCTGACCTTCGACACGCTCGACTACCAAGCGGTGTTCAGCGCCGCGAGCGCGGCGACGCACCACGAGGAAGAGGCACTGCGCAGCGCCCTCACGCTCGCGGCCGGAACAGACGTGCCTCACCTCATCGAGACCATCAACAGTCGGCTATGGATCATCGCCCTGCTGCTATTCTGCGGTGCGGCGGGTAAGAGCGCCCAGATCCCGCTGTACGTGTGGCTGCCCGACGCGATGGAGGGTCCGTCGCCGGTCTCGGCCCTGATTCACGCGGCCACGATGGTTACCGCAGGCGTGTACATGGTCGCGCGGTGCGGCGCCATCTTCGCCGCCTCGCCGGCGGTGATGCTGGTCGTGGCGTTCATCGGCGGGTGCACCGCCCTGTTCGCGGCCACGATGGCGATCGCCCAGTACGACATGAAACGCATCCTGGCCTACTCGACGATCAGCCAGTTGGGCTACATGTTCCTCGGGCTGGGCGTGTTCGCGGCCTCGTCGGCGGTGTTCCACCTCTTCACGCACGCATTCTTCAAGGCCCTGCTGTTCCTCGGCGCGGGCAGCGTGATGCATGCGATGGGCGGCGTGATCGACGTGCGCGAGTTCGGCGGCCTGCGGCGGATCATGCCGACGACCTACAGGACGTTCGTGATCGGCGGACTGGCGCTGGCCGGCTTCCCGTTCTTCTCCGGGTTCTTCAGCAAGGACCAGATCATCCATCACGCCATGGCTTCGAACGTGCTGCTCGGCGTGATCGGCCTCGTGACCGCGGCTCTCACCGCGGTGTACACGTTCCGCATGATCTACCTGGCGTTCCACGGCGAGGAGCGTGTGCCCAAGGGGGTACACGCCCACGAGTCGCCGCGGTGGATGACGGGCCCGTTGTGGCTGCTCGCGGTCGGTGCGATCTTCGCCGGCTACATTGGGTTCACCACAGACCACGCGTTCGACCACCGGTTGGCCGAACCGACGCACGCGTTCTCGAAGGAACACGGAACGGAGCACGGTGAGGCCGAGACGACCGCGCACGGCGGATGGAATCCCGGCGAGCGGGCGATGGGAGTGATCTCCGCCGTCATCGCGATCGGCGGGATTCTGCTGGCCCACCACCTCTACGTGCGGTGTCGAGAGCGAACAACGCAAGCCGAGAAGGCACTCGTGGCCGGGCCGGGCCTGTTCCGGGTCCTGCACCACAAGTACTTCGTGGACGAGGGGTATGATCTCGGTATCGTCCGGCCGCTGCGCGGCTTGGGTCGGCTGATGTTCGGCGTGGATCGGATCGGAATCGACGGGCTGGTGTGGTTCGTCTCTGCGGTGCCGCGTGGGCTGGGGTTCTGCGTGCGCGGATTACAGCGCGGGGCGATTCAGGGGTACGGCCTGGGGATGGCCATCGGGATTGGTGCGGTGTTGGTGCTGGTGTTGTGGTCGCGTGCGTAGCGGCCGGACGGCCTGCGAGGCGCAGGCCACTACAGACCGGAGTGACGGTTGAGAACGTGTTCGAGTAGGTGTGACGTCGGGTGCCACTGGCGGCTTGTCCGCCAGTGCACGGGCAGGCAAGCTGCCCGTCGCACCCCTGACGAAACAGGGTCCAGGGGCATCAGAGACGCATGAGTGGGTGGTTGCTGACAGCACTGATCTTTCTTCCCTTGCTCGGGGCGGTGGTCTGCCTGCTGACACGCACCGACGACCGCACGCGCAAGGTATCGCTGTGGATTTCGCTGACGACGCTGCTGCTCGCGCTGCTGGTCATGGGCCTCCAACTCCGCGGGACCGACCTGACTCAGCGCGTCACATGGATCGGCTCGTCGTCGTCGCACTACGACGTCAACATCGAATACCACGTCGGGCTCGACGGGGTCAGCCTGTGGCTGCTAGTCATGACGGCCTTCCTCACGCCGCTGGCCATTGCCGCGAGCTTCTCCGGCATTCGCGAGCGGGTCAAGGAGTACTACGCCCTGATGCTCGTGCTCGAAACGGGCATGCTCGGCGTGTTCTGCGCCCAGGATCTGCTGCTGTTCTACATCTTCTTCGAATTCACGCTGGTGCCGCTGTTC
>CAYMME010000446.1:0-7684 GCA_964391465.1 uncultured Planctomycetales bacterium
GCTGCAAATCTCCACCGGTGAAGATCGCGAAGTACTCGGCAAGTTGCCCCATCCCCCCATCGCCGCCCTGCATGGTCCGGCCCATCTTCTCCTGATCCACACCGGGAAGGGTCACGTAGAACCCGATCCGGTAGATGCAGAGCAAGCCTACCGTAAACATGATCTTGTTCCGCAGCTCGCGGACCTTCCAGACATTCAGCAGTGCGCTCAGCATCTCAGGGTTTCCCGCGGGCCGAAGCCGCTCGTCATGAAACGACCTTGGCTTCGCCGCCGCTCGCCGTGATCTTCTCGCTCGCCGATGCGCTGAACTTCTGCGCCTCGACGGTCAGTTTCTTCTTCAGTTCCCCATCCCCGAGGATCTTGATCGGCCGCTTCAGGTTCCGGACCAGCCCGGCCTCGACCAGCGCCTGCCCGGTCACGTGAGCTGAGTCCTCAAAACGGGCCTGCAAATCGCTCACGTTCACGATCGACCAGTAGGTTCGGAAGTTGGCGTTGTTAAAGCCACGCTTCGGCAAGCGACGCACCAGCGACATCTGCCCGCCCTCGGTCAGCGGTCGCGGACCGCCGCCCGATCGGGCCAGCGCGCCTTTGTGCCCTCGCCCAGACGTCTTTCCGTGCCCGGAGCCGCGCCCGCGTCCGATGCGCTTTCTGCGCTTGTTCTTTCCGGCCAGTTTTGTGAGCTCAGTCAGATTCATCGTGCACCTACCCGGCCAAACTCACGCCCCGCAACGCCTCGACGCTCTCTCGCGTGCGAAGCTGCCGCAAGCCGTCAAACGTGGCCTTGACCAGGTTCTTCGCGCTGTTGGATCCGTAGCTCTTGGTCAGCACGTCGCGGACCCCGGCGGCCTCCAACACCGCGCGAACGGCATCGCCTGCGATGACGCCCGTTCCCTCACGCGCCGGAACCATCCGGACGAGGCTCGCCCCGAACCGTCCGTCGACCGCATGCGGAAGCGTGGTGCCGTTCAGGTTCACCGGCACCATCGCCTTGCGGGCGTTCTTCATCGCCTTCTCCACCGTAGGTGGAACCTCGTTCGCCTTGCCGTAGCCCACCCCGACGTTACCGCTCTGATCGCCTACCACGGCGACTGCTGCGAACGAGAACCGCCGACCGCCTCGGACCACCGTGGAACAGCGGTAGATGCGCACGACAGTCTCGCTCTGTTCGCTCTCTTCGTTCGTGAACCCCGGTCGGTTTGCCATGTTCGTTACTCGCGCTACCCTCGAAGAACGACCGCGTCCGGTCCCATCCGTCAGAATCGCAATCCCGCATCGCGCGCCGCGTCGGCCAACGCCTTGATCCGCCCGTGATAGGCGTATCCATTACGATCGAAGGTCACGTCCCGGATCCCATGGGCGATGGCCCGCTGGGCCAGCGTCCGACCCACCGCCTCCGCCGCCCCGCGGTTCCCACCGTAGCCGATGCTCTCCCGCAGTTCCTTGTTCCGACTGCTCGCCTGCACCAACGTCCGCCCGGCCGTGTCGTCCACGACCTGAACGTAAATGTGCGTTAGGGTTCGGTACACACTCAGCCGAGGCCGCTCGGGTGTCCCGAAGATGCTCTTGCGAACCCGCCGCTTGCGCCGGCTACGCCGCTGGGCTTTCAAACAGTTCTTGTCCATGACTCACTACTTTGTGCCGCCCGCGAACGCCTTGCCCTGCTTGCGACGCACCACTTCGCCCGCGTACCGGATGCCTTTGCCCTTGTACGGTTCCGGCGGCCGCAGGATCCGAATCTCGGCCGCGAACTCGCCCACCTGCTGCTTGTCCGCTCCCTGGACGGTGAACTTCGCCGGTTCACTGTCCCCACGAGCCGCCGGTGTCTCGATGACCACCTCGAGGCCCTCCGGAACGGGAATGCTGAACTGCGGCTTTCCGTCCACGCCGCGACCCATGTATCCGATGTTGAGCTGGAACTGCCGGCCATCGAGCTTGCAGTTGTATCCCGTGCCGTAGATCTCCAGCTTCTTCTCGTACCCTTGAGACACGCCGGTGATCATGTTGGCGATCAGCGCCCGCGTCGTCCCCCACAGTGCCCGGGCGGTCTTCTGCTCGGAGGTCGGACTCACCTTGACGACCTGATCGTCGTCCTCTGAGTCCAGCGCCACCTTCACGCACTCCGCGTGGGCCCATCGCAACGTACCCTTCGGACCCGTTACTTCGACCGTGCGATCGGCCAGCTTCACGGTTACGCCCGTCGGGATCTTGACTGGTTTCTTGCCGATACGCGACATGTCAGTACACCGAGCAAAGCACTTCGCCGCCCACGCCCTTCTCGCGACACTGTCGATCCGACAGTACGCCCTGGCTCGTGGACACCACCACCACACCTAATCCATTTAGCGGGCTCGGAAGCTCGCCGACCTTCCGGTACACGCGTCGCCCCGTTCGAGACACCCGCTGGATCGAATTGATCACATCCTCCCCGCGGGGACCGTACTTGAGATCCACCCGAAGGATCCCCTGCTTTCCGTCGTCGACCACGTCGTAGTCGTTGACGTACCCTTCGTCCTTCAGCACGCCCGCGATCCCCACCTTGATCTTCGAGGAGGGAATCTTCACCTGCCCGCTGCGCACCCGCACTGCGTTGCGAATCCGGGTCAGCATGTCTGCAATCGGGTCACTCCACATCCGGTACTCTCCGCACCATCGGCAAACCGGTCACCAACTCGCTTTTCGAACGCCGGGAATCTTGCCCTCGTTGGCCAGCGTCCGGAAGCAGATCCGGCACAGCTTGAACTTGCGATACACGGCCCGGCTGCGTCCACACAGCTCACACCGCCGCACGCGCCGCACTCTGAACTTCGGTGGCCGCTTGGCCTTGCTGATCCACGCTTTCGTTGCCATCGTCGCTCTCGTTCCGTCGGGTCGCCGGCGGGGCCGCTCAGGTGCGGAACGGGACTCCGAACCGCCGAAGCAGTTCGCGTCCCTCCGTGTCCGTCCGCGCCGTCGTCACCAACGTGATATTCATGCCCTGGGGATACTCGACGTTGTTCGGGTCAACCTCCGGAAACACCGTCTGCTCCGACAACCCCATGGAGTAGTTGCCCCGTCCGTCAAAACTCTGCGGGCTTACCCCGCGGAAATCCCGGACCCGCGGCAGGGCCAGGTTCAGCAGCCGCTCCAGGAACTCGTACATCCGCTGACCGCGCAGCGTCACCTTCATGCCGGTCTCGTACCCCTGCCGAACCTTGAAGTTCGAGACGCTCTTGCGGGCCTTGCAGACAATCGCCTTCTGGCCGGTGATCGTGGCCAGATCACGCCCGGCCACTTCAATCCGCTTCTTGTCCTGCAAGGCCAACCCGAGCCCCATGGAGACCACGATCTTCTCCAGCCGAGGCAGCGACAGCACATTCTGCCGACCCAACTCCTCCTGCAGAGCCGGGATGATCTCCTCGCGGTATTTGTCTCTCAGCATGGACACCGGTCAGCTCTCCTGCCCACCGCGGGTGACCTGCCCGAGCACGGTCCCATTCACCGTGACCCGGCGCTTGCCCGTAACCCGACCCGACGCGTCTCGGTCAACCTCGAACCGCACGCGGGCCGGCTTGTTCGTCTTTGGATCAAGGGGGAGCACCTTCGAGATCTTCAGCGGGGCTTCCTTCTGAAGCCGGCCTCCCTGCGGATTCCGTCGTGACGGCCGCACGTGCCGGTACACCATGTTCACACCTTCCACGACCACGAGACCCCGCTTCGGAATCAGCCGCAGCACTTTGCCTCGAGCCCCTTTGTGCTCGCCGGCAATCACGACCACCGTGTCATCACGTCGAATATGGCAGGCCATTGTCCTACACCACCTCGTCCGCAAGCGAGATGATCTTCATGTACCCGCGCTCCCGTAGCTCGCGGGCCACCGCCCCGAAGATCCGTGTTCCCCGCGGTTCCTTGTTCGCATCGAGGAGGACGACCGCGTTCTTGTCGAACCGCACGTAGCTGCCGTCCTCCCGTCGTGTCGATCGCTTGGTTCGCACGACTACCGCCCGCACCACGCGGGCCTTCCGGTTGCCCGTCTTCATGAAGTCGCTGTTCGGCAGCGCCTTCTTGACTGTGCACACGACGATGTCCCCGAGACCCGCCGTCATCAAGCGCGGCTTGCCGCGCCGGCCCCCGCTGCCCTTGAGCACGCGGATCACCTGGACCTGCTTGGCCCCGGTGTTGTCGGCCACGTCCACCGTCGACTGCAACTGAATCATCGCCGCACCAGGCTCCCCATCACGCGCTCGGGCCGCGCGATACAACGCGCACCAACCGCCAGTGCTTCGTCTTTGAAAGCGGGCGACACTCGGTCACCTGCACCACGTCGCCGACCTTCGCCTCGTTGCCGGGATCGTGGGCGTGCAGGCTCGTCCGACGACGGAGATACTTCCCGTACTTCGGGTGCTTGCGCAAGTAGTCGACCACGACTCTAATCGTTCGATCGCGGCGATCCGATGCGACCACACCCTCGAGCTGCCGCCGCCGCCCACGCTTCGTCGTTTGCTCGCTCACGGGACTTCTCGAATCCTGTTCCATCTCTCGTCCGCCCGCACCGTCGCGGGCTGGTTTTCCGACGCCTAGGCGCTCCCCCGGGAGATCACCGCCTCCAGATGCACCTGCTGTGCCTCAACATCCTTGTCGCCCCGCTCACCGAGCACGGTGAGGATCCGGGCGATGTCGCAGCGGGTCTTGCCCAGTTGGGTCGGATCCTGCAGTTTCTCAGTCACCGCCTGGCTGCGCAGGTCGAACAGATGCCGCCGTATGCGCCGCAGTTCGCTGTGCAGCTCTTCGGTCTTCATCTCACGGATGTCGCCGATCTTCATCGCGGCTCCTCCGGCGGCCCGCTACAGTCCATGCCGCCGCTGCACCAGTCGGCAACGATACGGCATCTTGTGTGCCACCCTCACCAGCGCCAAGCGGGCTTCACTCGAACCCACGCCGCCTACCTCGAACAGCATCGTTCCCGGCTTCACCCGGGCCGCCCAGAACGACGGCTCACCTTTGCCCTTGCCCATCCTGGTTTCCAGAGGCTTCGACGAAACCGGGTGGTTCGGAAACACGCGGATGTACACCTTTCCCTCACGATGGAGGAAATGCGTCGCCGCGACACGCCCGGCCTCAATCTGCTGGGCGGTCAGCCAACCGGTATCGAGACACTGCAAGCCGAACTCGCCGTAGGCCACGGTGTTGCCGCGCGTTGCCCGCCCGCGGATCTTGCCGCGTTGCACCTTCCGGTATTTCACCCGCTTGGGCATCAATGGCATCGTACGTCACTCCCCTGCGGTTCCCGTCGGCGTCACCCGCGACGACCGCGGCGCTGTGGCCTGCGGTGCGACCCTCCGTCGTCGCTCAGAACAGGTTCCTCACCGTACCGCCCGCGATAGACCCACACCTTCACACCGATGGTCCCGTAGGTCGTCCGACTCACGGCGAAGCCGTAGTCGATGTGTGCCTGTAGGGTCTGCAGCGGGATCGAACCGCGGTGCTGAGTCTCAGTCCGGGCCAGTTCATGGCCCATCAGTCGACCCGAGCACTGAATCTTCACCCCTTTGGCGCCGCAGTTCATCGCCCCTTCGCACTTCTGCTTCATGGCCCGCCGAAAGCTGACCCGCTTCTTCAGTTGCTCGGCGATTCCTTCGGCCACAAGCTGCGCGTCCACGTCCGGGTTCTTGATCTCCACGATGTTCAGAGCGACCTTCCGGTCGATCATGTGCTCGAGCGCATCTTTCAGCTTCTCGACCTCGGCCCCCTTCGGCCCGATCACCAGACCCGGGCGGGCCGTGTGCAGCACGATCTTCACCTCGTTCCGCGTCCGTTCGACTTCGATCCTGGTGATCGCGGCGAACGGCTGACGGCGATTCAATCGCCTATCGATGTAGCTCCGGATCCGCTGATCCTCGATCAGGAAGTCCCCGTACGCTGCTTTGGGGGCGTACCACCGCGACTTCCATTCCTCAGTGATCCCTATGCGGAACCCGATTGGATGACATTTCTGCCCCATGCGTTCTGCCTCGCGCCCGCCTGCTTACAGGCGTTCCTGCACCGCAACGATAATATGGCTCGTCCGCTTGCAGATCGGATGCGCACGTCCGCGGTCCTTCGGTCGCCACCGCGGAATCGTGGGCCCCTCATCGACTCGAGCCTCGGAAACCACCAGCCGTGATACGTCCGCCTCCTGCTCGTCGGCATTTGCCATCGCCGAACGGAGCACCCGATCGACCATCACGCTGGCCCGCTTGTTCGTGAACCGAAGGATGTCCAGCGCAGCGTTCGCCTCGCGCCCGCGAATCAGCCCCGCAACCAGCCGAGCTTTGCGGGCACTGATCCGAGCGTGCCGGTGCATCGCCCGAAACGCCTTTTGTTCGACGGGAGCGCGTGCCATCGGTCAGCCCCTCTTCCCCGCGGTATGACCGCGAAACGTCCGCGTCGGACTGAACTCACCGAGCTTGTGTCCCACCATCTCCTCGGTCACGTGCACTTCGTGGAACATCTTGCCGTTGTGAACCTCGAACCTGACGCCCACGAATTCCGGCACGATCGTACATCGCCGTGCCCACGTTCGGATCGGAACACGGGCTCCGGTTTCCCGAGCGTGCTGAACCTTGCGGAACAGCTTCTCGTCAACGAACGGGCCTTTTTTCAAGCTTCGCGACATCTACTTCTTCCTGGCAAGCACGAGCTGCCCGTAACGCCGGCTCTTCCGTCGGCGCAGGATGCGGCGATTCGAACCCTTTCTCGGATTCCGTGTCGGGCCGCCCTTCGCGGGCTTGCCCCACGGCGAGCACGGATGGCGTCCGCCGCCGGACCGGCCCTCCCCGCCGCCGAGTGGGTGAGCAACCGGGTTGGTCGCCGTACCGCGTACGTGCGGCCGGCGTCCCATGTGCCGCTTCCGTCCCGCCTTGCCCAACCGAACGTTCTGGTGACCGGCGTTGCCGATCTCGCCAATCGTCGCCCGGCACTCGGCGCGAACCTGACGCATCTCCTTCGAGGGCAACTCGAGCGTCACCCAATCTCCCTCGCGGGCCATCAGCCGGCAGGAGGATCCGGCACTGCGAGCCATCTTGCCGCCCTGCCCCGCGATCAACTCGACGTTGTGCACGTCCATCCCCACGGGGATGTTCTTCATGGGCATGGCGTTCCCGACCTTCGGCTCGGCCTGAGCCCCGTTCTCGATCGCGTCTCCGGCTTTGAGCCCCTCCGGAGCCAGCACGTATCGCTTCTCGCCGTCGGTGTACTGCACCAGTGCGATGTGACACGTGCGGTTGGGGTCATACTCGATGGCTACGACCGTCGCCGGCATGCCGTCCTTGTTGCGCTTGAAGTCGATCACGCGATACCGGCGCTTGTGCCCGCCGCCCCGCTGCCATGCCGTGATCTTCCCATGGTGGTTTCGGCCGCCCGTCTTCTTCAACGGGCGCAGAAGCGACTTCTCCGGACGCTTGCGCTTGTCCGTGATCTCCGAATGCTCATTCACCGACGACTGGCGTCGCCCCGGTGATGTCGGCTTGTACTTGCGAATAGCCATGGCCTGCCGTCCGCCTATCCATCCTTGCCTAGAACAATTCGATTCCCGCCACGCGTCCCGGCGGCGGCGACGGATTCAGTATGATCACCGCCTTCTTCCACTTACGCGTGTTGCCGGTCTTGTACCGCACGCGCCGCGGCTTACCCTTGCGGTTCGCCGTCCGCACGGACATCACCTTCACGT
>CAYMME010000447.1:0-7676 GCA_964391465.1 uncultured Planctomycetales bacterium
CTACGCCCGTTAGAAAGTAATCGTCAATCCCCCGTCCACGGTAATCACTTGCCCGGCGATGTACGACGAATCCGGACCGGCGAGGAAGCCGGCCACGCCCGCGATCTCCTCGGGGCGCCCGGCGCGACGTAGTGGCAGATGGTGGCCATCCACGTAGTGTGTGCGGAACCAATCCGTTTCCAGTTCGCTCGTTCCGTCGGCCTGGACGCTCATCGGCGTGTCGACGAAACCGGGAGCGATGGCGTTCACGAGAATGCCGCGCGGGGCCAACTCCAGGGCCAGTGCGCGGCAGAACTGGTTCAGGGCAGCCTTGGCCATGCCGTAGCTGCTCGACCCGGCTTCGGCCCGCTCGCCGTGGATGGACGTGACGTGGACGATTCTTCCGCCGTCCGGCATCAAGGGCACGACCATCCGCGTCATGAGCACGCCGCCCTCGAACATGATGTCGAACTGGCGGCGCCACTGCTCCATCGGCGCATCAACGACATCGACGGGATCGATAACGCCCGCACAGCTCACGAGCGCATCGACCTTACTCCATTGCTTCGCGACCGTGCGGCCGGTAGCCTCGACCACCGCGGGGTCGCTGTAGTCACCGGCGCAGACCAAGTGGTCACCCGGGGCCAGACTGTCTCGCAACTCGTTCAGCAGCGATTCGCGACGGGCGTTGAGACACACATCACAGCCGTCGGCCGCGAATCGACTCGCGGTCGCGCGCCCGATGCCCGAGGATGCCCCCGTAACGATGACCTTGCGACGATCACTCACGCATTCGATCTCCTACGACCGCGCCACCGGTCCGGCGTACACGGACACCTCGGTCTCGAGCACCTCTCCGGGACCGAGTGACGAGCACTGACCCTTGGCGGCGGCCTCGTTGACGGAAATGGGCATCGTGGTGCAGGGCTCCAGGATGACCGTGTAGTGCCCATCGAATCCGCCGTACGACGCAAACAGCCACGCGTACGGAAACGCCGCCGTGTCGAACCGGTACGCGAAGGTAAGATCCGCCGACGGTCGTGTCCAACGGATCTCTCCGTCGGGCAGGTCGAACAGGTAGAAGAAATCCACCGTCCCGTCGTTGGCCGGCACGACGTTCGCCCGCTGTCCCTCGATCATGGGCCAGTCGAACGGCTCCGTGGTCGAGTAGCGCGACCACTCGGGGTCCACGACCTGCGCCCGTCGGGCCGGGCAGTCGATGATGTCGCCGGCGGCGACGGCCAGCGCCGCGTGGAGCTTCCAGAGAAACCGCTTCGGGCGCTCGGTCGGATTGGAGATCCGGTAGCTGAGGTCGATGTGCGAGCTGTCGGGCCGCAGTGTAATGTGCCGCTCGTACTGAAGCCCACAGCGAGGCATCGTTCCTTCGACGGTCACGCGCTCCCCATCGAGGCGAGCGCCGAGCGCTGTCGTCCACAATTCGCCGTGGTCGGGCGCATCCATATCGTCGATGCGCTCGGGGATGTCGTTGGGCAGCAGTTCGTCGATGCCGCCGTAGAAGTTCGGGTCGTATTCGGTGCCGGGCTCCACTCGCTCGAGCCGCAGCGCTTCGTTGTGCCAGAGGAACTCGTGTCCGGATGACCTCTCGACGACACTGATGACCCGGCCGCCGACACCGGGTGCGACGTCGACCCGCAAGTGGTCCGACTCGAGACGCACGACCGCGGTGCCGTCGACTTCGAGACCGTCCCGAATGTGCGTCATGGCCCCTCTCCTACACTTCGTTCCGAGGAGGTCTGAGCGTACCGGAACGCAAGCGTAAACGCACACGGGATGAACGACCAGTGCCCAGCATCTCGGAGGGACCGGCCGAAGCGGTGGTCACTCCCACTTCACGGCATCCTGGAAAGGACTACGCCAAACACGGCAGAGCGGTTTCTCCGCCCGCCGATGGCCGGGTACCGTGCGATCCGCATCGGTAAGGTAGGTGCAGCGCGCGGTGTCCGCGCGTACGAACTCCCACAGTCCTATCGTCGTTGCCGGTGGGTTCTCCAGGTCCGCGGGCAAGGCATGGAAGAGCGGTGCGTGCGGCT
The DNA here is from genome assembly GCA_964391465.1 of uncultured Planctomycetales bacterium. Lineage (GTDB taxonomy): Bacteria > Planctomycetota > Phycisphaerae > UBA1845 > CAYMME01 > CAYMME01. Next base: position 2,031 of record CAYMME010000447.1, read on the forward strand.
TCTCCCCGGGCGATGTCTTGGGTCGTTCCCGCGTGAGCATGTTTCCGCCGCCTGGGGTCGTGCCCGCGTAGATCGGAATCGTCTTCGGGCCGGCCCGCTCGCAGGCGAAGAAGGCAATCCGGTTCGGGCGCGCGTCTGGCCGGTTCGGTTCCGGCCGAAGGGGCTGCGGCAATGCATCGTTGGAGCCCTGGCGGAAAGCGACGGGTAGGTTGAGCCGCGCGTCGGACAGGTCGAGCTTGTACATGATCTGGTTGTAGTCGTAGCGCGGCGTTTGATTGTTGTTTCCGGAGAACGTGTTCGCGTAGGTCCCCTCGAAGTAGATGATCCGACCGTCCTCGCGGTTGAACGCCGGGTGCTGCTTGGGGTTGTAGAAGCTATACCTGTCGTGCGTGACGATCTTGCGGGCGTAGACCCACGGCCCGACGGGCGTGTCGGCCTCCGCAAACCAGACCTCGCCGAGTTGCGAAGTGCCGCCAGTCTCCACGGTGATCATCACCCAGCGGCGCCGCCAGAGATTCCAGTACACGGAACCCCGGTGGGCGATCACCGTGCTGCCCGTGTCGACGTCCTGCAATTGCAGGAGCGCCTCGTCGGGCTTGATGTGGCCGGCCTCGATCAGCCTGCGCTGGTCGCCCGGTCCGACGACGGGTGCGTTGCGCCTCCAGCCGTACCGGAGGCGGCCCTCCGCGTCGCGGTCGGGTACCGGCGGGTCGAGCCGTGTCCCCGACTCGAGGCACGTGAATGTCTCGTACATGCCGAGGTTTCGCAGAGCCTCCGCCATTGCCCGAACACGTACGAGCGGATACGGGTCAGCGAAGTAGATGTACTCTGTGCGATCCAGCTCGCGCCGAAAGGTGTGCCCGCGCGGGTAGACGGGCCGTTTCATCCCGAATTCGGTGACCTGCTCGAAACGCCGCGTCTCCGTGTTGAACTTGGCCAGGCCGCGGCGGTGGATCTCGAGAAAGCCGCGCACCTTGACGTAGCTCGCGTACATATGCTCCCGGCCGTACTTGTCCCACAGGACGACGAGCCCGCTGATCCACGTGGGCCCTTCGCTCGGCATCTGCGCGCAGGGGCGAGCGAACCCCTTGTCGTCGACGTAGTAGGTCAGCTCGACGCCACGATCGGGATCAAGCCCTCCGTCAGCGGGGAGCAGAGACGTAGCGCCGGGCACATGGAAGTTGCCGAGCACGTAGCCCGGTCGGTTGGTGTCACCCCAGAACCAGTGCAGCTTCCCCTGGAAGCGCACACACTCCACGCTGTCCGAACCGAGCACCCGGGCATTGAGAAGCGGATTGCGCACGGGAACCGGCTCTCCTACCAGAACGCTGTCGCGATAGATACCTGCGCCGGTGACGCGGTACAGACGCTCGGCGATGTTGACGCGCTTGAGATCGAGCTCGGCCCGACCGCCCGGCGAGACCTTGAGTGCCTTGCCGCGGTAGCCGAAGCCGTCCGCCGGATACTCGTAGCCGTGACTCTTCACGTAGAAGAACACGGTTCGGTCCATCAACCCCGGTTCGTGGAAGGCGATGATGCCGTTGCTGTCCGTGTAGTAGCGAATGTTGTTGACGGTGCGCAGCTCGACCAGCGGCACGCCGCGTCCCGTCTGTTCGTCGACGACGCGAATGCGGAAGTAGTCATTCGGCTGCGGCGCGGCCGCCGTGGTGATTTCGCACATCGCGAGCCATGCGGGCAATACGGCGGCAACAAACGCTGGTGATGATCTGCACACGGAACGGACTCCTGCCGAGTAGTCTAGCGGCGCACGCTTCAAGAATCACACGACCGGCGGCCAAGTTGTGTGAGGCGTGCATCCCCGATAGGCTCACGCGAAGTGGTTGTGGAGGTGCCAGCAGGTACCCACGAATCCCGTCACCATCACGAGCCAAACGCCGAACACTGAGCAGGTGAATCACCGATGACCACACACGTATTGCTGAACCTCGCGTTGATGCTGACCGCACCGGCCGGCGAGCCGTTCATCGAAGGCTTCGTCCCCAGTGAGACGGGCTTCGACGGTGCGGTGACCGTCGTATCCGGGAAGGTCGACGGCGATTTCGGCGTCGTCTTGGTCAAGGTGCCCTACCGCGACCTGTACGGAAAGACGCGAACGGGGCTCGCCCGTCTCGTCGTGCATCGCCGCGACGTGGAAGCCGGCCGGCCCATCCCGCCGTTCTGTCATGTCCACTACGAGATGGGCGTTGGCGGCGCAAAGAACTGGGCGAAGCGGGGATGGGTGGTCACGACCGCCGCCTATGACGCCGAGCACCCCATCGACGCCGCAATCGCCAACGGCAACAACCAGGCCCGGGCGATCATCCAATGGGTGCGCCGGCTGCGTTTCGTCGATCGCACGCACCTGCACATCAACGGCGGCAGCCAGGGCGGCTACATGGCTCTGGCCATGAGCGCGGTGTTCTTCCCGGTCGCGGCGACGACGGCCAACGCCCCCGTCGTCAACTGGGCGTATAACCTCAACTACTTCGAGCAGAACAAGGCGGTCTCCGGGTACCCCGACAAGCTCAAGGACTCGCCGTTGCCCGTGATGGCGAGCGTGACCATGCTCGCCGACTGGTGCTACAAGTACTTCGGCACGGACCTCAGCACGGATGCCTGGTACTACGTGAGCCCCGTCGCGTACCTGGACCTCATCACCAACCCCACCATGGTCACAGCGGCCACGGGCGATATGCTCGTGCCCATGGAGCAGATGACCCGCGAGGGTCTCCATCCATGTGACGCAGCACGCTTTCCCAAGGGGTATCAGCGCAGCTTCGACAAGCTCACGATCAACGAGAGATCTCGCCGGACGTTCGAGGAACTGGTGCCGAAGCACAAGCGTTTCACCCACCGTGCTCCCAAGCAGGAGAACACCTACGAACTCACCATCGAGCGGTTTCGGGACCCGAAGAGCAGGCCGGAGAAGCAACCGGAGAAGCTCGACCGGCCGTGGAGCAGGGAGCACCAGTGGTCGCTCTTCTATATGGACGAGGGGCCGCCCTCGCCCTACGCTCCGCACACGACCTACTTCTGGGTGACCGCGCCCGACAGCTTCGTGAAGCACTACCGGGAGGCGACACCGTCACCCGAGATCCTGAACGCAATCAAGTTGGAGAACCTGATACAGCGGTACGCGCTGCGATTGACGAAGGTCCCCCTGCTGAAGGACGGCAAGCCCACCAACCGGCTCAACTTCGCCGCCCTCGAGAGGCGCGATGTCTTGCAGGGCCTGCTGGACTATGCGGCGATCAGTGCGGCACACAGCGCACGACTGACGAAAGTGTATGCCGCATGCGAAACGAAGTCGTTCGGACCGGAGCTGACCTTGAAGAAGCTCCGGGATGAGCTCGCGCGTCTGAAGCAAGGACAGACGACGAAGCCGGCCGCCGATGCCGGGCAGGCCGGGCAATAGGCCGTGTCCAAACAAAGGGAATCCATGCGATGAACGTGCCACGAGCATTCGGTGTTGCGCTGCTGTCGGGCGCAGTCGTAGGCCATTGCATCGCCGCAGAGGCGGCCGAATCGCGCGGGGCTCGGCGACCGCCGAACGTCCTGATCATCGTCTCCGACGATCAGGGCTACCGTGACTTGGGCTGCTACGGCGGGACGCAGATCAAGACGCCGCGTCTGGACCGGCTGGCCTCACAAGGGGTGCGGCTGACCAGCTTCTACGTGTCCTGGCCGGCCTGCACGCCGTCGCGGGGCAGCCTGCTGACCGGACGGTATCCTCAGCGCAACGGCACGTACGACATGTACCGCAACGACCGCGTGGATTACGACTACCGCTTCGACGAGCACACATACGCGGTTTCCCCCGAGATGATCCTGGGCATGGACACGCGCGAGGTGCTGATTCCCCGCGCGCTCGAGCCGGTTGGCTATCACAGCGGCATCTTCGGCAAGTGGGACCTGGGGCAACTACGGCGCTTCCTGCCGCTGCAACGCGGCTTCGATGTGTTCTACGGCTTCACCAACACCGGCATCGACTACTGGACGCACGAGCGCTACGGCGTGCCGTCGATGCGCCGCGGCAACGACCTGACGACCGAAGGCAAAGGTACGTACGCCACCGACCTGTTCCGCCGCGAAGCCGTCCGGTTCATCAACGAGAACAAGACGCGGCCGTTCTTCTGCTATGTCCCCTTCAATGCCCCGCACGGAGCGTCGGTTCTGGACCGGCCGCGGCCCGGCGTCCATGCGAAGCCGGAAGACATCCGCAAGCACTACCCGGACCTCGAACCCGAGGCCAAACGCACCAAGTACATGGCCTGTGTGACGAACATGGACGAGGCCATCGGCGAGATGCTCGATCTGCTCGACACGCACGGCCTGACCGACAACACGATCGTGATCTTCTTCTCGGACAACGGCGGCGGAGGCGCTGCGAACAACAAACCCCTCCGCGGCCGCAAGGGGCAGATGTTCGAGGGTGGCATCCGCGTGCCGTGCATCGTGCGATGGCCGGGTCGGATCCCGCCCGGCACGGTCTGCGACGAGTTCCTCACGTCGCTCGAGATCTTCCCGACGCTGTGCAAAGCGGTAGGCGTCCGGCCGCCCGAGAGCGTGATCCTCGACGGCTTCGACATGGCGGCGGTGCTGGCCGGCGAGCGAGCGTCGCCACGCAAGGAAATGTTCTGGCAGCGACGAAGCGACAAGGCGGCCCGCGTCGGCAACTGGAAGTGGGTGGAATCCACCCGCCGCCCCGGGCTCTTCGACCTGTCGAAGGACATCGGCGAGAAGAATGACCTATCCGGCAAGCGCCCGGAGATGCTGGCGAAAGTGAAGGCCCGCTTCGCCGCGTGGAAGCAACAGATGGCCAAGGCCGAGCCAAGACGCCCGTTCCGCGACTTCTGACGCCACCGGAGGTTGTCGATGAGTAACACAACGGATTCGGTAATGCAAGAAGTATGGGATTGGATGCGGCGCGCGGAGGAGACGACGCGCGGCATGCCCGCGCCGGAGTTGATCGAGTTCTATCGTAGCCAAGCGAGTGAGACGGAGCGCAAGCTCAAGCTCGATCTCGTTTCGCGGCCCGCGTCCGAGACTCCCCCGATTCGGCAATGAGCGTGGCCAAGTCCCGTTCGTTCAGGTGCGGTGCCCGTGCGCCGACGTCGAGCAGGTAGATCATGTCCACGCGTCGCACTCTTCGAGTTCGCCCTGCCAACTTCCCACCGTTTCGTTGACGAACCGCTTCCACTCGTCCGGATCCGGTGCGGTTTCGGAACCGTTCGGCCCGGTCGGCTGCGCTACGGAGTGTCGTCGGGATCGGGCGGCTTTGCGGAGAGGTCTCTGAGCAGCAAGCGGAGGTCACCCACCGCGCGAATGCTGACCACGACCACCATGGCCGCGAAGATCCCGGAAGTCGCGAGCACGACCAGCTTCCACGTGGCCAGCCACGCGGCGTTCTCGACGGCAAGAATCTGCGCGATCATTGCACGACCTCCTCCTTCGACGCGACCGTTTTCGCTCCGCGCCCGGGGCGGTCCGGAAGCAGCAGCGAGAACACGACCATCGCCAGCCAACTCGCCACGAAGGCGGCCACCTGGGCATGGTGTTGGCGGTGTATGAGGTGATTGACGAGCGTCATGAACCACGACTGTTCGCCCGCCGGTATCGCAGCCGAGAACAGATCCTTGAAGACCG
>CAYMME010000448.1:0-7663 GCA_964391465.1 uncultured Planctomycetales bacterium
GCTGCCGCCGGCCGCCGACGTCTGCAGGAGCGTCCGGCGCGAAATCGTTTGGTCCATTACTTCTTCACCTCGATCTTCGTCGGGAAGCGATGGAGCAGGTCTCGCAGACAGCTCTTGAGGGCCGGCTCGTGGTTCTTGGGATCGATCACCTTGTAGATGTGCATGTTGGGGTCCGCGCCCTTCTTCGGCCACTTGGTGCGACCCTTCTCGTCGACTTCGACGCGGCCCGGCACGAACGTGAACACCTCGGTGTGCTTTCCTCCCTCCGGCGGGGTGGCCGTGGCTCGCCACTGATCGCCGACGCGATAGACGGTCCGACCCGCGGCATGGATTAGCGGACCCGTGCACCACATGTTGCGTTCGCGTCCCATGAGGATGTGCCGCCACGGGCGAAGGTCCATGGTCATGGCGGCGGTCGGGTCGATCTCGCTGGGGCGGACCACCTGTAGGGCGTAGATGAACCAGTTCAGCAGCGCCGGCGGCACGGTCTCGAGGATCTGGCCGTGCTTGAACGCCCAGTGCGTACTGCGGTTCTCCTTCACGGGCAGGCATGGGCACCAGTAGATGGGCAGTCCGGAGCGCATCACGCCGACGTAGGCTTGCGAATCGAGCTGCACGTTCCACTCGCGTTTGCCCTCGGTGAGGTTCCCGATGTTGATGTAGAGCCTGGCGATCTTCTCGCGCAAGAGCGCCGGTTCGCGGTTGAACGCGGCGCAGACGTCGCGCACGCTGCCGGTGGTGACGACGATCATCGGTTCCGGCGATGCACGCAGGGTCTCGAGGAGCAACCGGACTGCTCCTTGATGCCGCTCGGGGTGATCGAGGCCCTTGTCGTCGGGCGACTTGAGCTTCTCGCCCAGGCCGGTGGCGTAGGGGATGCGGCGTCCGGTCAGTTGGAACATCTGCTCGACGGGCACGCGCCCCGGCTTCTGCTCTTGCTTTGCCCCCAGGTCAAGCAGAATGGCCTTCACGTCGAGCTCGGGCATCGCGAAGACCGTGGCGAGATCGAAGTGATCGTCCGGGTCGTCGTGAGGATGGAACAGGTCGGTGCCGTAGATCACGGGAACCGGTTTCGTCACTTCGGTTGCGGGCGAAACTGCCGGCGCAACCGCGCGCGGCACGACGGCAACGAGCACGATAGACCAGAGAGCGTTCTTGTGAATCATCTGTGTTTCCTGCTTGCGATGCTAGTGTGTCTCGTTCAGCGCACGGTTAGGGAATAGAGCGACACGCTGATCGGTGGCACTTCGACGCGGTCGGAGAAACTGGTGACTGGTGTTTCGACGATCTCCACCTGGCGCGGCTTGCCGGGTTCGTTGTAGGCCATGTCGTTCGGTCCGGTGATGCGCCAGAGTCGACCGGTTCCGGCCAGCGATGCGCCCTTGAGATCGATGACGAGCTTCATGGATGCGGGCAAGGGGTTGACGATGGCGATGGTGAGCGCCTTACGGTTCTCGGCCCAGGCCGCGGCCACATCGAGCGGCTGCGGCTTGCCGCCGACCGTGACGGGGATCACGCCGAAGTGACGCCGATAGAGCTTGAGGGCAAGCCCGGTGGTTTCGAATTCCGCGGCCGTCTTGGTTGTCTTGATGGCGCCGATGACGTTCACGGTTTGGGCGTGGTTGGCCATGAAGAACATCTCGCTGTTGCGGGCTAGCTCGTGCAGACCGGCCGCGACGCCGATGCCGTCACGTAGGAAGTAGCGTGTTCCGAGATCGCCGTATTCGTGCGGGCCGTACCAGTAGTTCCACTCGTCGAGGGCGATGCGGATGTCCTTGCCCTTGAGGGCGTCAATAGTCTTCCGGTAGCGGCGATGGGCGTCGGCCTTGGCCCGGACGCGGTCCGGCATCTGGCGCATGTGCGAGAGAGGTCCCGGTTTGCGGCCGACGTAGAAGTGCTCGCTGATCAGGTCCATGTGGTCGGCGCAGTGCGTGAGCGTCTGTTCGCTCCAGTCGCCCGCCGCGCCGACGGCCACGACGCGGATCTTGGGATCGATGGCGCGCATGGCATCGACGATGACGTTGTGCTTCTGGACGTAGTCCGCGAGCGGCATGTACCCGAGCTGCCAGCCGCCGTACATCTCGTTGCCAATGCCCCACCATTCGACCTTGTACGGCTCGGGGTGGCCGTTCTTGGCGCGAAGCCGGCCCATGGGCGTGTCGGGAGCACCGTTGACGTATTCGACTTCGTCGGCGGCCAGCCTGGCGCCGCCGAGACCGGTGTTGACGACGATGAGCGGCTCGGTGTTGATCTCGCGGCAGAACAGGAGGAAGTCGTCGATGCCGAAGTCGTTGGGCTCGATTCCCGCCCAGGCCGGGTTCTTGCGTGGGGGCCGCCGGTCGCGGTCGCCGATGCCGTCGCGCCAGTTGTATCCGCTCACGAAGTTACCGCCGGGCCAGCGGTAGAGGGGGGAGTCGAGTTCGCGCAGCAGCTTGAGCGTGTCGGCACGCATGCCGTGAACGTTGTCGGCGGGCATCAGCGACGCCGTGCCTATGCGCAGCGTGCCCTTGCCGCGGCCGACGATCTCGAGGCGGGCATCGTCGGTGTCGGCGCCGGCCGTGAACCGAATCGGCGTCGTGTTGTAGGTGTCCGCGATCTCGCGGATCGTGACGGTCTGCCGGTCGTCCGGCCTGTCGCCCCAGATCAGGTTGACCTCGACCGGTCCGGCCTGGGCGGTGCCGGCCAGGACGACGCGTCCTTCGTAGGCGAGGCCCTTGCGCAGGCCCAAGCCGGCCTGGACGATTCCGCGGGGGGCGTCGTCTGCGGCGAGTTGAACGTTCGGTGTGAATTCGCCGACCAGCGAGCCCGCGCGGATCATCTCGACGGCCGCGACGCCGCCGATGGGCTTCCACGGTGAGTGCTTCGCGCCGATGGCGTAGTAGAACTTGCGGTCCTCGAGCATCTCGGCCCAGATGCCGCCGTAGATGCACCGGCCGAGGTGCTCGATGAACTGCCCGTAGATGTACTTCGAGATCGGCTCGCCGGTCTGGGTTGCGTCGATGAAGACTTCCGGTCTTGGCTCGTGCGTGCTGACGCGCTCGAGTTGCACATCGTCGTACCATGCCCGGCCGGTGGCCAGGCCCCAGCCGCCGAAGAGGCAGTTGACTTGGACGCTGTCGCGACCGCCGGTCTCGAATTCGATCTCGACGCGCTTCCAATCGGTGGTGCCGGTGACAGCCGGGGTCCGGACCTTCCGGAAGTCGTGCAGATTGAGCAGGGCGCCCTGGCCGGTGGTTGCCTTCAGGTTCTCGGTCTTGATCCAGGCCGAGAGGCGATAGGTCGAGTACGGGGTGACGGTTGCGTTCGCGTGCCAAGCGGCGTCGCCACCGGGTTCGGAGGCGATGGTCACAGACATGCCGCCGGTGCGGCCGGGCGACACGCAGTCGAACGAGGCTTTGCCGTTCCAGGTGAACGTCTTCCAGCCCTTCGGCACCCGAGGCGGTGCTTCCTCGAACGACGCGTTGGGGAGCGCGTTCTTCGTGTCCGAAGCCGCGAGTGCGCCGGATACAGGCCATGCCGCAGCGAGGACTGCAAGTGAGAGGATTGTGAGGCCGTGACGCATTGTTGAGCTACCTCCGTTGCGCAGGAAAGGTGAAGTCAGGCGGTGAGTATACGGGCGGAGGTGGGAAAGTGAGAAGTGAGAAGTTCGAAGTGAGAAGGGGTGGGCGGGGTGGATGGGCGTCCGCTGGTCATCGCTCCGCCCTCATCCCGTATCACTCATCTCTCATCCCTAATCCCTTTCCACTTCTGATTGACGCCCTGTCTACTTGGGTCCTTCCACCGTGAATGTCTGTTCGAGCCAGCCGTTGCCGTCCTTTGCTCGGATTCGCAGCTCGTGCTTGCCGGGTGGGATGATGCCGTCGGATTGGTTCTCCTCGGTTCCGAGGAGGTACGGTGGACCTTCGCAGCGGGTTGCGACCTTGCCGTCGAGCAGCAGCTCCATGGGGCCCGGCTCGATGCCGTCGGTCCAGACGCGGAGACGTTCCCAGCCGTGGTACCGGCCGAACTGGTGCGGGGGCGTGATGTAGATACCTTTGCTGCGGAGGGGGTGCACTTTCGCTTCGTTTTGCAGCCAGCGGCGGACGGCGCCGCTGCTCGCGAGCATGCGGATGGTGCGGCGATCTTCCGGGTGGCTGAGGATGCGTCCGTCGGCCTGGTAGATGTGCACGCCGGGGAGGCCGGCGTCGTAGAGTTGTCCTACTCGCCACAGAAACGGGCCGGGCATGGGCAGGCCCCAGCCCAGGGCGTCGACGGATGGTAAGAGCGTGCATTTCGTTCCCCGCACGGCGTCGACGTAGGGAGTGATGTCGATGTGCATGTGCCGGCCCTGGATGTTGCTCGGGCACAGGTAGTCGATCCAGCCTTCACGGGCCCAGGTTGCGTAGTCGAACAGCTTGCAGCGGCGCACGCCGGTGCCGGGGAACCGCACGAGGATCGGCACGCGCTTCCCGCGGGCGGTACCGAACTCGTCGGCCAATGCGCGCAGGTCGCGCAGGAACGCGTTGGCCGTCTCGATCTTGTCAATGGTCTCCGGGTAGCGGCAGAAATCGAGGGAGATGCCGGGGGCGCCGATCTCGAGCGCCTCGCGATACAGGTTCAGTGCGAATTCCTTCACCTCGGGCACCTCGAACCGCAGCATCGAGCCGCGCATCCATTCGGGGTGCTTCCGCGAGAAGTCGCCCTGGAGCGGCGTGCCCGGATAGCAGTTGCTCGCTCCGAAGTTGGCGTGGGCGACCAGGCCGAGCTCGCGGGCGTAACGCAGCTCCGTGGCCAGGGTGTTGGTGAACTGCTGCATCTTCCCTACGTTGTCGGTTCGCGGCTGGACGACGCTGCCGATCGGATCACCGATGGTCGAGTGGTACAGCGGGTCCGTGAGTCGCGATTCGTAGACGACCTTGCAGCCGAAGCGACCGATCTGGATGTCGACGATGCCGATGCGGGCGTCGGCGAACGCACTGAGCGGCTCGCGATGCTGCAGAGTCTCCGTGACGTTCGCGGAAAACGCCCACGAGTACGGCTCGAAGTAGCCGACGACCAGCTTGTCGGGCCTGCCGCCGAACCGGGCATCGAGCTGATCGGCCAGCTCTTGCGAGAGCGGGACGAGCTTCACGTAATCGATGTGAGCGGGCGTGTAGCCCGTGTAATTGTGTGGCTGCTTGAGGACCAGGTGCTGGCGGTCCATACGGGCCCATCGCCAGAACACTTCCTCATGCGGGTGGCGCGATGCGAGCGACTCCGCTCGTTCGTCGCCGGAGAGGCGCAGGTGCATCGCCCCGGATCCGGGTACGGAGCACACGAAGACGGCATGGGGCCCGCGCAGTTCAAGCGGGCACGACAGCGGCGGCAGCGGCACGTCGGGGGCCGACTTGCCGTAGAGCGCATTGCCGAGCGTCGCGCCGGCCGACGGATCCAGGCCCGTTCTCCAGGACCACTTGCGGCCTTTGGGTTCGGCTTCGGGCACCACTACACCTCGCTGCATCACTCGTGAGAAGTCTTCGACGTAGACCACGTCCGTGTTGTCGGCCTTGACGCGCACCTGCCGCATGGCCAGCACCTTCCCGTCGCCGGACTCGATCCGAACGCGAAAGTCAACGTCGACGCGTCCGTCCTTCTGGGCCTCGGGGTACGGGTTGAAGACGATGGTCCGTTCGAGACCGGCCGCGCGACGTTCCGTGATGCGGCTCTGCTCGGTCCAGGGCTTCCACTGGCCGGGAGTGAGAAGCTTGCGGGCCGTTTGCGAGAGCAGCGGCATGACCTCGGCCGGACGCCAGTCGTTCGCACCGGGAGCGGACCAGGAACACACGGCGACCACTTCGTCGGGTGCGTCGGCGGGCACCTGATAGCGGATGTGCAGGTGGCGCGTGAGCGGATCGAGCTTCACGGTCGACGTCTCGCCCGTGGTGCCGGCGACTGGCGAGCTAACCAGAAGGACCATCGCGAACGTGCGGACGGCACACGCCCACGACACGGACGGACGACCCAGACATCGCTTGGCGACCATGGCCGCACTCCTTTCGCCGTCTCCAGACGTGCGACAGAACCCAGATTCGCGCACGGAGACCCGGGCCGGTACTATCGGATTGTGGCGCGGGCTGCAATGCGCATGGTGCGGTGCCGTCCCCCACCCTTCGCAAGAAACCGCGAAGGATGGGGCACCCAGACCGGAGCAGGTAAGCGGGTGAGAAGGTGGGAAGGTGGGAAGGTGAGAAGTGAGAGGTGAGAAGCGGGCACCGGGACGTTTCGGTTGCCATCGGTCCTTGCTTGCCCTTCATCGTCTGCCTCTCATCCTCCATCCCCCATCCACGCGTCGCAGGCCGTTGCAGAAACTGGCTACGTCTGACATGCTCTCGTTTTGGGATGTGCCGGTGAAGGAGATTAGATCATGGTGGGCTGGTTCACGGTTATGGGTTTGTTGTCGGCGATGCTCCTGTTGTCTGCGGCCGCCGCGCCGGCTGCCGTTACGACGACGGATCTGCGGTGCGAATACGCAAGGGATCCGCTCGGGATCGATGTCGCGAAGCCGCGGCTGAGTTGGCGGCTGGAATCTGCGGAGCGCGGCCAAGCGCAGACGGCGTATCGCGTTCTCGTGGCCGGTAGCGAATCGAAGCTCGCCGGCGATGCGGGCGATCTGTGGGACAGCGGCAAGGTCGAGTCCGACGCGTCGGCGCAAGTGGTCTACGGAGGGAAGCCGCTCGGTTCGCGTGCCGCGGCCTACTGGAAGGTGCAGGTTTGGGACAAGAACGGGCAGCCGTCCCCATGGAGCGAGCCGGGCTCGTGGCGCATGGGCTTGCTCGACGCGGCGGATTGGGCGGCGCAGTGGATCGGTGCGGCCGGGGCGTGTCCGTCACCGATGGTGCGCAAGGGCTTCCGGCTGGAGGGACCGGTCAAGCGCGCGTATGCCTACGTGTCGGCCCTGGGGCTGTACGAGTTGCGGATCAACGGGGAGCGCGTGGGGGAGAACATCCTCGCCCCGGAATGGACCAACTACAACGAACGCGTGCAGTATCAGACCTATGACGTGACGAGGTTACTCGAGCGCGGGGACAACGCGGTGGGCGCGATGCTCGGCGAGGGGTGGTATGCGGGTCGGATCGGACTGGGCAATCTCCGGGACGTGTACGGTCAGCGGGCTCGGCTGATCCTGCGCCTGGAGGTCGAGCTTGAAGACGGCAGCACCCACGTGGTGGTGTCCGACGGCTCGTGGCGAGCGACAACCGACGGCCCGATCCGCCACGCGTGCCTGCTCGACGGCGAGGTCTATGATGCTCGGAAGGAGATGCCGGGCTGGGACCGGCCCGGGTTCGACGATGCGGCATGGAAACCGGTGGAGGTGCAGGCCCAGGTGCGTGGTCGGCTGGTCGCTCAGCCGAACGAACCGATCCGGGTCGTGGAGGAACTCGAGCCGGTTGCGATCACCGAGCCGGCGCCCGGCGTGTACGTCTTCGACCTCGGGCAGAACATGGTCGGTTGGTGTCGGCTCACCGTCGAAGGGGCTGCGGGCACGACGGTGACGCTTCGTCACGCGGAGATGCTCGGTGCGGACGGAAACGTCTACCGGGACAATCTTCGGCTCCCGGCCGACGACGGACCGAAGGGGGCGCGCCAGATCGATCAGAGGGCTCGCGCTTCTTGAGGGGAAAGGCGGCGTTTCTGCTCGCGTTCG
>CAYMME010000449.1:0-7563 GCA_964391465.1 uncultured Planctomycetales bacterium
GCGTCGCGATGCGTCGCACTCTGCGCGCACTTCCTGTGGAACGGCGTGAGATCCTCGTCGAGCCGGAGAAGCCGACGGATGACGGTGATCGCGCGACCGCGCGACTGCTTCCGCAGTGCGCGCTTGCCGGGAACACTGACATACAGCGTACCGTCGCCGGCGGACAGTTCCACGGCCAACGCCGCGTCGTCGTCGTCCGACACGACTGTGTGGAGGACGCGCTGCGGCCCATGCCAGCGGTTCGGAGCGAGAACGAAGAACCCGTGCGAGCAGACGGCGCTGACGAAGTCGAAGTCGGTCGGCGTGGTGAGTGTCAGCCGCACCGCATGCCTCGTGCTTTCAACTGCGGCTCGACGAATCCAGCCAGACATCCCTCAGTACGGGGCGCGATGGTGTTCGCTTGGCGCCAGCTCCGCCGGCGGCACGCTCCCTAACGGTCGCGTCTCTGTACATGGTCCCGTGAAGGCGGAGTCAAACCCTCATCACCTACCGCAACAGCCACTGCAGGATCAGCTCGACGTTGGTGTCGTCGGCCACTCTGACCGCATCGGGCTTGCCCGCGGCGCGGTAGGCGTCGGCCGCCAGCGACGGGACCTCCCACGAATCACCGACCAGAAGCACCTCGTCCGGCGCACAAAGAGCAAGGAACGCCGCCATGCCTCCGTACTTCACGGCTCCGGGCAGGTACATCGAGTGCGCCGCGGAATCGACCTCGTCGAAGTCGAAGCCGTCCAGGTCGGCCACCGTCCGGTCGATGGCATCGCCGGCAATGGCCTTGGCGAGGATCACCCACGGTCCGTTCTCGGCCACGCCGAGCAGGTGGATCCGGTCGACTTGCTCGTACTGCTGCACGTAGGCCACGGTGGTCAGAATGTCATGCACGCGGTTGGCCAGGCGCGTGCGGTTGTAACCGAACGTGTAGCCCGAGAAGTCCTTGTTCACCTCCAGCCACTTGGGCGCCTCGTTGCCGCCGTAGTACTCGCCGGTCAGGAACACGTCCGGAGCCACGATGGCCACGCCCTTCGACAGCAGCGCCCGCACCGGCCCGGTGGGCTCTCCCCCCTCGAAGAGCATGGCCTTACCCTCGGGCAACACGGGCACGATCACCGTGCCGTCGAAGTCTTCAGGCAGAAGCACAACCGCCGGCACTTGCTCGCCCGCCCCGCGCCGCGACAGGAGCAGCTTCCACATCTCGAAGCCTTCACCGTATTCGTCCGCGACGCGCTCGGAGTCGACGTCGTCCGGTTCGGGCAGATCGGTCACGGTAATGGCTCGCAGCGCCGGACCGATCACGTCGCGAAACTTGGCCAGGCTGTCCTTGTCGTGCGGACGGAGCTTGCCAAGCTCATAGTCCGAGATGTACGTCATGTACGCACGGAGTTGCTCGGTGTCGATCGCGTCGACGGGCAGCTTGTGCTTGTCGTCGAAGACCGAGAGCTCCTTCGGCGAAATCGGCTCAAAGGGTTGCTCGGCGATGGGCGTGGACTGCCCGAGATTGAGGTGCTTGTTCATGAATTCGTACATCACCTCGCGGCTGACCTGGTTGTAGTTGTGCCCGAATTGGGTGAAGGCCTTGATGGTCAGCCGGTCGTCGATGCCGAGCATCTTGTAGTGTTGACGCAGCTCCGGACCGCCTTTGGTCTCGATTTCCTTCGTCCAGTCGTTCGCCCCGGTCAGCCCGAGCGGCCGCGGCGACGCCAGTGCCGCGATCTCGATGTTCCCCGTACCCACGCGCAGCAGCGGCGCGTTCTCGCACGTGCAGCCGCCCTGCATGGCCGTGGATGCCATCACCGCAGGAAAACTCGCCACCGGGCGGTCGTCCACCGCGCAGAGCATGAACGTCTGCGTGCCCCCGCCGCTGGCCCCCGTCACGGCAATCCGCTTGGGGTCGACATCGGGCAGTTCGGCCAGGAACTCGAACGCCCGGGTCGAGTTGTAGGTCTGCAGGCCGAGGGCGTTCTGCAAGCGCAGGCCCGCCTGGACGCCCGTGAACCCGCCGTGACCCATTTGCTTGCTGTCGGCGTAGCCGACCATGTCGTAGTGAAAGACCACACAGCCCATGCGGGCCAGCGTCGCGCACCGCGCCTGCAACGGGTACCGCGCACCGGGCATCGTCTTCTCCGCACCCGATTCGATCTCCTTCTTGCCCTTCTCCTCACCCTGGTCCACGAACCGCCCTTCGGGCCAATGTCCGTGCGGCGACAACACTGCCGGCCCGGGGTCCGTACGTCCGTTCGGACGGTACAGGTTGCCGGTCACGTAATGACCGGGATAACTGGCGAAGTACACCTTCTCGACCGTGTAGTCGCCGCGGTCGATCTTGCCGTGGATCATCGCCTTGTCCGCAGTCTTCGGCGGCATAGGCCACAGCCCGGCCGCCACGCGAAGCTGCGTGCGCAGCACCTCGCGGCGAGCCTCCCACGCCGTCTTGCTCGACGGAGGTGTCCACGGATGATAGCTGCGCAGGCTTCGACCCTCGCCGAGCCGACTGTCGGCCGGGGTCTTTCCCGCCTCCAACACCCGCGTGGACATTTCCGCGCGGGCGCTCGCTACAACAAACGAAACAAGCAATGCTCCCCCAACTGCCATATGGCTTCGTCGCATACTCCACCTCACTCGAAGTGCATGATTCAGGCCGCTCACCCACATCGCCGCGCGACGTCCTTTCGGACCGGCACCGCGCGAGCGTCACACCCCGACCGCTCGAGTCACCACTGTAGGGGGTGTCGGCCCGAGAGGGAAGCTCAGCGACAACCACACCTGTATCGCATGACCGCAGCGTGCGTTATGCTGCCGGTCATGACAGAACGCCTGTACGCACAGATCGCAGCGTTGTTGCGTCAAGAGTGGGACATTGCGCGGTTGACTCGGTTGCGTCCCGTCCACAAGGGCCAGCACGGAGCGGGGTTCGAAGTCGTGTGTGGGGACGAGTCCACGCTGCTCCTGCTGGTCGACCAGTCGTTTCCTCCGTCGGCCATCGAGTCGGGAGTGCGTGCGATGCGTCACGCGGCCGAGCTCGGGTATCCGGTCCCGAAGCTCCACGAAACACCGAGCGGGCAGTCCGTCGTTCGCGGCCTGGAGGGTCGGCACGCATTGCTGATGGAGTTTCCGGAAGGACGTGCGGTTCCCTCCGACGCAGTCACGGAGCGAGTGGCGGCCGCGTGGGGCGAGCGGCTGGCAATCTGCCACGCGACGCTCGCCGAGCTCGCGGACGCCGACACGCCGAGCCCGCCGATGGCAGACAATGGCAACACGAGCGACCGCGTCCGGCGCTACTTGGAGCGAGGTGGAGTAACCACCCCGATGCCCCTGGGGCCGATGACCGAGGCCGTGACCGCAGGAGTGGAACAACTGCAACGACTCTCGCCGCAACTGACTCACGGAGACTTCTCACGTCAAGCGGTTCTGTTCGACGGCACGGGAGCGGTCAGCGCGGTTCTCGACTGGATGTCGGTGGTGACGCGGCCACGTAGCGTGGAGTTGCTCGATGCGGTCACACTACTCTGCCGTCGAGCGGATGGCGTTCTGGACGTGAGGTTGGCGAGCACGCTGATTGAAGCGTATCAGCACGTGCTGCCGCTGCCCAAGGTCGAAACGGAATGTCCGGTCGCCGGCTGCCTGGCTTGGTCGGTGCTGCGGGCGGAAGCCGGCTCGCCCGTCGGCCCGAAGACTGACGAGCGCGAACGACTGACCTGCCTCTGGGGTGCGCGTCCCGAGATCGACCGTGTGATGGCCGGAACGTGAAGTCGGCGGCCGGAAACGCAGATGCGGCCCGGATCTGCGGCCAGGCGAGCCCTACCGGCGGTGCCGGTGATGGCTATGGCGAGACGGACTGCGTGGCCTGGGTCGTGGACTGCGATACGGACTCGGCCACGGCGGCGGGAGCGGGCCCAAACACCTTGACCAGAAGCGTAATCTGTTCCGGCACCTCCTCGGGACGGGTTTGCGCTTGGCCTGCAAGTCCACGGGCGTGCCAATGAGCCGACTGGGATGCCGGCGTTAGCGCATCTACGGGTCGGACCTCCGCCACCTGCCCCCGGGGCCGGCGCGACTGCCGAGCCGGGCGAGGGGCGATCTTCTTCCCCGCCGCCTCATCGCGCACAGTATCCGATTCGACATTGGCGCGCTGCTTTTGCGGAGCAGAGGAAGCAGGTGCAGCGCGGCCCCGTGCACCCGCAATCGGCGCGCGCGATCGGGTCACGCTCCGCAACACGCGCTGCTCGTGCTCACCGTCGTCAGCCTTGTCGAGAAGCGCATATCGGTCGCGCAACGCGGCGCGGTCGTCATCCGCGGGCGAGGATGGTCTTCTCAGCGTACCTGCCTTCCCGGCACGGCGCGACATTGCCTCTCCATCCTTCGCACGGGCCTTGCGGGCGAGCGCCGGTCTCTCCGGCGCCGCTGCCAAATCCCCGAACGTCTCGAAGGCGGGCCGGCCGGCCCGGTCGACGGCGAGCAGATCGGCTTCGGCCCAAGTCGTAGCCTGGTACGACCCGGCCCTGAACGACCGCAGACGCACTGCACCCTCCGGCTCGGCACGAAACGCGGTGACCAGGCCGGGCAAGGCGGAACGGTCGATTCGGACGGCGTATGTCTGCGCAGCACCCGCCATACCGGACGGCGCAGCGACCGCGGACGGGTCGGACGCCCCGTAGCTCCGCACCATCTTGTCGACCGTCGCGAGTGTATCAACCGATGCGACCTCGACCGCGAGTTCCGCATCCGGCGGCGCGCCTTCCGACTCCGCCATGACCACCGACGCGAGCGGCTCGGGAGACGACTTCTCCTCCAATTGCCGAGCGTGAAGGTCGGCCACGTAGGTCGCCCGCTCTCGCAAGGCGGCCCCGACCTTGGCCACGGCCTCACCCAAGCGAACCGTCACGCCCGCGCTCGACTTGGCAAGAGTCTCGGATTCATCGTCCAAGACTACCGCATCGCCGAGGTCGGTCGGTTCGGCTGATTCGGCCGCGGCGGCTGGTTCGGTAAGCCGAACCATCTCGGTCGCGGGTTTGGCGGCGGCCGGGACCGCACCCTTCGCGGGCCGCTTGGCGGAAGCAACTTTCTCTTCGCGTTCCTTCACCACCTCGACCCGAGCAACTTCCGCGGGCGCCGCTGTCGCGGGCATGCCGCGACCCTCGTCGGCCCCGGCCTTGTCGCCGTCGATCGGTGGCCGGGTGGCGAGGCTCTCATTCATGGGCGGCGCGGCATCGCGTTTGTGGAAGGCGAGCTGATCGTACGGCGCGTCGCGCATCCCCTGGTAGATCACGAATCCGACCGAGCAGACGACGGCGAGCATGGCCGCGGTGGCCAGAAGCTTCCCCATCCGTAGCCGGCCGGCGGCAAGGACCTCACCCGGCTCGTCCGCGTCGTCCAGCAGCTCTCGACGTTCGAGGCGACTGGTAATCACTTCGGTGAGGTCGTCCGGGGCGCGTCCACGCGGCAACGACGACAGCAGGGTGCGGGTGGCCCGCAGTTCGTCGTACAGAGCCCGCGCTTCGCGGTCGGCGACCAGGTGCGCCTCGACGCGGGCTTGTGCCTCCGCGTCGAGTTCGTCGTCCAGGTAGGCCGACAGCAGGTCGTTCAGGTTTTCGTCATCCTTGCCAGCCATGACGCACGCATCTCAACCACGAACCAACACCGGTTTCAGTTTCTCCCGCAACGCCATTCGAGCCCGATGCACACGCGACTTCACCGTTCCCAACTGCACCGAGAGGATGGCAGCGATCTCTTCGTAACCCAACGACTCGATGTCCTTGAGGACGAGGACGGTTCGGTGGTCCTCGTCCAGTGCATTCAGCGCCCGTATGACGAACTCGTTCGTCTCCGCCTTTTGGGCCGCACGCTCCGGGTTGTCGTCCTCGGACCCGTGCAAGCGATCGATCAGACCCACGACCTGCCGGTTGACCTCCCGATCCGTCGGGTTGCGTTCGAGCGGCACGGTTGCCCGGCGCTGGCGCTTCCGGCCGTGGGAGATCGTCAGGTTCACGGCGATGCGAAACAGCCACGTATAGAAGCTGCTCTTCTCCTCGAAGCGCCCGATCGACTCCAGGGCCTTGAGAAACGCATCCTGCGTGAGGTCCCGGGCGTCGTCGACATTGCCGCAAATCCGCCAGCATGTGTTGTACACACGGTCCTGGTACTTCGCGACCAGGTACCCAAAGGCGGCGGTATCGCCTCCCCGCACCTGCCGGACGAGATCGGCATCCTGGAACGAGATGGATGTCGCACGGGCCGGCAAGGACGAGTTACTCATAGGATTGGACGCCCACCGGGACCTGAAGTTCCCAAAACACGCCCGACGACGCGACCCGGATCGGTTGGTCCGATTACCAGAATCATCGACGGATTGCGTTGTCGGGTCAACTCATTGTGGCTACCTGGCTTACGCCTGGGACACTACCTTCTACCCGCGACCCGGCAGCGGGTGGCGGACCCCTCGGGATCTATGGCGTACCCTACGCCTTCAGCCACGACCGGAGCGTCTCGAGGTCTTTCCGCATGGCCTCGAGGTGCTTGGGCACGAGTTCAGGCTTGCGGTGGTCGAGATACTCTTCGTGCAGTGAGATTGGGCCGCCGTAGCCGGATTTGCGCAGCATCTTGAAGAACTTCGGATCGACCATACCCTTCCCGAGCGGCACGTTGCCGACCTTTCGGCCGTTCCAGCGGAAGTCCTTCACGTAGACGATGCCCAGATGCGGTCGCATCAGGTTGAAGTGGACGGGCCAACACAGGCCGCCCTCGACCGCGGCGTGCCGGATGTCGAACGCCGCCCCGATCTGATCGACCGGGTAGTCCCGGATCAGGCTGTGCAGGTCCCACAGGGGTGCGCCGACGTTCTTCGTTCCGGCATGGTTCTGGTACACGGCCGCGATGCCCAACTCGCGGTTCAGTGCGGCCAGATCCTTGAGCACGGGGCGAAGCTCATCGAGCTGATCGACGACCGGCCGGTTGAGGTCGTAGCGAAAGTACGCCATGCGGTAGCGCTTGACGCCCAATGCCGCCGCGGTTCGCAACGTGTCCTCGGCGTGGGGCTGGTCCGCGCGGTTGATGCTGGAGGCCATGACGGTGATCTCCAGACCGCGCTTCCTCAGCGCCTCGACCATCTTGGGCAACTCGTCCTTGGCCTGGGCCGGCTTGATGTGACCGCCGTTGCGAATGGTGGCTTCGATGCCGTCGAAGCCCAGCTCCGCCATCCGGTCGGCAAGCTCGTCGTAGGTGAGCGATTGAAACGGCTTGCAGAACGCGCAGATCTTGTGGGCCGCCTTGCTCTCGTTCTTGGCCGCGGCCTCGGATGTGTCCCGGCCGGAAAGCGTCACACCGGCCGCCACAGTCGCGGCCACGAAATCACGCCGCGTCAACGAACCATCAGCATTCATGAGCATAGCCTCCCTGTGAATGAGTCCGCCAAGATTATACACGGATTGCGCGCAGGGGTTCCCCCGCGTCGGCACCGCCGGCCAAGTGGGGCAGGCAGTGGTGCTTGGCGCGAGCTTCGCCCGCAACCGAAAAGACCCGCTGTCACCCCTTCTCCGAACCGCGACCGTGAGGGAGCGGCGGAGCCGCCGA
>CAYMME010000450.1:0-7546 GCA_964391465.1 uncultured Planctomycetales bacterium
TCGCCTGCGCTTACGTTTGGGCGTTTTCAGCTGCGGGATCTGAACGTCATTCGGATCCGCCGCAGGCTTCGATGGGCTTGCCCTCTTCCCGTGAGATCCGCCGATAGCTTTATAAGGATGTCCGCCAATTACTATCGCACAGTAGTGAAATCACGCGGGAACGCCGCGTTGAGCAGGCGTGAGGCGAACATGGCTTGGAATACCGGAGTGGGAGATACGGCGATCATCGCGGACGGAGAAGTCTTGAGCGTTGAGATGGCTGGAGGTAGACCAGTCGGCCGCGACGCAGAAGAAGGCATGCTGCGGACTTGTCTCGCTCCGATGCATCGCGGCGAGCCGCCGCTCAGCGCGTGGCTGTACGGTTCACCGGGCAGCGGGAAGACGATGCTGGCGCGATGGACCGTCGAACGAACCTGCGCGGACGGAAGCACCAGAGTCGGGGTCTACCTGAACTGCTGGCAGCACCGCACGCTGTACAGCGTCGCCCAGTCGATTATCGACGAGCTCAAGATCCTCGGGGCCGAGGCCCAGGATACCAACGTCAAGCTCGACCGGATCCGGCAGGCGCTCCGCGAGAGGCCGACCGCGGTCATCCTGGACGAGATCGACCGCCCCATGCCGCAACAGCGAGAGGAGATCCTCTACGGATTGCTGCGACTGCCCAAGGCGGGCGTTATCGCGGTTGCCAACAGCACGCGGGCGCTGGCCCCGCTCGATGAACGTGTTCGGTCACGGCTTTGCCCGGTGATCGTCGAACTGCCCGCGTATTCGGTCAGCCACATGCGGCAGATTCTGACTGACCGTGCGCGGCGAGGCTTGATGCCCGGCACATGGTCGCCGTCGATCATCAACCGCATGGCCCGCGCGGCGGCCGGGGATGCGCGACTGGCCATCCAACTGCTACGCCAGGCGGCGGCCGAGGCAGAGCGGGCAGGAAGGCCGAGACTGGATGACCGGCTTGTGGACGCCTACCGACGGCAATGGGAAAGCCTTCGACGCGAGACACGCGTCATGCGCCTGACGGAGCACGAACGAATCATCCACGCGCTGGCGACGAGACACGACCACATTGGAACCACTGCGCTGAAGCAGGCGTACCTCGACCACTGCCGAGAGCATGGTGCTCAGCCGGTCGCCACACGCACGTTCTCCAAGCATCTCGGCCGACTGGCGGCTGCGGGCATCCTGGTCGTGGGCCAAACGCCGAGGAGCCCGGGGGGGCGCATCGTTCGAGCTGCGTGAGTTCAGACGATGACATCCTCGGTGTCAGGCGTGGGCTTGGTTCTTCGTCGTCCGCCCTTGGTGAGGATGCTCCGTTCGACATCGGGCCGGACGCCGACCTTCGCGGTGCCGTGCTCGTACTGCTTGGTGAAGAGCGGCCGCTTCCGGTCCGACTGGAAGATCTGGTTCACCAGGTTCTTGGCTGCCGACGGCGTGATGCCCAGCTCCCCGGCGATGTCGCGGTACGTCACGAAGCCGGACTGGAAGCAGAGCCGGAACACGCGACGCTCCTGCGGCGTGAGCGAGTGGACCCCTGTCTCGGGTGACCCATTCGACTGGTTCGCCAGAACCGACGGGTTCGGCCCCGACAGGGTCGAACCCAACGACCGATTCGGTCCGGTCGGTTCCGTGGACTCCCCGAGCCGAAGGATGAGGGCGCGCTTCAGTTCGACCAGGACTTGCTCGAGATTCTCGGGCACGCGGTCGACCAGGGTGCTGGTGTGCGTGTGGACGGTCCCCAGGATGCGTTCGATGCGGCCGAGGACACTGGTCTCCGGCTCGTTCGACTCAGTCGCCCGGGTTCGCAGTTCCTCGAGATCCGCCTCAATCTGACGGGCCAGGCGGCCCACCTCACGTGCGAGATCCTCCATGCGTGATACTTGGTGCGGGGTGCTTATATGCTTGTCCGTCCGAGATGGGTGTTGGGAGCATTTTCTGCGAACATTTTTAAGGTTTTCTGCGAACATTTTTAAGATTTTTTGCGAAGATTTTCAAGACTTTGAAAACAACTGGGGGATCCGATTCTCGTGAGAGCCGCCGGACCGTACTCTCTCTCTCACAACTATAACACTGTTATAAGTTATATACTGTGCGTGTCGTTCGGTTCTCGTCGGTCGAAGAGACGGCTAACCGAAGAACCGTCCCACGTGCGAGCCCTTCGGTCTTTGCTCTACCACTTGTTTTCAAACGTTTGAAAACGTTTGCAGAAATTCCCGCTTGCTAGCGGTCTGCGCCGTGACGGCCAACATAGACCACCAACGGCTTGCGGCCGCAGGCGGCCGGCAACGGCTGACGCAGGACGAGTCGTTCAGCCGACAACTCCTCCAGGTACTTGCGCACCGTGTGCCAGCCGCACCTCCGGGCCCGTCGGGCATCCAGAAGTCGCTTCACCGAGTTGGCCGTGACAGGATACTCCCCGTCCGCCAGCGCGTTCAGGATCTGCCCCCGCAACTCCTCCCGCATCGCGGGCCGGCCGCGTCTCATGGCTTCCCTCCCGGCGGCTGACTCCAGATGCCCGCGAAATCGGCTGCAACCAGAAGCATGATCCTCCTGACCGGCTGCACCATCGAGTCCAACGGGCAGTACGCGGCCGGGTTGGTGCGGGCGATCTTCCCCAGCAGCCCGAGCGCCACCAGGTTCTCCAGGCGATACCGGATCGCCCCGTAGGACAGGCGCGACACGGGTCCTCCGCCGCGCTGGACGGTATCCACGAGCACCCGCAGGATGTGAGGGACGGTATCGTTCGGGTTGGGCGAGCCGGTCACGTAGAACTGCCGCAGGAGCAGGATATCCGCTCGATCCAAGCGAGCGGCCAGGGCGCGCACATCCACATCGCTCTGTTCCACTCGCAGTTCGGGCCGCACGAACTCGCTCTCCATAGATGCGTATTGTCGCTTCGGGCTAATAAAGCTTGCCCTCACTCACACGGCGTCTATGCTCCTCAGCGCGCACGCGGCTGCGCGGCATGGACACAGGTCACGGGCATGTGCGCCCTTCCGCGCATGCGCGTGCTCACAGCTCGCGATGACTGCATAGCCTGGGTTGAAAAACGCGTTGCCCCCACCTTCGGGCCGCTCCTGTCGTTGACGGACACGGTTCACACCCGGCACGGCGGGCACGCCGCGCGGCGCAGCTTAAAAAGCCCTGCGGCGAAGGGGCCTTTCGAGGCGCGAACGAAGGTCACAAGCGTATCTTGACGGGGTCAAGATTGGCCCGCGCCGCTCATCCTCATTCAATTCAACGTGTCATTTCGATGCCCGTCCGCGTGCTCTGGCACACGGCCTGGCCAAGCGTTCCCAAGGGACATCGCATCGGTACGTCGATAGCACCTCGACGCCCTTCGACGTAGCGAGAGCAGGATCAAGGTTTCAGATCCCCCTTGGCCGTGGCGGCTGCCCTTCCTGTCTCCGGCGCGTCTCGCGCTGATCTCACCCGCGCGGACAGCAGCAATACCACTCGTTCTCGCGTCAATCCAAAGACCGTGAGCACCGGTACGGAGCCCGTCGTATCGAGCAACCGTTCTCTAAAGGTAAGGAATTGATGGCATAGAGACTGTGGCCGGTCCTGGTCTCCCGACCATGTCCGAGGGACGCATGATGCAGCGCCCCGGACCGCATGAGGAGCTGTGCAATGTCTGACCGAATGTGTGCATGCATTACGATTGGCGGGAAGCTTGGCCGAGGCAAAGTCCCCGTGCTGCTGCGCGCGAATGCCGTTGCATCCGTGTAGTAGCGTGCGTTGTACGTTGCCATCGTGCGTCACCAGCCGTTGTCATCCGCCGGTGGTAACGGGGGGTGGGCTCGGGTTTATAAGCTTTACGGTTTTTCCGCACGGTTCATGCGCGCAATGGCAAGCGATGTTTCAGATGAAGCTTGCCTGATCTGATGGTCGGACGCAATGGGATCGCGCTGGTCACACGCGTAGACCGCCTTTGGGTCCGGTAGTCGAGCCGTCGCTCAAAGAGTCGAACACGGCGTCGTTTTGCTTCGCCCGCGCTTCCGGATAACGACCGCGCCTGCTGTAAGCAGCAGCAACGTCATACCGGCCAAGCTCCACCCAGATACGGTGGGAATAAAGGCCGGGTCGCAAGCGTCGCCGACGCCGTTCCCGTCGCGGTCTTCCTGGCCGGGGTTGGGGACGTCGGGGCAGTTGTCAACGCCATCGCACAATCCATCGTCATCGCTGTCGATCACATCCGGGGTCGGGACGCTGATCTCAACCGTTGTGACACCGAAATCGCCGCCGATGGCGTAGATGATGCCACACGAACTCGTGACCATATCAAAATTGTTCGTTGCACGATTCATGCTACAGTAACTGGACCATGTATCTGTGCTCGGGTCGTAGGCCTCTACTCGGTCGGTGTAACCGGGTTGCCACCCTCCAGCAACGTAGAACTTACCGTCCAAGCCCTTCGCCACTTGCGTCGCACGTTTGCCTCCTGGCATGGGCGCGACGAAGTTCCAAGTGTCGCTGGTCGGATCGTACCGTTCGACGGTTGCCGTCTCCCCACCGCCTATGGCTCCACCTATAGCGTACACCCTATCCGATGAGTCAACGGCGGCTCCGAACGACTGTCTTGCCACGTTCATGTTGGCAGGGGGAAGGGTTTCCCAACACTTCGTTGTACTCGGATCATAGCGCTCCACGGAGCTTAAAAGAGCCCCGGTTGAATCTTCGCCACCGAGGGCATAGATCCGTCCCTGACTGTCGGTTGCAACGGCGTGGCCGCTGCGAGCAATGTTCAGCGGGCAGACCTCGGACCACGAATCGGAATCATAGTCATACCGGTAGACGTTCGCGACCGGACCGATTCCGCTTCTCGCGCCGCCGATCACGTAGATGAACCCGGCATTATCCACCGCTGCGGCCGTTCCTGTCGTAGGGGCTGGTAGCGGCGCCACGAACGACCACGCCTGCAGCGCTTCGTCGAATCGCTCCACCTTGTTTGTGGGGCCGCCAGCGTTATTTCCTCCGGCGACGTAGATTCTGTTGTCCCGCCCTAGGGCCACGCCGGAATGGCTTCGCGGCTCCAGCGTAGGGACGCCCAAGTTCCAATCACAGTCACATGCATCACCTATGCCATCGCCATCCGCGTCGGTCTGGTCAGCGTTCGGAATGTTCGGGCAGTTGTCGCAATCGTCGATCACACCATCGAGATCCGTGTCGTTTTCCGTCTCATCCGGCACCATGTTGCCGTTGCAGTCGCCTGGAGCCTCGAACGCCCCCATGTCCACCAGGGGCGGCGTGCCGTTGCCCGTGTCGGCCACGGCCCCGTCGTCCACGAAGCGCGCGTTGCCGTCGAGGTCGGTGCTGACGCCACCCGGCACGGCGGCGTTGTTCCCGGCGTCGATGCACGGTGAACCGCTTTGGAGGTGCAGGTTGCCGTTGGCTACATCAGCAAGAAGCGGGTCGCTGTCAATGTTGCCCACACCACCAAGGGCGCCACTCCAGCCTTGAACGCAGGAATAGTTGATCACCCCAGAAGACCAGATAATCTGGGCCTCCTCAAGCGTAAAACCATCGCTGACGTTTCCCCAGAAGACGGAATTCGTGACCACCATATTGCTGCTAGCTATGCCACCTCCTCCAGCCGGCGCGACGTTGTTGGCGAATGTGCAGTTTGTCACGGTGCCGCTGCCGTCAGCCATCGCTCCACCCGCGACTGCATAGTTGTCAGCGAACAGGCAATTGGCCACGGTTGGACTGCTGCCAAAGGCATTGTATACAGCTCCACCCATATTCGCAGAGCCATTCTCCAAGAACGCGCAACTTACGATTCTAGGCTGACTGACGATCCCACTATTCCAGATTGCACCCGCAAAGTTCACGCCAAAGTTTCCGATGAACGTGCAGTTACGGATGGTCGGGCTACCGGTGTTGTAGAGCCCGCCCCCGAATAAGCGCCAACCACCGACCTCCCACGCCACACCACCCGTGACGGTGAAGCCGTCGAGCACCGCCGTCTCGTTGACCGAACTCGCGTACACTACCTGGTACACGTTGTCGCAGCGGCCGCATGTCTCGCAACATTGAGTCCACGCAAAAAAACGGCATGGGGCCTCCCAGGAATCGCAGCAAGCGTTCCTCCATCCGCAGACGATATCCTCACATGCTGCGTCATCACACCCCGGGCCCCCGTTTGCTATGCAGCAATCGCTGCCAGTCGCACCGTCATCACCGTTGAGGTCCCCGCTAAGGGTTGTTTCGTAAAGATCGAGATCGCGGTCGTCGGGGTCGGGCTCGCCGCAGCCGGCGTAGCCGCCTTCAATCGTAACGCCATCCCTTAGCCGGAACGTAGCCGCGCGATCGCCGCTGCCGGGTACGTGCGCACCTGCGTTCGGCGTCCAGCCTCCGTCAGGCATGTAGGTGCCCTCGGCGACTTTGATCGTGTCGCCCGCGGTCGCGACCGCCAGAGCGTCTTGCAGGTTGTTGAACGCGTCGCACCAGCTCGTCCCGTCGTTGGCCCCGGCGGCATCGGCATCGACATACCACACGGGCGCAGCACCGAGGACGGTAAGGTTGGCTGTGCTGCTGTCAAGCCCACCGCAGGCGTTCGACACCCCACACGTATACCCCCCGGCATCGCCCGGCCCGACGGCGGCGATTGTATAACAGGATCCCGTAGCGCCAGGGATATCAGTGCCATCCTTCCTCCATTGATAAGTGGGCGCCGGCGCGCCCGTTGCCGTAACGCAGAATGTCACAGGATCGCCTTCGGCCACCGTCTGGCTCTGTGGATGCTGAGTGATCGAGGGCGCCGTGTTCACTGTCAGCCCCGCGGGGTCGCTCGTCGCCTCTCCACACGTGTTGGTCACGACAACGTCGTAGCTACCAGCGTCACTCGGCGCCACGGGATCGCTCATGTACGAATCGCCGGTGGCTCCGACGATATCGGCGCCGTCCTTGCGCCACTGGTAGCTGAGCGGCGAGGTGCCACTCGCCGTGACGGTCAAGACCGCTGCTTGCCCTTCGCAGACCGTCTCGCTTTCCGGATGCTGAGTGATCGAGGGCGCGGTGTTCACCGTCAACGGAGCAGGGTTGCTCGTCTCCGCTCCGCACGTGTTGGTCACGACGACGTCGTAGCTACCAGTGTCACCCGGCCCCACGGGATCGATCGTGTACGAATCGCCGGTGGCTCCGACAATGTCGGCACCGTCCTTGCGCCACTGATAGCTGAGCGGCGAAGTTCCACCCGCCGTGACGGTGAAAACCGCTGCTTGCCCATCGCAGAGCGTCTGGCCCTGCGGATGCAGTGTAACGGTCGGCGCAACGCACGTCACGATCAGATCTACAAACACCCCATCCGGATACGGGCTCTCATCCGGATCATTCGACACGACCAATAGCCGATCCGAGTATGTATTCGGCGACAAGCCGTTGGGATCGACCGTCACGGTGACCCCCTGAGACCCGCCATCGCCGGCAATGCTATACGGCGGGGGAGGTGAGTATGAAAGCCATGCGCTGCCGCTTTCTTTCGTGATCGACGCAACATTGATTCCGCCGTAACAACTCGGGTTTTCGGGGGCTCGGCCCGTCGTGG
>CAYMME010000451.1:0-7518 GCA_964391465.1 uncultured Planctomycetales bacterium
GGCGAAAACGGGGGACCGTCAAGACCCGCGCTGCGTGTGACTTCAGTGCCACGCCCCCTCATCCGATCCCGATGTACATCGGGATCGGGACGTGTCGGTTGGGGTGGGGCAATCGGCGGGGTACCCGCTGACGGTCGCCCCCACGGACGACGATCGCCCGAATCACCCCTACTTGCTTCGCGCGTTGATTGTCACTTGCAGGCCGGGGCGCCAGGTTTTGTGCTCGTCGGTGTAGTAGAGGTACGCTCGGCTGGCGGGGGCGGTGTACGTGCCGGGGACGGCGGCCACCACGCTGAGGGGTAGCTCGACTTTCTGGTTGGCTTTCAGCTCGCGCCAGTAGAGCACCACGTCGCGGCCGATTACCTCGTAGGCGGCGATGGTCTCGGTCTTGACCAGTTCCTTGAGCTGGTCGTGCCTTGGCTCGAGTCCGCCCGGTAGGCCTACGATGGCGACTGGGGTGGGGATCGGCTTGTCGGTCTTGTTGGTGACGACGACGGCCGCCTCGGTGACGGCGCCTTCATCGATCCGCTCGTCGCGTAGGCTGACTTCGAGGTCGAGGCTGCACTCTTCGGCCGAGGCGGGCTGCCTGTTGTGGTAGTTGACGGCGAGCGAAAACGGCATCTCGGAGCCGTCGGTCATCTTCAGCTCGACGGTGTGTTTGCCGGGTTCGAGCAGCTCGCTGATGTCGGGCAGCTCGATCGCCCCTTGCGTCTTCGCGTCGAAAGCGACCGCGTCACCGACGGTCTGGCCGTCGACGAGAATGCGGACGGCGCCGGGCGCCTTGGGCTTGGCCCGGGCCTTGTCGTAGTCGACGATGGCGCGAAGGGCGAGAACCGTAGACTGCGTCGAGCCGTAGCGGCCGGACTTGCAGCTCTCAGCCAGGTAGCGGATGCCGTTCTCGACCGCCGCGGCGTAGGACGGATCGCGAAGCCACGCCAGCACGGCCAGCGAGGTCGTCTCGATCTTGAGCGCGTCACCGCCGGAGCCGACGATCGACGTCGTAGCGCCGTTGACCCAGCCGTCCTTGGTCTGCTTGGCCACGAGGCGGTCCATCAGCTTGCGGGCGGCGACCTCTTCGCCGGCCAGATGCATCACGTTGGCGGCGAGGGCGAGAACGTAGCTGTTCTTGCTCGCGGCGGCGGCCGTCCTCAGCGATGCGATCTCCGGAGCAAGGCTCTTCTCGCCGGCCTCGAGCAGGGCCCAGGTGACGTAGCCGTTCGAGCAGTCGGGGTCGGTGATCCACGTGTGCAGCGCGCGGCGCTTGCGGGTGAAGCCGCCCTTGCCGTCGCGGGCTTTGAGCAGCCATGCTCGCGTGCGGGCGAGCATGTCCGCGTCGACCTCGCGGACCTTGCTCATGTCGTTGAACTCGAGCAGGCCGTAGGCGGTCAACGCTTCGTGGCCGGGGTCGGCGGCGAACCACTCATAACCCTTCTGCTTGCACTCGAAACTGACCAGCTTGGCGTAGCCCTTGTCGAGCAGGCTGCGGCTGCGCTCGATCAATGCGGGCTCGACGCCGGTGTGCGAGAGGAAGTACTGCTGGGCCATGACGAGCGGGTAGGTCGTCGAGCTGGTCTGTTCGAAGCAGCCGTGCGGCTCGCGGATGAGGCGCTCGAGGGCCTGCGTGAGGTTGGCGAGCGGCGTCGGATAGACCGCGGCCGTGGTCGTCAGGCTGGCCGGGACAACATCGGCGGGAATGACGACTGCTTGCGCGACGGGAGCGTCGGGGCCGAGCATTCCGCCGAACGCCACTTCGACCGGGAAGCCGAGCGGCTTGACGTTGAGTGTACGCGTGACCTTGTCGGCGTATGGACCGGCATTGGCGGCGAACTCCAGGAAGAACGGCCCGGTCACCTGGCCGATACGCATGGCGAGGATCTGTCGCTCTCTTGCCTTGGGGTCAAGCGCGAAAGGCTCGACGCCGGTGATGCTGATTCCGTCGGGGGCGTTCGTGGTGAGTGCCACATTGGTCAGTTGCGTGTCCACGCCGCTGACGATGCCGAGTGGGAGTTGGACAACGTCGCCGGCCGTGACTTCGAGCGGCAGCTTCGGCTCGAGGTAGAACGGCTCGACGGACTCGACCGTCGTCGTGCCCGCGCCGAGGGCGCCGCGCTCGCTGAAGCCGTCGGCAAGGACGCGAAAGGCGGTAATCGAATCACCGAGCGCGAAGGAAACGGTGGCCTTGCCGGTCATGGCGTCGGTGCGAACGCCGGCGTTCCAGAGGAGGGTCTCGGTGAAGTCCACCCGGTCGCCGGGCCGGCGGTTGGGCCGACTGGCGTGGGCGTAGACGCGGACGGCGACGAAGTCGTTGCGTGCCGGGGCTCGGCGCCGCAAACGCGCCACGTCAGCGTCGGCGAGTTCACGCTCGGCGAACGGAGCGATCGCTTGGGCGACCTCCATCTTCTTCGCCTCGTCAAGCGCGGCGACCAGCGCCGGCCGTGCGGGTTTTGCGTCGACACGAAGGCGCTCGGCCTCGTTCTCGACCGGCTTGGCCGCGGGCGGCACTTTCGGACCGGCTGCTCTCACCGCGAAGTTGTCAACCGGGGCTGCGGCCGCCTCAGGCACCGGTGCCCCGGCCTCTCCGCCGAAGAACCACTCGAACCGCCCGAGTCCGCGCTTTTTGCCGGCGTGTCGGGCGGACGTGTCTCGCTCGGTCGGGCTGGTCATGCGCAGGGCGAGCACGCGGCGAGCGGCGTCGCCGTGCTTGGCGAGAAACGCAGGCGCGTCGATGAAGGCGAACCGCCGCCACCCCTGCGTGCCGAGCAGCAGGTCGACGGCCCGCGGGGCCTTCGGATCGCTGGCGTCGAGGTACACGTGGGCGTCGGCCAGCTCCTGCACGTCGTCCTCGAGCAGAACCATCACGGGCAGGCGCGGGGCCTGCTCGCGTTTCTCGATCATCTCGAGGACGCTGTCGTCGGTGACGGTCAGCCCGACGACGGCCCCGAGCGGCGAGCCGTTCTCGTCGGTGGTGGCGACGGTGAGCGTGACGGCGGCGCCCGGAACGTACGACTTCTCGTCGGCGGTGACGTTGATCTTCAACGTCTTGTCAGGCTCGCGGTAGATGAGACGCTCGGCCAGTGGTTTGCCGGACTCATCCCAGACCGTGGCCACGAGCACGCCGTCGGCGCTCGACGGTGGCGTGAGGACGACATTGGCGACCACACCGGGTTCGGCGTCGAAGCTTGCCGATGCGACTTCGACCTCGCGTTTGCTGAGCGTGATCTTCCGCCGGCCGGCGGCGGTGCTGAGTACACCGAGTCGGACCGCCTCGTCGCGCGGATAGCGATCATCGAGGGCGCGGATCACGGTGCCGGCGTCCTTCACCGCCGGCAGTGGGTAGGTGGTATTGATGCCGGAAGGTTCATTGATCTTGAGCGTGTACGCGCCGCCCTTCTTCGGCGTGAATTCGAAGCGGCCGCGACCCTCGTGCTCGGTGCGGAACGCGGCGACTTCGTGGCCTTCGGCGTCGAGGACCACACCGGCGATGTCGGCGGGCTTGCGGGCCGGCGTTCGGGCTTCGAGGTAGACGCGCGTAGCCAACCCGGCGACCAACTCGCCGCCCTCGGGATAGAGGTTCAGGTCGACGGTCTGGAGCAGGATGGGGATCGTCTTCGCCGCGGTCTCGACGATGCCGCCGTCCTCGATGACGAGGGCGAGCGTTCCCTCGCCGCGGGCGATGCTCTCCGGCAGTTCGAAGTGCACGGTGCAGTTGCCGTCGGCGTCGACGCGAGCCGGGCCGCGGAACACCTCCTCGCCGTCCACGCGGGCGATGGCGGTGACTTCGGCCCCGTCGGGGATGCCGCCCTCGGCCCGCTCGACGTGCAGCGTGGCCCCCACGTCGTCGCCGGGGCCGTAGCCGTCACGCAGGAAGACGATCTGGCTCTTCAGACGCGGGGCGCGGTAGGCGCGGATGTCGAATCTACGCTGGGCCGGGGCGTGGCCGTAGCCCGGATAGCTGACCTTGACGGTGTACTCGCCGCCGGCCTGCTCGGCGGGGACGGGCCACGCGAAGCCGACGACGCTGTCCTCGGCGACCGCGAAGCCGGACGCGACCACGTCGCCCTTGGGCCCCTTGATCTCGACCACGCCCTGCAACTGCCCGCCGCCAGCCAGCGGCGTGTGCTTGTTGGCGTGCAGGATCACGCCCCGGACGTAAACCTTCTCGCCGGGGCGATAGATGGGCTTATCGGTGCTCACGTGGGTCAGGTATCGCTCCCCGCCGCCGAGGTCCCCGGTGGTGGCCCGGTCGGCCAACAGCTCGGCACGAAGCAACGCCACCGCTGCAACCACCATGACAAAAAGGACCGACATATGGCGCGTGCGTCTTGTCCGCATGACGAGGATCTCCTTGTGTGCGAGAACGCCTGCAATCGAATGTCCGAACCTTGGACGCCCGTCCCCCTCGGCGGGTTCCAACAAACCGCAGACATTCGGCCGCCTTACCGCGGCGAGTTGGCTCCCCCCCCGGCGGGATCGTGGCCGCCGCCGATAAGCCGAACGTAGTCAGTGGATGACGTGCGCGCTGTCCCGCGGGCGGCGTGCGTGAAGTGGAACGTCTGTTCACCGGCGGCGCGTCGGTTCTTTCGGGATGGGGCTGCGGCGATGAGCGAACAAGGCCTGCTACGAGCCTCGGACCCCGTCGCCGCTCCACTAATGACTAAATGCGCTCTGCCCCCACGCTTTGTTCAGAGGGTCAATTCGCGTCTAGGGTCAACCGGAAGCCGATGGCGAGGTCCCGGTCGGGAGGCGTGACGTGGGCGCGGTACGCACACCGCAGTTCGCCGTTGCGGTACCACTCGCCGCCCCGAACCACACGGTGCCCGCCGCTGTCGGGGCCACGGGGGTTGAGGCCGGAAGCATCCGGAGTACTGTAGTAGTCGGGGTCGTATCGGTCACTGCACCACTCACGTACGTTCCCCGCCATGTCGTACAGGCCGTAGCCGTTGGCCATGTCCACGCCGGCCGGGGTCTGGCCGCCGTCATAGTAGCCAACCGGCGTCGTCCACGGCTGGTCGCCCGTCTCGTACGGATCACCGGACCGCGGGTAGTTCGCCATCGACCCGTCGACGGTGTTGCCCCAGGGATACTGGTAGTACGGATCGTGCTGCCCTCCACGAGCCGCGTATTCCCATTCCGCCTCGGTCGGGAGCCGGTAGCCGTTGGCCGAAAAGTCGCAGGTCCACGCGTACAGTCTGTAGCAAGGCTGCCGGCCCTCCCGACTGCTGCGCCAGTTCGCGTACGCGACCGCGCCGTACCAGCTCACTTGCACCATCGGATGGTCTGTCTTGCCCGGCGTGACCCCGAACGTGGTGCCGTCCCAGGTGATGCGGCTGTATTCTCCAGAATGCGGATAGCCGAATGGAGCGGACGTTGTGCTGCAGAAGGGGAGGGAGGTGCCGCTTCCGGACTCGTAGACGACGCCGTCGGTTACCGTAATCAGCCCCTGCGACTTGGCGGAGTTCAGGTAGTCCGCGTATTGCTGGTTGGTCACCTCGTATCGGTCCGCATAGAACGAATCAAGCTGAACGTCGTGCACGGGCAGGTCCCAGGACCAGGGATTGCAGGTCTCGCCCGTCTCCGCGTGGCAGCCCATCTGAAACTCACCGTCGGGGATGAGCATCATGCCGCACGGCGTTTGGCAATCCGGAATCGGGCCCAGCCCCTCTCCCTGCCAGCCGCCCGTGCCGACGGGGTCCTTGCCCTCGCCGCCGGTGCCGTTCCAAACCTGACCGAACAGCGCCGCGTCGTTGACATTGATCTGGGCGTCGCCGTTGAGGTCTCCGAGTCTCGTGATGTTGCCCTGGAACAACTGACCGAAGAAGGTCGCGTCGTTCATGTTCACTTGGCCATCCACGTTCGTGTCACCGGGCAGGTGTCCGATCCGGAAGCACAGCACGGCGGGTGAGCCGCCGCTCGCCTTCTCCACCGTCAACCGTACCGTCGTCCACTCTCCGACCTCGATGGGGCCGTCGAGTTGCACGGTATGCCGGCCGCCGCCAAGCTGGGTGAGACCGGTGACGGAAGGAGGCGAGCCGCCCGACGAAGTCGTGCACGAATCGGTCAGTGTGGCGTCGGAGGACAGCAGGATATCGACCAAGTCGAACGCCACGCGCCTCGACTTCGGTGAGATGAACGCCCTCGGATCACCGAGGCCAAACGCTCCCCAGCCATCGCAGATGCTGATCAGCGCCACCTCGCACTCGTCCGGGACGCTGTTGTCGTTCACGTCGTCCGAATCTCCGCCGGCGATGTCGCACCCGTCGGGCAGATCATTGTCGTTGCAGTCGTCGCTCAGCCCCGTCGCGATCGCGCACACGTCGCCGGTGCCGTCCGTGTCGCAGTCGGCCTGGTCGGCGTTGGCGTGGTCCGGGCAATTGTCCATGTCTCCACAGACCCCGTCGCCGTCGGCATCGTTGTCCGCGTCGTTGGGGCAGGGGTCGCAAAGATCTCCGAGGTCGTCGGCATCGGCATCGGACTGATCGCTGTTTGGATCGCTCGGGCAGTTGTCGCAACCGTCGCAGACAGTATCGCCGTCGCCGTCGGCCGCGTCGTCGTGGCCGGGGCAGATGTCGCAGCCGTCCGCAACCCCGTCTCTGTCGGCATCAGCCTTGTCGTCGAAGCCGGGGCACACGTCGCAATCGTCCGGCACCTCGTCTCCGTCGGCATCGAGCGTGTCGTCGAAACCCGGACACGCATCACACGGATCGCCCGCGCCATCATCGTCACCGTCGGCCTGATCGGAATTCGGATCGTAGGGGCAGTTGTCGGCGGCATTGGGCAGACCGTCGAGGTCCGTGTCGTCGGTCAGTTCGTACGCCCCCATGTCAACAACGCCGTCGACGATGCGTTCGGCCCGGGCCAGGTCGAACGGCGTGGATTCGGTGGTGTCGCCGTCGTCGTCGAGATCGAACGTATCGGCCGGGACGGCGGTGTCGTCGCCCGCGTCGATGCAGGGCGAGTCGTCTCGGGGCCGCAGATTGTCGATGCCGGCGAAGCGCGGATCGTCGTCGATGTTGCCGGTGCCGGGGAAGATGTCCGCGTCGTCGGGGTCGGTGTCCTGGATGCACGTGTACGTGACGTTCGGTATCCCGCCTCCATCGGAACCCATCTGCGCACTCTCGCCCGTGCCGTTCGCGTCGGCGTTGCTCCAGAGGATGCAGTTGGCCAGCGTCGCCGCGCTGTGGACGGTGTTGAGGATGCCGCCACCGTTGCCGGTGGCCGTGTTGTCCCGGAACGTGCAGTTGACCAGCGTCGCATCGGCGGCCGTGTTGAAGATGCCGGCACCGTCGGTGGCCGTGTTTCCGACGAACGCACAGTTGGTCAGCGATGGAACGCCCGTGTTGTTGTACATTCCTCCGCCGTTGGCCGCCTGGTTCTCACGGAACGCACAGTTGATCAGCGTCGGGTTGCTCTGCGTGTTGTACATGCCGCCGCCGTCGCCGGTGGACTCGTTGTTCACGAATGTGCAGCCGATGACGACCGGATTCGCGATGTAGTTGGCCATCCCGCCGCCCGTGAGGC
>CAYMME010000452.1:0-7491 GCA_964391465.1 uncultured Planctomycetales bacterium
ACCCAGCCACAGGGATCGTCCGGCTTCGCGGGTGGACCTGGCGGCCACGAACCGCTGGATGTAGTTCTGGTCTATGCCGAAGTTTTTGATATTCTCGAAAAACCCATATATCAAAATCACCCACAACGTAGGCATCGCAATGGCCTTGCCGAACGCCTCGAACCCCGAAGGCTGCGGCTCGAGGCTGAACTCAGTCGGGGTGAATGAGAACTTATTGTTCTCGGCAGCGAAGGAGAACAC
Organism: uncultured Planctomycetales bacterium; assembly: GCA_964391465.1. Taxonomy (GTDB): domain Bacteria; phylum Planctomycetota; class Phycisphaerae; order UBA1845; family CAYMME01; genus CAYMME01. The sequence continues at coordinate 241 of CAYMME010000452.1, forward strand.
GCCCGCGGCCCCGCCGTCGCTCTCGAAGAAGAGGAGGAGCACGAGACACAACAGGGCTCCGCCGACGAGCACGATGGTCTGAACGGCGTCGGTCCAGATCACGGCCTCGAAGCCGCCGATCATGCAGTACAGTGTCACGAACAGCCCAGTCGCGATGACGAGTTGCCAGTCCCTCCAATCCGCCATCGGTTCGAGGGCAATCGCAACCAGATACAGGATCACCCCCGAGCGCACGACCTGGAGAAGAACGAAGCAGGCCGCCGCATACGCGCGACTGCCGAATCCAAGTCGTTCTTCGAGGAACTCGTACGCGGAGATCAGTCCTCCGCGTCGGTAGATGGGAAGGAACCAGACGACGGCAATGAATGCGGCAACCGGTAGGGTCAGGGTGAATACATAGTAGTTCCAGTTGGTGGCATACGACTTCCCCGGCAGGGCCAGGAACGAAATGCTGCTGACGTACGTGCCGAGGATGGAAAGCCCGATCGCCCATCCCGGCATCGATCGGCTTCCGACGGTGAAGCCCTCCGTCGTCTTGGCCCTGCGCGAGACGAAGAGGGCCACGCCCATGATGGCGAGCACATAGACAATGAGAACGCCGAGATCGATCGGATCGATGTGGCCGGTGCCGGCCTGGGCAATCAGCATCATGTGTGCGTTTCCCTTTCCGCCGGTGCGTGCGAACGCGCGTCCCACCCGCGTGGGCCGCGCAGCCACGGATACCATAGCGGCTCGACGGCGCGAAACCAACCTTTCGCGTGCGGGAGAGAGGTCGGAAGTGAGAAGGGGGAGGAGCACCCGGGTTGCCCCCAATCCCCAATCCGCAATCCGCAATTCACAATGCGTGGGGTTCAGATTCTGATCGACTCGGGTCCATCGCGGGTCTTGGGGGGCTCGGGAGCGGGGACATCGGCCGGAAGTCTCACGTCGCGTTCCTTGCCCTCGCGCAGGTACTCGAGGCGCACGTCGGAGCCAGCGCGAACCTTGCTGACCACGTCGAAGAACATCATGGGCGACTTGGGCGTCTGGTCGTTGACGCGCACGATCAGGTCGCCGCGGCGCAGGCCCCGCTCCCGGGCCGTACCGGTGGCCTTCATGACGAGCACACCCGTCCGGTCCGGCAGCTTGTACTCTCGACGGTGCTCGGCGGTGGGCTTGATCACGGTCAGGCCGAGGGCGTGCACGATCTGCTTGCTCTCGTCGGGGGGCAGGAAGTCGAACTTCGGCGTCTGTTCGAGGATCTTGTCGGCGACGTGGATGGTGGCCCCGGTCCGCAGAGCCAGGGCGAGCGCGTCGGACGGTCGCGTGTCGACGATGCGGAGCTCCTTCTCGTCGGCGACGCGCAGTTTCAGCTTGCCGTGATAGGTGTGATCGACGAGGTCGTCCACGACAACGTCGACCAGTTCCGCGTCCAACTCCTTGATCAGCGCGGCCATCAGGTCGTGCGTCATCGGGCGGGGCGGCTTGAATCCGTCGAGGGCCCAGGCGATTGCCCGGGCCTCGGCCATGCCCACCCAGATCGGTACGACCGTCCCCGCCTCGGGCTCGCGCAGCAGGACGATCGGGGCCTTCGTCAGCGTGTCGAAGCCGACGGTTGCCAGCTCCACCGCGTGGACCGCCGTGGGCAACTGGGCGTCGGTGAGTCGCTTCGGCTCCGTCGGCGGCCCGGGCGGCGCGTCTCCCTGGTCCGCTCCGGCAACGGATCGTCGATCACCGCCCGTGAGAAGGAACAACACGGCCGCCCCCAGAACAAGGACGTGAAGAACACGGACGCGGCGGCGAAGAAAGGAATGCATGCGGATGTGCCTCCTGCACGTGCCCGAACGGATGAGCCCCGACGTCTGCATTGCATTATAGCAGCGCCGTTCGGGCAGACCCAGGATCAGGCCGCCCGCGCGGGCACTGACGGCGAAGCGAAGGCATACAGAGGCATCGGCGGCGTTCCAACGGCCACCAATCGATGTACACTGGTGTCATGCACTGGATCTCAAGAGCGGCGATTGCGGTGGGGCTGAGCGACCCAGCCACCGCTAGGGAGACGTTGCGGGAGCTTCGGAGTCTGCTCACTCGCCCGGGGCCCAGCCGAGTCGGCTGAGGCATTTGTGCAGCCGGCGGAGCTTGCCGCGTTCTCGCTCGTCGAGCCAGCGATCGTCGGCGAAACGCGCAAGGACGGACGCGAACGCGCGGGCGTGGAGGGCGCGGACCTGCTCGCTTCGCAGGCTGAGCTCACGCTCCTTCTTCTCGAGGTAGTCGAGTTCGTCGTCCGAGATCTCGAGGTCGCAGATGACGGTCTTGAGATCCTCCCAGTAGGCCGCCACGGCCTGGCGCGGCGCGGAGCCCGGCTCGGTCGCCGAAGCCTTGCTTGGCGCTGCCGGGGCGGAGGCGCACTGGACGCCGCGCGGTTTCAACCGACCGCAGCCCTTTGGAAACCTGGCCGCAGAGAAGACCAGAGGATCCCGGCGAAAGCTGTCCACGAATCGGTAGTACTTCAGGCGGGCGAGGTCATCGAACGTCGCGATCTTGCGCTCGCGCATCTCGTCGAGATAGGCCTCCATCAGGCGCATCGCCGAGTGGGCGTCGGTCGAGGCCACATGGGCACCGTCGTGAACGATGCCGTGGGCCACACACGCCTTGTCGAGCGCGCACCGTTTGCCCAGCCCGAGCATCGGCCGCAGATACATCAGACAGAAATGCGGGGGTGAATTGTCTACCCCCACGCGCCGCAGCTCGTAGTCCAGAAAGCGAATGTCGAAATAGACGTTGTAGGCGGCCACGACGCAACCGGAGAACGCCCGGACCAACTCGCCGGCCACCTCGTCGAACCGGGGCGCGTCGGCCACGTCTTCGTCGGTGATTCCGTGGATCTCCGTCGCCGCGACCGCGCGTTGTGGGTTGACGAGAGTGTCGAGGACGAGCCTCGCGTCGGCGCCCGGGTCCTTTCGCACGACCGAAACCTCGATGACGCGATCGAGACCGGGCGTCAGACCCGTGGTCTCGAGGTCGAAGACGGCGATCGGCGTTTCGGCAATGGCACGATTGGTGATTCCATCGGCACGGCTACCCATGCTCTGTCCTCCACGTGGATCGGACGCAGTCCGCCGCCGGGCGACATTGTAGTGCCTCCGGTGAATTGATGTTAGTCCGTCGGCGAGGCGCACAGGGCGATGCCGGCGTTGCCGGCATCCACGCTCCCTTACGGTCGCGTCTCGGTGCGCGCATGGGACACTCACTGAGCCCTCAAGCCGATCAGGCGGCTTCTTCTGCCGGTCGGCCTCTTTCGATGACCCGGCCGACGAGCAGGCCGAGCTCGAACAAAAGGATCATCGGCCCGGCCAGCAGCAGTTGGCTGACCACGTCGGGCGGGGTGAGCATGGCCGCGGTGATGACGATGCCGAAAATCACGTACCGACGCGCCCGGGCCAGGTCCTTGACGCGGAAGATCCCCAGGAGGACGACGAACACGACGACGAGCGGAACCTGGAACGCAATACCGAATGCCAGGCTCAGAGCAAGCACGAACGAGATGTAGTCGCTCAGCCGGTACTGCGTGGTGACGGCCGAACGCGACACCATACGGTGCAGCGACACGCGGAAGATCTCACCGTTGGCGTTGACGACCCGCAGCTCGTTCGATCCCTGGTCGTACCACATGTCGCCCGGCGTCCAGCTTGGTTCCGCCTCCGGATCCTTCACAACCGAGGGCAACGGCTCGGTGCGTATCGGCAGATCGCGCCACGGCGCAGGCTGCGTGGTCAGCGCCGGCGGATCGGGCAGTTTGAGGAGTGCTTTCTCAACCGCGGTCGGCGTCCGGTCCGGCATGGGGATGTTGTTCAGGGCGAAGCTGCTGAGGAACTGGAGGACGACGGGCAGCACGAAGTAGAACATGAACCCCACGCCGGCGACGAAGAGCACCATCGAGGCGGGGGCGAAGTAGCGTACGAACTTCTGCTCGTGCGGGTAGAGCCCCGCGGCGACGAACAGCCACGCTTGGCCGAGCACCCACGGGCCGGCCAATGCGAGCCCGCAAACGACGGAGACCTTGAGATACTGAATGAACCCTTCGGGCGGAGCCAGCACCAGGAGGTTGGCCGGTGTGCCCTGCGCGGTCAGAACCACCCTGACCGAGTGGAGGATGAATTCGAGCAGTTGATTGCCGAAATACAGGCAGATGCTGACGGCGATGAAGATGCCGATGAGGCTTCTGATCATCCGCGTGCGGAGTTCCTCGAGGTGCTCGCCGAACGTCATCCGCACATGGTCGGGGTCGAAGTCCCTGCGATGGATTCCGGGTCTGGGCATCTCGATCCTGTCCTTCCGCTTGTGACGCGCCGGGTGCGACGGGCAGGTTGCCTGCCCGCGGCAACGACGGTCGCCACCGCTCAGGGCACTGGCGGACAAGCCGCCAGTGGCACCCAACGTGGGTTCACATATACTCTGTGCGAACAGGAAGAGTAGAGGAAAGACCGATCACGCCCGCCCCGGGTCCCGCCGCCACAGTCGACCTCTCGCGACCGATCGGCCGGAGAAGCCCATGGCAGGCCCCGACTACGGCGAGGAGCCTCGACGCTCGGCGGTCCGATCTCGCTGCAACCGCAACGAGTTGCCGACCACCGACAGTGATGACAACATCATCACTCCTGCCGCCACCAACGGAGATATTGTACCACATGCGGCCAGCGGTACCACCGTCAAGTTGTAGGCGAATGCCCAGAACAGATTCTGCTTGATGATGCGGACGCTGCGGCGGGCGAGGGCGATGGCCTCGGCCACCAGCCGCGGATCGTCGGAAGTCAGCGTGATGTGGGCGGCCGCCCGGGCCGCGTCCGTGCCCGCACCGAAGGCGATGCCGACATCGGCGGCCGCCAATGCCGGAGAGTCGTTGGTGCCGTCGCCGACCATGGCCACGGTGTGGCCGCGTTCGTGCCACTCGGTGACCAGGGCGGCCTTCTCCTCCGGTCGCACGTCGGCGCTCACGTGCGTGATGCCGAGCTCGCCCGCCACCGTGGCCGCGGTCTGGGCACGGTCGCCGGTGGCCAGCACGACCTCGACGCCGGCCCGGCGGAGGGCACTGACCGCGGGCGCCGCTTCCGGGCGGACCGTGTCCGAGAAGCCGATCAGGCCCGCGACGTGGTTGCCGACGGCGACCATCGCCACCGTGCACCCGTCGGCCGCGAGCCGGTCGGCCCGCGACGACGCGGCCTCGACGGCAACGTGCTCTTGCTCGAGGTAGCGCTCGCTTCCGACGCGCACCGGTTTGCCGTTGATCGTCGCGGTCACCCCCAGGCCGACGTCGCTCTGGTAGGCCTCCGGCGTCAACAGCTCAAGGTTCCACTCACGGGCCTTGGCCACGATCGCCTTGGCCAGCGGATGATCCGAGAACTGCTCGGCCGAGGCCGCCAGTTGGATTACCTCGCGCTCGTCGTGGGTCGCTTGGTCGGCCGGGTCGTTGACGACTTCACGCACCTGCACGCGTCCGGTGGTCAACGTGCCGGTCTTGTCGAAGATCACTGCGGTGATGCGCCCGGCGCGCTCGAGCGCTTCGGCATCGCGCACCAGGATGCCGCTGAGCGCGGCTCGGCCGGTCGCGACGAGCACAGCCGTCGGTGTGGCCAGCCCCATCGCGCACGGGCACGCCACCACGAGCACGGCAATCGCACAGCGCGTGGCCATGGACACGTTGGCCGACTCCGGCAGCAGCAGCCATGCCGCGCCGGTCAGCAGCGCCAGGCCGATCACTATGGGAACGAACACGCCGGCGACGCGGTCGGCCAGGCGCTGCATCTTCGTCCGGCCGGCTTGCGCCGCCTCGACGGCCCGCATGATGCGAGTAACGGCCGAGTCGCGTCCCACCGCGGTGGCCTCGACCACCATCAGGCCGGAGGCGCAACGCGTACCACCGAAGACCTCGTCGCCGGCCGTGCGGTCGATAGGGATCGATTCACCCGTCAGCATCGATGCGTCAACCGAGCCGTGGCCCGAGACGACCTTGCCGTCGACCGGCACGAGCGTGTCCGCGGCCACTTGCAGGCGATCGCCCGGTTGCACTTGGTCGATCGATACGCTCTCGGTCTCATCGCCCCTCAACCGCATGGCCGTCGTGGGCACGCGTCTGGCCAACGCCGCCACCGCCGAGCCCGCCAGGCGTTTGGCCCGGGCCTCGAGGTAACGGCCCACATCGATGAACATCAGGATCATCGCGGCTGCGTGGTAGTGGATGTACGCGACCCGCTCAGCAATCGGCAGAACGGTGGCCACCACCGACGAGAGGTAGGCAACAACGACGCCGCACGCGATCAGCAGATCCATGTTCGGGGAACGGAGAACCAGAGCCCGCAGCCCACCGGCAAGGATCGGCCGCCCCGCCGGCGAGATCAGCAGCAGGGTCGTCAGCACGAGTTGCACGGCGCGCCACCAGGCTTCCGCACCGGCGCTCGCGCCTGCGACCCAGTGAAGGACCAGAATCGGCAGACCCAATCCAAGTGCGGTGATGAGCGATTGACGATACTGACGCAGTCGCTCGTCCTGCTGCGTATCGAATTGCGCCGCATCGCGGCCCGCTCCGTCGCTCCGCAGGACCTGTGCGTCATACCCGGCCTGCCGAACCGCATCGATCAACGGTTCGGCGTCCGCCCGCGTCGTGACGACCTCCGCAGTCTCGGTGGCCAGATTCACGACCGCACCGCGCACCGCCTCCGCGCCACGCAGCGCCGACTCGACCCGAGCCACACACGACCCGCAGGTCATCCCCCCGATGCGAAGCCGCACGCGTTGTTCGACTTCGCCTTTGGCCATCACGTGAACTCAGTCGGCCTGCGAGAAGCCGGTGACTTGGAACCCCGCGCCGCGAACCGCCTCGGTGATCTCCTGCGGACCGCACGTTGCCTCATCGAGAACGACCCGCGCTGTGCCGTCGGAGAGACGCACCTCGCTCTTCGCAACGCCGTCCACGCCCGCCAGCGCCGTCGCGAGCGTCTGCACGCAGTGGTCGCAGGTCATGCCGGTGATGTTGAACAACATGGTTCTCACAAGAGTGCGCCTCGTTGATCGTACCGCCGACCTCGAACGAGCGCAGCGCGGTCAGCCAGGGATATCAGCAGCCGGCACGACGCGAGCCGCGGCGGCGACCAGCCCCGAAGGGGCGCCGGGTGGTTAGCCCAGGGCGCAAGCCCTGGGTTAAAGGTACACAATGCCAACTGAGCCCCGAAGGGGCGCGTGAGCCGCAGCGGCTCGGGATTGAGTCTACCACGGAGC
>CAYMME010000453.1:0-7486 GCA_964391465.1 uncultured Planctomycetales bacterium
CCACTATGGCCGCGACCGGTCGGCGAAGCAAGAGTCTCGTAAATCGCACAACCACTGTGGTTGTGCCTCCTGCCTTCGGCAGGAGATAGTAAGGTTGTCGAGCAGCCCTTCGGACTGCTCGACTCTTTATACGAGGAGAGACAGGACGTGAGCGAGCGGACGGGTCAGACAGGCGTTGTTGCTGCCGGCTGCCCGCTGCCGACTGCCTCTAGAAAAGGAGTAAAGAGATGAAGAAGCTCTTGATGATTATGGCGATGGTTGGCGTGATCGCGATGGCGGGCGTGGCGGAGGCCGTCGTGTACAACTTCAACGGCACCGGCGGCACGACATGGGACCTCGGCACCAACTGGACCCCCAACAACCCGGCGGGCCTTCCGCACATCAACGGCGGTGATACCTACACGGTCGGCGGCGCCTTTTCGACGGCCCACAACACTGGGTCACACTTCGCCATCGGATCGTCCGCCGGCACGGCCACGCTCAATATCAACACGACCGGGACGGTGCAATGGTGGAGCTTGTTTGCGGGTGGAGGTGCTGGCGCAAGTGCGCAGGTAACGCAGACTGACGGGACGGCCAACGTGACGGGAACCGCTGCTTGGGGGATGGCGCTCAACGCCGCAGCGGGACAGACCGCCCGCTACGACATGGATGGCGGCAGCCTGACCGTCGACAATTGGGTGTTTATGGATGACACCGGTGGTGGGTCGGCTTATTTCGACCAGACGGCCGGGACGGTGACCCTTGGAAACCACGTCGGCAACGACTATTTCGTGTTGGCGCCATCGAATGATACCACCGTCGCAACGTGGCAGATCTCCGGGGGCAGCCTGACGGTTAACACGGGCACGGAACGAATCGGTATCGGCATCGAGTCGCGCGGTGGCGGCGCCGGTGATGGCGGCGCGGGCACGTTCTGGGTCGACGGTACCGGGCCGAGTGCGATCACCTGGAACGGCAATACGATTGTTAAGGGTACCGGGACGAACAAGGGTGCGCTCAAGTACACGATGGCCGCAGCCGGCGTGACCCCGATCGACATCAACGGCATCCTTACGTTGAACGACTCGCCGGACCTCGTGCTCGACATGTCCGGGCTGGGCGCCGGAGTCGGCGACATCCTGCTGGTCGACAACGACGGCGGAGACGCGATCGTCGGCACGTTCAACGTTACCGGTCTGGGTCTGGGCTACACGCTGACGTACCTCGGCGGCGACGGCAACGACCTCGTGCTGGTGGCCCCGCCCATCCCCGAGCCGGGCTCGTTCGCACTCCTGGCGCTCGGACTCGGCGGGATGCTCGGGCTGAAGCGGAGGAAGTGAATAACCCTGTGCCCGCCCGGCTGGCAGAATGCCGGCTTGTCCGGCATTGCTGCAAAGGCGACGGCTTTGCCGTCGCCCGCCGGCACCGGCCTCGGCCTGATCGGGTTGGCGCTGTTGGCGGTTCGGAAGCGCCGTTCGTGAGCGGTACTTCGGTGGGAGCGGAGGGCCTTCTTCGCCTGATGGCTCGGAAGGCTGGATTCGTGTCCGCTCCCACCGGACGCATTCCTGTGCGGCGGGCGGCTGATTGCTTCGCATCAGCTTGGAGTTTGGCTGATGCTTTGCATCAGCTTCAAGAAACTCCACGGCCTCCGCGCAACGAACTCTGGGCGCTCGACCCGCGGAGACCCGGCGAAGACGGGGTGCGGGCGGCGCTTCGCGCCGCCTTGGCGAACTCTGGGCGCGTGTCCGGCCGCTTTGCGGCCGAACAACTCCCTTCGTTCGCTCGCCCCGCGAGGACGCGGCGAAGACCAGGCGCGGGCCGAACGAAGGGCGACGCCGCCAGGCGCGCGCCCAGAGTTCGGCAAGCGACGCCGCGAGGCGTCGCCCTTCGCCCAAGGCGCCGGCATCGCCGGCGCCCCGGTGCCCTTCGTTCGTCGGGCGTCGTGGGTGCCTGGCGGCGCCGCGCTTCTTGTTGCCTTTGGCGACCCCGACGTAGTCGGGGCCACTCAGTTCCTGGTATTGGGGTCAGGCGCAAGGCACTACTTGGCCGTGCCCGCGAAGGGGGTGCCCCTCTTGACCATCGACACGACCCGCATCACCTCGAGCGCCTGGTCGATGGTGATCGGGAACTTCCTTCGCTCGCGCATCGAGGCATAGAGGTGGTTCCAGATGTCGCTCTCCTTGCACTTCGCCTTCGGGCGGATGGGCACGGTCTTCGTGATCCACCGGATCGGCTCCTGCCGGCCGACGCGATGGAACGCAGCCTCCATGTCCGGCGTGCCGGGATTCGCCCGCTCGCGAGAGAGCTTCTGCTTCGGATCGATGTAGTGCAGCTTGAACTCGCTCCCTTCGGACATGAGCGCGCCCTTCGTGCCGAGAACAGTGTACTCCCGCTCCCCCAGCGCGGCGCCGCCGCTGATTTCGAGGTCGATCACGCGCCCGTTCTTGCCCCTCATCATGATCTTCAGGTGGTCTTCCGCGTCGCCGACGGCCGCGATCAGCTTGAGGTCGCTCCAGAGATCGGCGAGGGGCGATTCGAGGAACTGCAGGCCGTGGTCGATGATGTGCGGGCCCCAGTTGAGGAGTTGTCCGCCACCGCAGTCGATGAGGGTCTGCCAGTCGTCACGCCGCTTGTATGACATCCGGCGGAGCTTGATCTCGAACACCTTGCCCAAGACGCCCGACGCGATGATCTCCCTGACGTGCTGGTAGCCGGCCTCGAAGCGCCGGTTGTGACGCACGAACAGCTTGCCCTTCGCCTTCGCCGCCGCACGCTTGAGCTTCTTCGCATCGCCGTACGTCGTCGCCATCGGCTTCTCAACGAAGACCGACTTGCCGGCCTTGAGAGCGAGCTTCGCGTGGCGGACGTGGTCGGGCGAGCGCGTCGCGATGCTGACGAGTTCCACGTCGGGGTCCTTGACCAGGTCTTCGATCTTCAGGTAGGTGGCGCACCCATACCGCTCCGCCATCCTGTCGCACCGCTCCTGCTCGACGTCGCAGGCGGCGACGATCTTGAACATGCTCTTTCGCTCATCAAGTTCACACGTCTGCATGCCCCAGCCCGCGCGCCCCAGCCCCGCAATGCCCACGCGTATGGGTTTCTTCTTCGCCATCGCAAGCGTCCTTTCGGTGCCGTACTCGTTCGGTCGGTCCTGTGCCCGGAATACGTCGCGGAATTGTAGCAGCATGGTCGTGCAAGTCAAAGGAAGAAGGGACAATTATCGGGAAGCCAGGAAGGCGGGAGAAGCGGAAACGACGGTGAAGACGCTCTTGTCGCCTGGCCTCACTGTGTGCGGTGTCCTCGCCTGCTGTTTCTCTTCTCCCTCTCCGGCCTTCCTTATTGTCCGTTTCTCGTTCGTTGACAGACGCTGCGGCGGCTGGTACGCAGGCTGCGGGCATTTCGTGTGCGCATGGTTCCATCCCCGAGCGCCCCGAAGCGTTCCAGCAGCCGCGCCGCCCGCGGCAAGCGGCCCCGCGCAAGGCTGGCGTATGAGGCGCCGCACGTGTATCATATCGGGGCGAACCGCGGCGACCCACTCGGAGGCCGACGCAACGTGAGCGCGGCAGCAATCACCCGCATCGAAGAGCGCAAGCAGCGCTGGCGCGACTTCTACGATCCCGCACAGCCACCCCGCCACATACTGCTGATCTACTGCGACGACGGCGACACGCCGCCGCGACCACCCCCGGCGGCGATACAGCCTTGGTCCCCGGCTCGGCCCCGTCTCGCCTGTTCGAGGCGAGACGCCCTTGCCTCTCAAGGTGATTCAGCAGGAGGTGGGATTCGTTGCCGCAGCGATGAATAGACGGAGGCGAACCAGCGGCCGCACGCGACGGCGCGAAGCGCGCCGCGCATGGGCCGTGACGTTCCACAAGGGAAGGATATGACAACACATACCACGTACAAGGAGAGATATCGCTCCCAGTACCACTTTTCCATGCGGAAAGGATGGATCAACGACCCGAACGGCCTCGTCTACTATGATGGGGCGTACCACCTCTTCTGCCAACACAACCCCGACGACGTGAAGTGGGGGCCGATGCACTGGTCGCACGCCGTGAGTTCCGATCTTATCAACTGGCAGGAACAACCGATCGCGCTGTATCCAGACCACCTGGGCACCTGCTTCTCGGGCTCCGCCGTCGTCGACAGGCGGAACACCAGTGGCCTTGGCGAGGATGGGAATCCCGCGTTGCTGGCGTTCTACACCGCGGCAGGACGTCTCGCGACTCCTGAACAGCCGACGACCCAGTGCCTGGCGTTCTCAACCGACAAGGGACGTTCCTGGCGGAAGTATGAAGACAACCCTGTGCTGGCGCACGTCGTGGGCGAAAACCGCGATCCAAAGGTCTTCTGGCACGAACCCGCCAAACGCTGGATCATGGTTCTGTACCTGGAGGGAGGAACATTCGGCCTCTTCGGTTCTCCCGATGCGAGGAACTGGGAAGCATTGAGCCGATTCGAGGTGCAAGGGAACTGCGAGTGCCCTGATCTGTTCGAGATGTCGGTCGCCGGAGACGATGATCGTCGCACGTGGGTCTTCCTGTCCGGGGCCGGCAAATGGCGCCGAGGCGATTGCGCGAGGTACGTGCTCGGGTCTTTCGACGGAGTTACCTTCACGCCCGAATCCGATCCAACGCCCATTGAGTGGGGCGGATGGAACTACTCGACACAGACGTTCTCCGACGCGCCGGAAGGCCGGCGAATCTTTGTTGGCTGGTTCTCGACTCAGTTCGACGGCTCCGCCGCCTTCCCCGGGAATCCGTTCAACGGCCAGTACCGTGTTCCCTGGGAATTGAGCCTGGTAGAGACGGACTCGGGTCTGCACATCGCAAGACGTCCGGTTGATGAACTGAATGACCTTCGAGAGCCCGCGCTGCAAGTGCCCGCCGGTGAGTATGTCTCTGGGAGTCACGCTATCGGGGGGCTGGACAGCCGCAGTGTCGACATCGAGTGTGTGATCGAACCGGGGGAGGCCACCTCCGTCGGATTCCTGTTCGAGGGAATGGAAGCCGTCCGCTATGACATCACGTCGCGGACGATGCAGGTACTTGATCGGGAACACCCATGGCCGTTGGAGCCGGACGGCACACTCACGTTGCGCGCGCTCTTCGACGTTAACTGCGTGGAGGTCTTCGGCCCTCGCGGCCTGAGGGTCATGTCCGGCATCTGCTCGCTGAATACGCTCGAGAAGCAGGACGAAGCCCAGCCGTCTCTGAGCTTGCGAGTTCAGGGCGGCTCGGCGCGCGTGACGCGCATGGCCGTGTACCCCATGCGCAGCATCTGGCAGCAGACCGGTTAGAGGACAGTTGGCCGTTGACAGCGCGCCTCAGCCGCGCCGTTCGATACTCGGAGAGACAATGACAGGTCTGCCCAGGATCAAGCTTGGAAGCTCTGACGTGTCTGTGACCCGGTTGATCAGCGGGGGCAACCCGCTGTGCGGGAATTCTCACTGCTCGGACGAGATGGATGCCGAGATGCGGGAGTACTTCACGCCGGAGCGTGTCGTTGCATATCTTCACGCTCTCCAGGCCGCGGGCATCAACACGCTGCAGGCACGCGGCGACTATCACCGGATCCTGCATTGGATCGAGTTGTTCAGGCGTGAGGGCGGACGCCTGCATTGGATCGCCCAGACGGCCTCGGAAATGAGCGACGTGTTCGAGAACATCCGAGTCCTTGCCGCCGCCGGGGCAATCGGCGTGTATTACCATGGGACCCGGGCGGACCGCTTCTGGCTGCAGGGACGAATCGACCAGGTCAGTGACTACCTGAAATGTATGCGCGATGCCGGAGTTCAGGTCGGTCTTGGGACCCACATCCCCGAAGTGATCGAGTACGCGGAAGAGAAGGGGTGGGACATCGATTTCTACATGGCCTGTCTCTACAACATCAATCGCGAACCGAGGGAGAGCGCTCTGGTGTCGCCCGGAGCGCCAACTTCACGGGAAGTATATCTCCCGAGTGATCCGCCGCGAATGGGTCAGGTCATCCGGCAGACCGAAAAGACCTGTCTGGCCTTCAAGATTCTTGCGGCCTCTCGCCTCTGCGCCACACAGGAAGGTGTGGCAGCCGCATTTCGGTTCGCCTTCTCACAAATCAAGCCAAAGGACGCCGTGGTCGTCGGGATGTTCCCAAAGAACGCTGACCAGATAGCAGTGAATGTCGAGCACACCATGGCCGCCTGTGAACTGGAGGCACCGAACGAGCCGGGTGCGGGCGACGGCAAATAGCCGCTGCCGACGATCACGACGCAGCGCTTGACTGCTTCGCGCCGTCACGTTCCGCCTTCTTGTCCGCGTGGTCGCAGCCGTCGCAGTTCTCGCGCGAACGCTCGTTTCACGGGCTGTCCACCGGCCACTCGTGGTTGTACCGGCACTTCAGGAAGCAGTGGGCCTCGTGGTGAACACGCCGTTGCCGCTCACCCCTGTTCCCTGCCCCCTGATCACCGCTTCTTTGTGTCTTCGTGCCTTGGTGGTAAGGAAGCCGTTGCCGTCTATTCCGTATTCGGTTCAGGTCGCCAGCCGTATGGTGTCGCGAACATCCTCCTTTCCGCGTTTGCCCCAGGGAAACTCGACGCTCAGGGTCGGGATCGGGTCAGGCCGCGGCCCCGGTGGTCGGTGATCGGTGGTCGTTGGCAGCCGACCACCGTGCACGTCACACCCGGCGCCACTCACGCTTCCCCAGTCGCCTCCCGAGAGTCGTCCCCTTCGACCCGGGCCGCCCGCGTTTTGAGCCGCGGTGACCAGTCGTTCGCCGTCTCTCTGCGTCCTCAGCGTGCTCCGCGAGAAACGCAGTTCCCCATATAGTTACACCAGAATCGCCCCAGAAATAGGACGCGCAAACCCAAGGTTTTCACCACAAAGGCACAAAGGCACGAAGAAGAACGCCCTCTCGCAGAGCCCGCTGAGCACAAAGAATAGCAGACAGCGACTCACCACAGAGAACACGGAGACACGGAGGACAACAACACGGTGTTTCCGGTTGATTTCGGCCGCTGCCGAAAGCAACCGGCGAGCCCGTCGGCGGATTTCCTTCTGAGGAAATCCGCCGAGAAGGCCTGCTTCGCTTCTCTTCGTGTCTTTGTGCCTTGGTGGTGACCAGTCGTTCGCCTCTCTCTGCGTCCTCTGCGTCCTCGGCGGTGAATGATCCTCCGCTTCCCTTCGTGCCTTGGCGCCTTGGTGGTAAGCGCTTCTCTCTGCGGTCTCCGCGATCTCTGCGGTGAATGACTCTTTGCGAGAGACGCGGTCCCTCTATTAAGTTACACCAGAAAGGGGACCAAAATAGGACACGCGAAACGAAAATTCTTACCACAAAGACACGAAGGCACAAAGAACAGCCGCCTTCAACGGTGAAGCGCAAATGCGCGGCCTCGCCGTATTCTCCTGCGCCCCAGCCGCTTACATCCCCGCCAAGTGCCAGGCGCCTGCTCCCGAATATGCCAAGCATGAAATAGATATGGTGTCCCCGGAAAACACAAGCATGAAATAGATATGGTGTCCCC
>CAYMME010000454.1:0-7461 GCA_964391465.1 uncultured Planctomycetales bacterium
CCGTCGTTCTCCGTTTCATCCCATCGTGCGTGGGGACAACGTCCGTTCCTCTTGCTCCAAGGGCCCCCATTCCGGTTCACCCCCACGTGCGTGGGGACAACGCGCCGATTCCACAGCACGATTGACACGGAGACGGTTCACCCCCACGTGCGTGGGGACAACGCAATCATCCGGCCCGCTTCGGCCGGCGACACCGGTTCACCCCCACGTGCGTGGGGACAACACTGAGTTTCTACGCTTTCTGGGGCGATTTGACAAGCAGTAGGCCCTCGAAGTCCTCGATGTGCCGATCGGTCTGTCCGGTGATGCGAACGGCGAAGCCCTGCTCGTTGTTTGTGGTGTAGACCATGATGGCGCCGGGCCTGCGGCCGCTCTTGGTCGGCTTGAGCGAGCCCAGCGAGTCTACGACCTTCTCCCAGAGCTTGTCGCGGACGAGGGCGGAGACCTTGCCCACGAACACCCCGGCCTGGGGCTGGATGAGCCAGCGGGTCAACTCGCCCCTCGTCGACGGCGTGACGCGTTCAAGCATCATCAGAACCATAGTTGACGCCTCCGTCAGTGCGGCCCTCGGTGCCGGTCGAGCCGTCCGGATCCCACAGACCGCCCGGGGCCGCGGCGTCCGCGTCCCACGTCGGATCATCCTCCGCAGCACTGGGCCCCTCAACAGTGAGCACGTCCGCGATGTCCGGGATGATCCGCTGCATCAGCCGGGCCTCCCTGAACTGGTTGCGGCAGGCGATGCGCATCGGACGTTCCACGGATGTCGTCAGGGAGGCCGCCAGTTTGAATGCGGCCGGGATGATCAGATCGGCCTTGTACAGGTCGGCGATGTCATACACGAACGACAGTTGCTTGCCGGTATGGATGAAGCCCAGGGCGGGCGAGTAGCCGGCGGAGAGGATGGCGGCCTGTACGAGTCCGTAGAGGCAGGCGTTGCCGGCCGAGAGGGCTCGGTTCACGGGGTCGGCCGCGCTCCAGTCGCCTCGCTTGTAGCTGCGGCCGGTCCAGGGCACGCCGGTCGCCTTGCTCGCGGCCGCATAGGCCTCGCGGACGCGGATGCCTTCCATGCCGCGGATCTGCTGAAGCGTGAGGTTCGGATCGAGCCCCGAGAGGAACCGCTTGCGATACATCCGCGTCACCACGTCCAGGCGGCGACGCGGGTGACTGACGAGCCGGGCCTGGTGCAGCAAGGCGGCGCTGCCGCGCGTGCCGCCCATGCCGGCCGCGTAGAAGCGGACGCCGTCCTCGCCGGACCAGACGACGGCACAATTGTTGTCGGCCAGGGCCTTGATGGCCGCGTGCGTGATGGTCGTGCCGGGCCCGAGCATGAGCAGCGAGAGCGACGCGGCCGGGACCGGCGTCAGGCCGGCCTCGTCGTGAACGGCGATGGCCTTCTCGTGCTGCTCGATCCGGGCGTGCTGGAGGTAGACGTAGCTCAGGCTGTCGTCGAAACGCGGCAGGCGGCGGAGATCGTCCATAGCAGGTCCTCCCGGACGAACCCTTGACAAGCGACGTGGCCGCAGGCCGCACAGACCCGCTGACCCGGTGGTCCGGTGTCAAGGGTGAACCGAAAGAGTATTCACTTGTCAAAGATCGGCCACCGCCGGGTTGTCCCTGAGCTCACTCCGGAAAACCACAGCGCAAGGAACCATTACCGGACCGGCGCCACCGACAGCAGCCCGAAGCCAAAAGCCTTCGCCGGCCCGATGCCGTCGGTGAGTACCCGGCCGAAAGCGGCGCAGTCCGTAACACGGAGCTCACCGCTGAAATGCACGGAATCCCAGTGGCGATCGGGGCATGAACGCATGCGAGCGGTCTGCCGCCCAAGCCGCTTGATAGCCACCGTGCCGTCGAGGATCACGAATCCGCCATCTTCCGCACGACAATGCATCCAGCGATAGAGTGCGTCATGGTCCCGAAGAGGCACGCGCGCGCCCTTCCTTCCTGCCGGTCCATCGGCGCGAAGTCGCTTGACCGGATTAGCCTCCAGGCGAAATCGTAGCTGCGTTCCCTCTACATGGGTCGTGGGATCAAGGACCGCGGGCGCTGGGATCGAATTGCGGACGAGCCACCCGACTCGTCCGAATGCCCGCCCCCAATCGGGCACGATGCGCGACTGAACAACGAGTCTCGCCATTCGCCCGCATTCAATGCGGAATAGGAACCCGCCTTCGCCGCGATTGACTCCGTACCCTCCCGCAGCGAACTGCCCCCCCTCATTCGGAAACGCCATCGACAGGCGCTGGTGGACGTGATGGCGATTCGCAAGCCATGCGTTCCCGGGCGCGTCGCACGGGAACGATGATCCCGCCCGAACGGGAATGATCGACTGAATCAGGTCGAGCGGCTGCCCATCGCCACCACTACGAGGCTTCGCCGACGCACCCACAATTAGATGGCTACGATCCCTGTGTCGCCGTCGCGCCTCACGCGCGGCGACGATGCGCCTGTACCACTGCCGCTCTCTTGGATCGATACGGGTCAGGCCGAAGCCATTCTGATACTCAAGCATAGTCACTGCCGCGTGACACTCACTGCAGAGCATCACAAGGTCGTCACCATCCACACTCGACCAATCGTCCGTCACTCGTTCGTGTCCACGGCGGAGGTAGGTCACGTGGTGAGCATGAAGCATTCGCGGATCAGCAGGTTCGAATCGACAGAAGACGCATCGATTGTGCGCTTTGGCACGCGCGGCTCTCCTCGGGTCATCCCCACTCGAACGCTGCAGGTGTACCGGCGCATCATCCCCAAGCCACGGGCAACGGAAGTCTGGGCGTCCGATCGTCGAGACGGGACGTGCCATCTCGAAATCCAGCACAATTCGACCGGCATGCACGGGCGGGTCGAGACGACACAGACGATCCGCCACGCACGCTTTCACGTGGTCGTAGCGATCCTGGAGTCTCGTGCCCCGCACCCCAATGAGATCTCCGACTTGTTCCGCCGGTATCAAGTCCGTGACGACACGGACGGAATCCGTCGAGTCGGGCCATACGAGCGACGGATCTTCCGGACCGTCCTGCTGAATCGCCTCAGCGAGAGCCAGCCCATGTGCCACGCCGGCGAAGACGCGCGTTCCGGGTACGCAGCGCTTGCGCCCCAAGAACAGCGGCCATTTCGGATTCTGGAGGGCAACTGCAAGTTCGTCGACCAGGGGGACGAGCTTGCCGGTTGCACTCAGCACGACGAGGAAACTCGCATCCGTCACGTATTCACGACGAGATATGATCGCCTCAGGCGCGCGTGTGCTGGCGGTCTTCTTGATCGTTCCGTCGGCGGCCAAAACGCCCAAGCGCGCTCCAACCGTATGGTAGTCCTCCTCAACGCGTCCGGCGCGGTCTACGCGTACGCCCATGGTGAGCGCGCTGAACACATCAAGGCGCCGATTCAGCTCCTGCCTACTCAGCCCGAGCGCGGCGCCCAGCAGACCGATGACGCCTGACTTGGTTGGCACACGGTGTGTGCGCCTGTATCGCCCGATCGCTCGGATGCCCCACGACTGGCGCGGACCTTCCAGGCGCATGAAGAGCGATGCCTCGTCATTACCGGGCGGCCGCGCAATATGCGTCATCTCGCACCCTCCTTCATGACAACCGCGTTGATAGCATTGACCATATCCTCGAATGTGTCGCAGATCGTGAGTCTTGGCTTCCCAAAGAACCCGTCATCGCCCACGTTCTCGCGAAGACGAGCGATCGCATCCTCGGTCGGTTGGTCAAATGCGAAGAGGAATCCCACTGTTCCGGCGACAGGCATCTTCCTGTCGCGGTATCGAGCAAGCGTTAGGAGTTTGCGAACGCTGTCGGTCAAGACGGTTTCGATGGCTCCATCCTCACGCTCGGATGCCCGGGCGGGTTCGTGGAACGCAGTCAGGTAGTTTGTCGCCAATCGCTGTGGTTTGATCTCGACGAGGATCAAGCTGGGTTGCTGGTTGTGTGCGTGGCTGTTGATCTTGCCCGAGGGCACATTGTGCATGACGGCGCGCAGCAACCCCTCGATCGACTTCTGGGCCGTGGCGCGAGCCTCGCCTGCGAGCTTTGTGAGTTGTTCGTCCCCTTCGCCGCCCGTCGGAGTGAAGGCTCCGAGGTTGCGCAGCAGTGCGTCGAAATCAACAGACAGGTACTTGTAGAATACCGCCGAGGCGTGATTCACCTCACCCAGATGTGCGGCGCCGGATCCCGGATCCAGATCGTCAACGGCGGTGAAGTAGTCAGTCTCGATGCAGACCGGATGCGTGCTGATCGCGTCGGCAACCTGGCAAGCCGCTTCGACGTCACGAAAAGCATCCGATGTGGTCATGCGCCCGAACAGGGCGATGTCCGCGGCGGACACGGGCTGGTCGGCCGTCCGCTTGAGGTGTTCCGCAAGCGTCGCTTTCGCGCCCCCCTTCGATTTCTTCTTGGGCGGAGCAAGCGCCTTGAGCAGCTTCTTGGCCTCGGCTTCGTTCTCGCCGTGCAGCGCCTGGAGGAGAAGGAGCAAACCCTCGGCGAATTCGAATGTCGGCGTCACCGTGCTGGCCTCTGTGTTTGGATCAAAGCCCTCAGGCCGATCGGCCAATTCGAGCCGCTCGAACGCCTCCGCCAGCTTCCGCCAGTTTGCTTCCTGTCGGATGTTCTCCCATCCGATGGCCTGGGCGGGGTCCACCAGGTCCCACCCAGTCTGCTCGGCGGCGTTCTTGAGATGCTCGGCGAATGCCTGGGACTCATCGGCGAGTGATTGCAGATCTCCAGCCTCGTGCAGGCTGTGGAGCACCTTCAGGATGCGATCAACCTCACGGTCGAGGTCCAGGTAGATCGCCTGCGGCGTGCGTACCCGCCCGTCCCCTTTGGTCTCGCCCTGCTTGCCATCCTTCTTGGCGACGACCGACACGGCCGCCTTGATGCCCTCCACGAACGGGGCGTTCTCGCCGTGCTGTTCTCGCCATTTTTGGGCAACTATTTCCGGCAGCAGTTTCGTACGGACACCAAAGTGAGACGAGCCGACGGTCTTCTCGAAGATGCCGGGCGCGCGGTCCGCGCGGTCTGCGGGCCGGGGCTGCCGGAGCGTGCGCTTGAGACATTGACTGCTGATGCGCAGTCGTTCCGAACCGGCGTAGAACGCCGTCTTGGGCCGACCGTCCTCGCCGCGGTTCATGTTCGATGGGCCGTGGTCTTGCAGAGCATGGAACTCAATCAGCATCGTTTCGTTTCCTTTACAAAGTCATAACAGCCCTTCACCCACCAATACGTCACCTAGTGAGACGAGAATGTGGTTTGAGAAGCTCCCACCAACGCTCGCGCGTAGGCTGCACCGGGTCGTTCCAGAGAGCGACATCGCTCAGCAACGCGACGAAATCGATCGCCGGTACCGGGCGCTGTCGTCGATGGACGAGCACATCAACCAGCCGCAACAACGCGGGACTCCCGGGAAGCGCGGTCCCGGCTGCGGCCTGTGCGACGGCGCGGCCGAGCGAAGTCGCTCCTGCCGGCTTGCCGGAACGGATCCGTTCGCTGCGTACTTCGCGCCGCAAGAGCGCTTCAAACGAGCCACGCAGTCTTGAATCACGGTGGCGGTCACCATGGACCGCATATACCGGTGCGATCACAGCAAGCGCTTCCCGAAAGGCGTGCCGCCGCGTGCCGGCGGGTAGACGGACTTCGTGCCAAACCGCCTCGAACGCAGCCTGCCGACCTGCGTCGTCAGGCGCTCCGCCTTTGCCCAATGGTCGCAGTGCCGCAACTTGTTGCGGCGACAGCCGGGCAAGTCGCCGAATCAGCTTCTTCGCGGCCTCGCGCACCGAGTCGCCCGTTTCCAAGGGTTCGCCCACCTTGACGCTCGCCAGCGGGCCGAACGATGGCAATTCCGCAGAGGCGCGGACGCAGAGTCTCGCGCTATCAAGCCACGCCTTGACAACGGCATCCGGATCGTCGGTGGTCGCCAGTTCGCGAAGCAGTCTTGGCACTTCGGCCGGTATCAGGGCCAGGCGCCGCGAATGGTTCCCCTTCTGAAAGACCTTCATGATCGCGGCCGCCGTTTCCTCTCTGGATTCTCCCGACCGGGAAAGCAGAGCCGAAGGCACTGCGAGATCGGCGTGCGGTGCATCATCGATCTTGGCCTGATTGCCTGCAGACGATGTTACCGAAACGACGACGCGCTCGCCGATTGCCGCAGCCCTCTGTTGAAGCTTGTCGAGAGTGACTGTCGTTCCGCCCAAGAGTACTCGGGCGACGGCTCGAAGTGGCCACTCTGCCGAGCTGAGTCCGAGCGTTATAGCGCCTTTTTCCACTGGGAGCAGGTGCGGGTCCCCGGCCAGTTTCTTCCACTGCTCAACATCATTCTTCGAGCCGAAGGGGCTGCCCGCGCGGTTGTACGTATCCACCGTAACGATCTGAGCGAAACGTGGTCGCGCCATGGTGCCGCATCGCACGCAGGGCAGATCGGTCAAGCTGGATGTCACCGGCATGATCAGACGGGGCCGCCACGTCAGCCGGGCGATCGACCCGGGGTCGCCATCCGCACGCCTGTGAATCGAGCGCCACGAGGGCTGGCTCGGATCGCCAACGATGAGATTGAGGGCAAGCGTTTCGAGCAGCGTTCTTCCGGTCGGAATGACGTACCGCGGCTCGGTGCCGCCGATTGTGGCGAGCAAGTTTCGACTCAGCGTCGGTCCGAGCCCGCCCCGTGCAAATGCGGACTCCACGGCCCTGCCCTTGAGCAAGCAGCCGACGCAGACCGCCGACGTCGCGTCCGACGTATGTGCAAAATGCGCCAGATTCGTCCTGGTTGGGACCTCCGGCAGAACGCACGATGCTGGCTGGCGCGCCTTTGGATCATCCCATCCGGGAATGCGCCGGATGTCCGGGCCGTCGAAGAAGGCGCCGTGTGCCGTGTCGAGCACGTCCGGTCCTCCCCCGAACGGCGCGAGAATCGCGTCGACTGCTTGACGTGACAGCCCGTCGTTCACGTTGTGGGCAAGGCGGTCCCAGTCCTCTTCGGATCGGACCTGCTCGCACAGCCCATCGCTGATCAGCGCGATAAGGAACCGCAGAAATCCGACTTCCGTCAGCGGCGACGACTCAGAGAGGCGTGCTACCTCGTGGGCGGTCGTGAGCAAGTCGCGCAGCGGGAGTGTTTGCGCTTTGCCGTCCGTTCGGACGACATCAAGCCACGGATCGTGAAGAATGTCGAACGTCGTCACAGCGTCGATCCTCGCAAATGTAGTGTCAAGTCAGCGACCGGCGGGATGATCTTTGGTTCGGCCCGGCCATCGGCCCACAGGACCGGAATCCAGTTGCTGTCGATCAGGTTGAAGACCATGAGATGATCCTTGTGACGCGGGTACCCCTTCCAGCGATGAGGGCGAAACCTCTTTGGAGCGACGATATTGTGTGGGCTGGCGTGCGATATGGCAAGAGCGCGGCCGCGCGGCCTTGTGCCGCGAGAGCAGTCGATCAGTTGAGCAGGAGAACAGGAGGCGGG
>CAYMME010000455.1:0-7446 GCA_964391465.1 uncultured Planctomycetales bacterium
ACACCCGAGCACTTCGCCGCGCGTCGTGAGCCGCACGGCATGAGCGTTGCCGGACGCCACAACCGCACCGTTGCCCTTCAGGGTGCGCAGGAAGCTCGTGGCCTCCTTCTCGCCCCACAGGGCGAACATGGCCGCCACGTGCCCGCGTGTCGTGCCGAACTGCGGGTCGGCCAGGGCCAGCTTTGGCGTCCCGGCCAGATCGCGCCACATCGTCGGCCGCTGATCGGTCGGAAACTTGTCGCGATGGAAAGCGAACACGCGAGCCCGAGTGGCGAATGCCGTCCAGCGCCCTTCAATGTCCTTGTACCGGTCCGGGATGTCGGCGGCGGTCGGCGGCTCGTACCGCTCGAGCAGACCCTCCCGGCCCAGCAGTATGGTGTTGAAGATCTCCGACGACCAGAACACGTCCGCCCGAGGCCGCTCGCGCTCCGCCTCGATGCGCCGCACCAGCCCCGTCGTCTTGCCCGCCTCCGTGTCGTACACCGGCGCCACCGCGATACCCGCGCGCTGCTCGAACGCCGCGACAACCTGCTTGGCGAATTCCTGATCGACCGAGCAGTACAGGACGACCGGACCGGAAGCGGCATTCGAAGAGGGCGTCGATGAATCGGAGCACGCGCCGCAGCATACGACCAGGAGTGGAAGCAAGGACCGAACGGCGGCTCGATCCGCGCAATGTCTAATGACGAATGACGAATGACGAAAGAATGACGAAGCCCGAATGACGAACGCCGAGACGCGCCCGTTTTCGTCATTCGTCATTCGGGCTTCTTTCGTCATTGGTCATTCGTCATTCCGTCATTCTTTAGGCAGGTCTTCCGCCACCTGCTTGAAGTACTCGCGCACCGGGCCGTGGAGTTGCCGCGGGATGCGATCGTCGGCCAGGGCGTCCGTCTCCTCGTCGCGGGCGGCCCGGACGGCCTCGATGTACTCGGCCGCGGCCTCACCCTTGATCTGCGCCCCGTCGAAGTACACCTTCCCGATGACCTGGCCGCGGTCGGTCTTCACCTTCTCCTTGCGCTTCTTCGTCGCGAACGCCGTTTCCTTCTCGGGTGCGATGCCGCCCTGGCCTTGTCCGGCCGAGCCCATACCCGGGCCCGGCTTGTTCTGCTGGCCGCCCGGTCCCCCCTGTCCGCCGAGATTGTTCATCGCGTTCTGAATCTCGTTCATGGCCTCCTGCATCTCGCCCATCTGCTGCTCGAGCATCTCGAGATCCGAAAGCTGGTCGGCCGCCTCGGCCATGCCCTGGGCCGCCCCTCCTTGCTGGGCGTCGCCGCTGCCCGCGCCTTGTTGGGCCATCTTCTTCACGGCGTCCCCGAGCTGCTTGCACGCTTTGCACGCCGCCTGGTTCTGCATCATCTTCTTGGCGAGCTTCTCGACCATCTCCTTGTTCAGGCCCTGCTTCTCCAACTGCTTGCGGAGTTGGTCGATGTCCATCTTGGCCAACTGCTCGAGCATCCGCTTGACTTGCTCTTCGTTCAGCCCGGCCTGCTTGAGATCCTTCGCCAGCTTCTCGATCCGGGCGAGCTTGTTGAGCTTGTCGCCCAGCGCGTCGAGCTGCTTCTGGAGTTGCTTGGCCTGATCGGAGTCCCCTTCCTGCTCGGCCTTCTTGAGTTCGTCCTTGAGGTCCTTGAGCGCATCGGAGGCCTTGCTGAAGTCGCCTTTGGCCAGGGCCTTCTGCAACTTGCCCACCGGCGTCTGCTGCAAGCGCGGGTCGCGAAGTTGCCGCAGCATGTTCTTCATCTGCGTGACCGCGTCGAACTTGCCCGCCTCGCGCTTCTCGCGCAACGTGTCCGCAAGCTTGCCCAGCTTCTTGATCGCATTGTGCTGTATGTCGACGGGCTGACTTGCGGGGGTGGCTGTGAGCTTGTCGAGGTCCTCCCCCTCCACCATCTCCTTCAGCGCCGTGTTCTTCTGGGCGAGCTGCTTGACCCGATCGATCGTCCGCGTCACGTTTTCCCGCGTTCGCTCGGTGCGCTCGGCGAGCTGCTCCTGTTCGGCGCGCTCGCGCTCGCGGCCGAGCAGGTCGTATGTGGGCAGGAACCAGAACACAAGCCCGGCCAGACAGGATACGGCGAGAGCGTAGCCACACGAGTCCGGCCAGCGCAGCGGCACATGTCGGCGGACGGTCAGGCCGGCGCTGGTCCGTTCGGCGTCCTGATGCACGGCCCGCTCGAAGGGGTCCGTCCCGGCCTCGACGTGCAGCCCGGAGCTGATCCGCTCCTTCAGGCCGGCGTTCCGGTCGAGCGTGGCCGCGGCGGTGGGTGCATCCTCGCGAGTGACCACGAGCCAGATCACGGACGCCACGACCGCGCACCCGGCCAGGGCCAACGCCGCCGTCCCGACCGGCCAGGACAACCCGAACAACCGGATCACGAGGACGAACAGCAGGAACAAGCCCGCCCCCGCCACCAGCGACCACCCCAGCGCGGCGAACCAGCGGTTGAGCCACATCTGCCGCTGGGCTCGCGCGACTTGCTGACGCAACGCGGTCATCTTCGGCCCCCTTTCACGTGAGGGATCGTGCCCGCCGCCCACCACCGGCTATCCTACGCCAAACCGCCGGGAGCGGACAACCATTGTATCGGTTGTACGAAGCCGGGGCCGGAGCGGTTCGGCCCGGTCGCCCCCGGCACCTTGACGGCGAACCACACTCGGAATACACCACAGCCCTTGACGGGTTCAAGTAGTGCCGCCGGGCCGGGATACGCCGTCGCAGGCGGGCCGGGGCGGACTAAGGGTCTTTTCTCAGGAGCTGACGTGATGAGTCGAGCAATCCGGACTATCGGCGTGGCCGCCATGTGCTGCATGCTTCTCGTAGTGATGACGGCCTGTGAAACCACGGGCGCCAAGTCGTGCCCGGGGGACTGCAGCAAGTGCCCCAGTGCCTGCTCCGAGCAGGCCGCGGCACCCCAGTGCGGGATGGAAGGCTGCGACAAGCCGGCGGATCCGGCCATCAAGGCCATGGTCGGCGGCAAGGAAGTCTGCTTCTGCTGCGCGAAGTGCAAGACCGGGGCGACGCAGAAGTAGCACCCGACAGCCTGCCCTCGACGACACTCAGCGGTCAGCGTTCAGCGGACGGCGATGGATCGACGCCGGCGGTTGCCGGCCCATCGCTGCATGCTGACTGCTGACCGCCGAGGGCGGACCACTCCTGCCTAGTGCTCGTAGCCTTCGAGCTGAAGCTTGCTCGCCGCCGCCGAGTCGATCACGTACGTGGCGTAGCGGTGCAGTTGCAGTGCGCTGGCCGGGCACGACGACGTGACGGCGCCCTCCAGGGCCTGGGCCACCGCATCGGCCTTGTTCTCACCGTTCGCCAGCAGCACCACCCGCCGGGCGTTGAGGATCGTGCCGATCCCCATCGTGATGGCGTACTTCGGCACCTCGTCCATGCTGTCGAAGAACCGGGCGTTGTCCTCCCGCGTCTCGGACGTCAAGGTCTTGATGCGGGTCAGCGACCCCAGTGAACTGCCCGGCTCGTTGAACCCGATGTGGCCGTTGGCGCCGATCCCCAAGACCTGCAGGTCGATCCCGCCGACGTCCGCGATCCGCTGTTCGTACTCCAGGCATATACTGTCGACCTCATCGAAGTCACTCGTACTACCCGACGGGACGTGCGTGTTCTTCTTGTTGATGTTGACGTGGTTGAACAGATTTTCGTTCATGAAATAACGGTAGCTCTGTTCGTGGTCGCCGCTGAGCCCGATGTACTCGTCCAGGTTGAAGCTGATGGACGTGGAGAAGTCGACACCCTCTTTCTTGTGGCGCCGGATCAGCTCCTCATACAGCGTCAACGGTGTCGAGCCGGTGGCCAGCCCCAAGATCGGGTTGTGATGCCGCTTCATCTCGGCCACCACCAGATCCGCCGCCCGCTTCCCCATCTCCTCCTTACACCTGGTCACAATCACTCGCATGGCACGTATTCCTCCCGAAGTATCTACAGGATGTCACACCTCGCGTCGGTGTGCAGGAAGGAAGAGGATACCGCGACAGGCGGGTTCGTGCCAAGGCGAGCGTGTGTGGGGAGACGATATCTAGAAGCGACAACGACGGATTCGGAGCGCGCCGAGGCCGCCGAGGGTCGCGAGCCAGGGCATGAGGCCCACGACACCGCACGGCAGGAATCCGACCCCCGAGACGGGCACGAACTCGTCGGTTTCGGCCACGTCTTCCGTCCCCGCTCCGCCGTCCGTCACCGGTCCCGGCTCCATATCGAGCACCTCCTCCTGGAGGGTGGTCGGGACCCCGACCGCGAACGTGCCGAGGACGTTCAGTGCCGCCCAGGCCGCATTGTCGGCGACATCCACACCGTAGTCACCCAGGATGCCGGTCGCCACGCCCGGACCCACGTCGTTCGCGCCCGCCGGCTCGTAGATGCCCGTGCTGTCGTCTCGCCGCCGAACCCTCAGAGCCGATTCGTCGATCCCGGCCAGATCCGCATCGCTGTACAGGAGTGAGATCGCGACGAGGGCTTCGTCGGTCAGGCCGGACGCCGAAACCGTGACGCTGCCACCCAGGGCTTCTTCGTTCTCGAAGCCGGGGAAACCCGAGACGATGCGACCGGCGTCGGGAACCGAGCTGTACGTCACGGTGAAGACAACGTCGTCACCGGCCCCGGATGCCTCGATGACCACCCCGATAGCGTCGCCGGCATCGTCCGTGACCGTGATCGTCGACGGCCCGGCATGGCCCTGCTCGATGCCGACGCCGGCTCCAACCGGCAGCGACTCGAGTTGAAGTGTGGTCGTCCGGCCCTCCGCATCGCCCACGACGACGGTCGGATCGCCGGCCGAGTCGACCGACACGTCGATTTCGGCCTGGTCCCCCAGACCGTCGACGTCCAATGCGAGCACTTCGGCGCCCGCTGCGTCGGTCAGGATGAGTTGCTGACCGCCGGTCTCGGTGACGACCACGTCGAGGTCGGCACCATCGGCAACACCACTGATCACCACGGACAGAATCGGATCGTCCGCCGCACCGATGACCAGAGTGGTCTCACCCTCCGGCGAGGTCTCAATCTGAACCACCGTGCCCTCGGGCAGGCCCGTTACGATGGCGTCGGTCGAGTCGCTGCTCACGCCGGCCGTGCCGTCCGCGTCGGCGATGCCGGTGCTGGAATCCTCTTCGTCGTCCTCGGAAGAAGACGAACCACCGCCGCCCGAACAGCCACCCGCTCCGAGCCAGTTGTTGCTGGTGCCGTCCACGTCAAGGGTGTCCACGACCACATCGTCGCGTTCGGCCGTGCAACCCGTGTTGCTGGTGTAGGTCGCACGGATCATGTGCACGTAGGCCAAAACGAAATTGGCTGCGGGAGTACCGTTTCGGTGAATGGAGAACTCCCCCGTACCGTCCACCGTATCCAACTCGATCATCGTTCCGACCGCCTGCCCATTGAAGGTAAGCGTGGCGCCGCTCGCCACGTATAGGCGCTCGCCCGACACGAAGTGCATCTTGGCGTTGGGCAAATTGTTGATGAGCGTGGCCGTCCCGTTGATGTTGACCGGGCCGAAGTTGTACTCGCGGGCGGTCGCATCGCTGATCGTGTAGGTGCCGTTGTTCGTGATGTTGACCGTGCCCAGCAGATTGAAGTTGTTGTCCGACGTTGAGACGATCGTCTCGTCCGCGTCATCGGAGGCGAGGTTCACGGTCGACGCGACGGCGGCGGCGAAGTTCGGACTGCCGCCGGCACCGGTAAGGCTGCCGTAGGTCGTAACCGTACCCGCACCGGCCACGTCGATGGTGTCGTTGGCGTCCGTGAACGTCACGGCATCGTTGCTGCCCTGCGTACCGATGACCACCGTGCCCGCATCGACATCGAGGTCCACCGCGGTGTTTGCGAACGAGAGCCCGCCGTCCAGCCGGAGGGTCCCGGTGCCCGTCTTCTGCACGTTGTCGTTGTTGCCCGGCGCGACCGCGTTGCTGACGGTCAGGTCGCCGGTGCCTGTGAAAAGCAACGTCCCGTTGTTGCCGGGCCAAGTGGGTGTGAGCGTGGTGATGGTCGCGGTCCCGCTTCCCCCGCATGTGAACGTGCCCGCTCCGCCCGGCGCCACGCGCAGCTCTCCGATGTCGGCTCCCCCGTCGTTGGTCACCGTTCCCGTCGTGGCGTCGATGCGCGTGACCGCCCCCGATCCGCTCAGCGTCAGCGTGTTCGCACCCGTCTGAACGCCGTTGGTCACGGTGAGCGTCGTGGCCCCCGCGACGTCGATGGTGGCGTCCGCCGATTGCGTAAACGTCGTGACCGTCAGTGCGGTGTCGACGTCCAGCGTTGCCGGGTTCGAGATCGTCAAGGAGGTAACCGTCGTTCCGCCACCGTCGATCTCCAATACACTCGTCGCATCCGTGCCCGACAGCACCGTGATCGTTCCGCTGAGTACCTGCGAAGTCACAGTTGCCCTGCTGCCGGCGGCGATATCGAACGCCAGCAGTGTGGAGCCGCTGGAGTCGAGCGACGCGAATGTCGTGTTGGCGTCAATGTCCAGCGTGGCCGAGCCCGTCGTGGTCAGTGCGATACCCGTGCTCGCCCCCGCCAGGCGGAGCGCGCTACTGGCCGCCGCCCCCACCAGCGTCGTCGATGTGGCTGTCAGCGCCGGCGAGGTGACGATCGCCGTCGTCGTGGTGGCGATGTCGAACCCCAGCAAGGTCGCGCCGCTGCTGTCAATCGATGCGAATGTCGTGTTGGCATCGACGTCCAGCGTGGCCGAACCCGTCGTCGTCAGCACGATACCCGTGCTCGCACCCGCTAGACGCAGAACGCTGCTGCTCGCCGCCCCCGTCAGCGTCGTCGAGGTGCCCGTCAGCGTCGGGGTGGTGACGATCGCCGTTGTCCCGGCGGCGATATCGAACGCCAGCAGGGTCGAGCCACTGCTGTCCAGCGATGCGAACGTCGTGTTGGCGTCGACGTCCAGTGTGGCCGAACCCGTCAGCGTCAGGGCAATGCCCGTGCTCGCTCCGGCCAGGCGAAGCGTGCTGCTGGCGGCCGCACCCACCAGCGTCGTCGACGTGCCGCTCAATGTCGGCGACGTGATGATCACCGTCGTTCCACTGGCGATGTTGAACGCAAGCAGCGTCGAGCCGCTGCTGTTGACCGATGCGAACGTCGTGTTGGCGTCGACGTCCAGCGTGGCTGAGCCCGTCGTGGTCAGGGCGATACCCGTGCTCGCACCGGCCAGACGGAGCGTGCCGCTACTTGCCGCCCCCGTCAGCGTCGTCGATGTGCCCGTCAACGTCGGTGTGGTGACGATCGCCGTCGTCCCCGCGGCAATATCGAACCCCAGCAGCGTCGCACCACTGCTGTTGACCGATGCGAACGTCGTGTTGGCATCGACGTCCAGCGTGGCCGAGCCCGTCGTCGTCAACGCGATGCCCGTGCTCGCGCCCGCCAGACGGAGCGTGCTGCTGCTTGCCGCCCCCGTCAGCGTAGTCGATGTGCCCGTTAGCGTCGGTGTC
>CAYMME010000456.1:0-7434 GCA_964391465.1 uncultured Planctomycetales bacterium
GATCTACGCAGGTGGCGAACGGCATCCACTGCCTCGGCTCGGCCTCCCAGAAACTGCGGAGTTGGCGCAACATTGCGTAGATCGTCACCGTGAGCATGAAGAACATGGGCCCGGCGGCGTACACCGTCCGGCGTCCGGTCTTGTACAGCCAGAGCGACACCGTCAGCAGGCCCAAGCCGGCCAGAAGCTGGTTGGATGTCCCGAACAGAAGCATGAGCACAATGCCCGCCGGCTTCATGATCGCCTGACCGACCTCATCCACCTGCCCGGTCGGGATCTTGAGCAGAGCGAAGAAACCGATCACGACGACGGCCAGGCCGGCGGCGATGACCCGCGTGGCCCAGGGCGTCGCGACGTCGCCGGTTGATCGCGTGAGCTTCAGCGTCTTGCCCAACCCCTCGAAGTTGTACCGCAGCAAGCGCGTGGCCGAATCGAGCGTGGTCATGGCAAACGAAACCACGACCACCGACATGAACACGACGGCAAACGCCTTCGAGACGAAGCCGAGCGCAGCGAGGAACTCCGCCGCCCCGGTGATGAACGCATCGAGCTTGACGCCAATGCCGCCGCTGATCGCCTGCCACGACGCATAGCGGTTCATCCAATCAGCCTGCGACGGATAGGGCACGGTGCAGGCGAGGATCACGAGAACGGCGAGCATGCCCTCGGTCAGCATCGATCCGTATCCAACCGCCCGCGCGTCGGTCTCGCAACGCATTTGCCGGGCCGTCGTGCCCGACGCCACCAGATTGTGGAAGCCCGAGCAGGCTCCGCATGCGATGGTGATGAACAGAAACGGAAGCCACGGGGGCGCCCCGGGATCTTCGGCAACGGCCGGATTGACGGCCGGCGCCATGATGGCCGCGTGGTTGGCTGAGGTTTTCGCGTAGACCGCCAGTCCCACGACCATGCCGATCACACCGATATAGAGCTGAAATGAGTTGATATAGTCCCGCGGCTGAAGCAGAAGCCACACGGGCAGAATCGAGGCCACGAAGGCATAGCCGAGCAGGATGTAGATCCACCAGGTGCGGGCCCGAGCCCGAGCCCCCCTTCCCGGATCGGTGATCTCCTTCGCGAGGTCCGCGCGGCCCAACGTCTCGAAGTACGCGGCCGCGTCGAGGGGAACGTTCACGTTGAGCCCCTTGGCGTGCCACGCTTCCTGCTCGTTCGCCGGCTCCCGATCCTCGAAGGTGTCCTTCCACTGTAGCACCACGACTTTCGTGCGCGCGAGGTGGCCGGCGCCGACGCCCTCATTCAGAATCTGTCCGGCCTCGGCGGAAAGAAAGCGGTCGTAGAGCGTGATCGGCCGGTCGATCCCCACCCACACCGACCCCATCATGAGCATTACGCCCACGACCGTGCACCAGCCAAGCGGCGCCTTGAAGCGATACACCAGCACGCCGAAAATGCATGCAATCACCATCAGCGACAGCACCGGAATGATGGCCTCGGGATGCAGGTCGACGAACACGATGGCAATGACGAACGCGAACAGCCCCATCGCCAGTGCCAGCATGAATACGATGATGAAAAGGAAGAGGAGGCGTCCGCGAGGACCGATAATACTGTCAGAGAGATCGCCGATTCCTCGGCCCTCGTGCCGCAGGGAGCAGCACAGGGCGGTCATGTCGTGCACGGCACCGATGAGAATCGCCCCGATTACGACCCACAGGACGGCGGGCAGCCAGCCCCAGTACACCGCAACGGCCGGCCCCACGATGGGCCCGAGCCCGGCGATCGACGCGAAGTGATGGCCGAATAATACACTCTTGCGTGTCGGGACGAAGTCGACACCGTCCTGCCGCGTGACTGCCGGCGTCCGGCGGCTCGGGTCGAGCCCCATCAGACGTTCGGCAAGGAAGCGACCGTAGCGACGGTAGGCGATGATGAAGGCGGCGGCGGCAATGACCGCGATGACCAGCCCGTTGGAAAAGATTGCCACGATCGGATCTCCACGTACACTCTGCCGGCAGGCACGCGGCGCTGAATGCCGCGTCGCCAGTCTAGCACCGCCTGAACGCCCTGAACAGGATACCGCGCGTATGAGGCTGCACGCCCTCCTCACCGTCGTGATCGCAACTCTGCTTGCCACAGGCTGCACACTCGACAACCAAGTGATCGAGCAGCTCCCCTCGCCGATTGTCGCAACCGCCCCGCCACCGCCCCCGGTCCCGATTGCGCCTCCGCCGGTTCCGGCACCGGAGCCGGAACCGGCTCAGCCGAAAACCTTGGCCCTCTCCGGTGCGATCATCGTCGTCGACGCGGGCCACGGAGGCAAAGACCCCGGTGCGGAACCACCCCAGTCTCGACTCCAAGAGAAGACCATCGTGTTGGCGATCGCCCGCCAAGTGGCGAGCCGCCTGGAAGATCGCGGTGCCAACGTCATCATGAGCCGCGACGATGACCGCTTCATCGAGTTGGATGACCGAGCCGCCATGGCCGAGCGCAACCGCGCCGACTTGCTCGTCTCGATCCACGCCGACTCCGCAGCTCGCGTGGGTGCGTCGGGAGCTACGCTCTACATCGCCTACGAAGCCTCGAGTCGGAGTCAGCGCGCCGCTCGCGCGATCGAATCGGCAATGAGCGGCGCGGGGCTCAAGGTGCGCGGGATCGTCAGAAAGGGCTTCCGGGTGCTGGTGGGCCATTCCCGCCCGGCAGTGCTCGTCGAGTGCGGTTTCCTCACCAACCCCAGTGACGCGGCACGGTTGAACAATGCCACTCAGCGGAAGAGGGTGGCCACCGCCATCGCCGAGGGGATCATCCGGCACTTCACACGGTAGGGCCGTGTTCGACTATGCGGCGGCGAGGCAAGCCTGCTCGGCTCGTCTTGACGCTCCATGTCGGCATTCCTACAGTGCCCGCGGTCACCAGGGACCTCGAGACACCCGCACTGATGCCGCGAACGCTGTACCTCATTGACGGGCACGCGCAGATCTTCCGGGCCTACTACGCCCCGTTCCGCGATCTGACCTCTCCGTCCGGGGAGCCAACCCGGGCCACGCACGTGTTCTGCCAGATGTTGCTGAACATGCTGCGAGACCGCCGACCCGATTACCTGGCCATGGTGCTGGACGCCGGCCACGAGACGACGTTCCGCCATGAGATCGACCCGCAATACAAGGCCAACCGAGACGCCGCCCCCGAAGACCTCGGACCGCAGATCGACCGCATCGTCTCGATTCTCAAGGCAATGAAGATCCCGATCCTGGTCCGGCCCGGGTTCGAGGCGGACGACATCCTCGCCACGCTCGCGCGCAGACTGCGAGACGACGTGGAGATTCTCCTCGTCAGTAGCGACAAGGACCTCGAGCAACTCCTCGACGATCGCGTGCGGCTGTACGATCCGCGCAAGAACGTTCTGATCGACCCGGACACACTGAAGGAGAAGAAGGGTTACGTTCCGGATCAGGCCGTCGAGATACAGACGCTGGTCGGTGACAGCACCGACAACATTCCCGGCGTCAAGGGGATCGGACCCAAGACCGCAGCCAAGCTGATCAACAAGTACGGCACGGCCGAAGCCGTCCTCGCTCACGCCGACGAACTGACCCCGAAGATGGCCGAGAACGTGCGCGCCTTTGCCGAGCAACTGCCGGTAACACGACAGCTCGTCACGTTGCGCAGCGATGTCGACGTGTCGTTTGCGCTCGATGAGGCGCGATGTGACCGGTTCGACCTCGCGGCCGCGCAGGCAGTCTTCAAGGAGCTGGGG
Source organism: uncultured Planctomycetales bacterium (assembly GCA_964391465.1). Lineage (GTDB taxonomy): Bacteria > Planctomycetota > Phycisphaerae > UBA1845 > CAYMME01 > CAYMME01. The sequence continues at coordinate 3,716 of CAYMME010000456.1, forward strand.
TTCACCCGCCTGACCGATCAGCTCGTGAGTCAACTCGGTGGCGAAGCGGACGAATCCGAGGAAGAGCCCATCGCCGACGTGCAGCCGAAACCGCTTGTGGCGGCCCCGTCGAAGACCGACTATCAGCTCGTCGATGACGACAAGAGGTTCGACGCCTTCCTCACGCAGCTTTCCGCCCAGCCCGCGTTCGCATTCGACACCGAGACCACGGGCCTGAACCCGGTTGCAGCCGACTTGGTGGGCATGTCGTTCTCCTGGGAGGCCGGGCAGGGCTTCTACCTGCCCGTGCGCAGCGCATTGGGCGAACGGCTGGACATGCAACGCACGTTGACCGCCCTCAAGCCGATCCTCGAGGACCCTGCCATCAGGAAGTGCGGACAGAACATCAAGTACGACCTGGTCGTGATGCGATGCGCAGGAGTGAACGTCGCGGGCGTCGAGTTCGACACCATGCTGGCCAGCTTCGTGCTCGACGCAACTCGGCGATCGCATGGAATGGACCACCTCGCCCACGAGTTTCTGGACCACGAGACGATCCCGATCTCCGACCTGATCGGAAAGGGCAAGGATCAGATCACGATCGACCAGGCCAACCCGTCGGCCGTGGCCGAGTACGCCTCGGAAGACGCGGACATCACCTGGCGTCTCAAGCAGGTGCTGGAGCCGCAGGTCCGCGAGGCCGGGCTCGACGCGTTGTTGCGCAAGATCGAAGTGCCGCTGGTACCCGTGCTGGCGGATATGGAATTCAACGGTGTGGCGCTGGACTCGAAGGTGCTCGCCCGGATGAGCAACCGGCTGGGCAACCGACTCATGGAGCTGACGGGCGAGATCCACGCCGCAGCCGGCCACGAGTTCAACATCGACTCGCCGAAGCAACTCGGAGTCGTTCTGTTCGACGAATTGGGATTGCGCGTGGTCAAGCGTACCAAGACGAGCCGGAGCACCGACGCCGATACCCTTGCCACGCTTGCGTTCGAGACCGATCACGCGCTGCCGAAGCTCGTGCTCGAGTACCGGGAGTTGTCGAAGCTCAAGAACACGTACGTCGACGCCCTGCCGGAGGCGGTGTGCCCCCGCACCGGCCGCATTCATGCGAGCTTCGACCAGACCGGTGCTGTCACCGGCCGCCTGTCGTCGAGCAACCCGAACCTGCAGAACATCCCTATCCGCACCGAGACCGGCCGGGAGATCCGCAAGGCCTTCGTCGCCGGCGACGCCAATCACGTGCTGCTTGCGGCCGATTACTCGCAAATCGAGCTTCGGGTGCTCGCCCACTTCTGCGGCGATGCGGGATTGGTCGAGGCGTTCGCCAACGACCAGGACATCCACGCCGCGGTGGCATCGCAGGTGTTCTCCGTACCCGTCGAGTCGGTGACCAAGGAGCAACGGGGTCGGGCCAAAACGGTCAACTTCGGGATCATCTACGGCCAAACCCCCTTCGGGCTCGCCCGGCAGACCGGCATGTCGGTGAGCGAAGCCAAGGAGTTCATCCAACGATACTTCGCACGCTATCCCGGCATTCAGGCGTTCATCGACAAGTGCGTTGCCGACGCGGCGAGCAAAGGCCACGCGGAGACGATTCTCGGTCGACGGCGACGGATCGAGACGATCCGCTCCCGGAACCGCCAGGCGGCTGCGGCCGCCGAGCGCCTCGCGGTCAACACGGTCGTCCAGGGCTCGGCCGCCGACCTGATCAAGACGGCCATGATCAACATCCATCGGCGCATCGGCGACGAAGACCGGCCGGCGCGAATGCTCATCCAGGTGCACGACGAGTTGGTCTTCGAAGTCCCGCGGGATGCCGTCGAAGCCGAGGCCGACATGATCCGACGGGAGATGATCGGCGCCATGCAACTGGCCGTGCCTCTCAAGGTTGACCTCGCCTGGGGCGCGAACTGGCTCGAAGGCAAGTAGTAGAAGGCCCTCGGTGAGAACCTCCGACTATTTCCTGCTGCTAAGCGTCCTGATGCTCGGGATCGGGCCGATCGTGTCCGAGCTCGCCCGCCAGGGACGATCATTTCTCTCGGCTCTGGACGGGTTCGTGCTCGTCACGGTCGTGAGCCTCGTCCTGCTGCACGTGCTGCCTCACAGCATGGAGGAAGGCGGGTATTGGGCGCTGCTGGTGGCGTTCATCGGCTTGGTCGGCCCGTACTGCATGGAGCGGTTCGGGGCGCGAGGGGCGTGGGCCAGCCACCTCATCCTGCGGATCGTCATCATCTTCGGACTGATCCCCCATGCCGCGATGGATGGCATGGCGTTGGTCACGTCGGCCGGCCACGAGGGCGGCGGCCATGGTGCGGCACTTCCGTTCGCCATCGTTTTCCATCGCATCCCGGCCGGGTTCGCCATCTGGTGGTTGGTGCGCCCCGTTGCCGGCGTGCGCTGGGCCTTTGGGTTCATCACCCTGATGGTCGCTGCAACCGTGGGCGGGTACTTCTTCGGCGAGTCGTATCTGACCGGTCTGCACGGGCGGCCGGTCGCGCTGTTCGAGGCGCTGATCGGCGGCTCGCTGTTGCACGTACTACTGCACGGGCTCCACGCCGACCCGACGGCGGCGCCGCCCGGCCGTTGGCGGATTGCCGAGTGCCTCGGTGCCTTGGCGGGCATCGCCGTCGTCGTGCTGATCCCGGACGCACCGGAACACGGCCACGAGCATCTGTCTGAGTCGGCCACGTACTCGGCAACGTTTCTGGTCCTGGTTCTGGAGAGCGCACCCGCCCTGCTGCTCGGGTACGTGATGGCTGGGGTGCTGGGTGTGTTCCTGCCCCACGCCTCGTTGCAGTGGCTGCGCCGCGGCGGGCCATTCGTGCAATCCTGGCGAGGGATGGCCTACGGACTGCCGTTGCCGATCTGCTCGTGCGGGGTCGTTCCGGTGTATCGCAGCCTGATCGCGCGCAACGCGCCCGCGACCGCGGCCATGGCGTTCCTGATCGCGACGCCGGAGTTGGGGGTTGAATCGCTCCTGCTTTCACTTCCCCTTCTGGGCGCAAAGCTCACGGCGGTGCGCCTCGCCTGCGCCCTCACGGTGGCGATTCTCGTTGGGTGGCTGGTGGGCCGAACGGTCACAGTCACGACCCCGCCCACGGACGCAGCGGTGGAGGAAGCCGCAGACAATGACGGAGATCTGACGAAACGCATCGGCCGAGCCCTGCGTATGGGGCTGGGTGAGCTGGTCGACGAGACCGCACCGTGGATCCTGGTCGGCGTGGCGGTGGCCGCCGCACTCGGACCCACATCGATGGCCTGGCTGGTCACGCTGCCGGTCGGCCTCGACGTCGTTCTCTTCGCGTTCCTCGGCATGCCCATGTACGTGTGTGCATCCGGGGCCACGCCTCTCGCCGCGATGCTGATCTTCACGGGCGTCTCGCCCGGGGCGGCGATTGCGTTCCTGCTGACCGGCCCGGCCACCAACCTCACCACGTTCGGCGTGCTCGCTCGCATCCACGGTCGCTCGAGTGCGACCCGGTTCGCACTCGGGGTCATCGTCGTGTCGGTTCTACTCGGATACGCAGCAAATATGCTCGCCGGAACGGCTACGGTACCCCTCCCCGTCGGCGAGGCGGAGAGCCATGCCGGCCCGGTACAGTGGGTAAGCCTCGCGGTACTCACTGCAGCGTTTCTGCTGTCCGTGTTGCGCGTCGGCCCGCGCTCATTCGCGGAAAGCCTCGTCCGCGTCCCTGGACCGGGCGGTGACGCTTGCCGAAACCATGATCACAATC
>CAYMME010000457.1:0-7431 GCA_964391465.1 uncultured Planctomycetales bacterium
CGACTGATCGTCGAGCGCACGCGTGACCACTTGTTGGTCGGGCTCAGACTCGTGGACTATCCCGGGGAACGCGTGCTGTCCGCGCTCGAGTACCGGCGCTATGCCGCCACAATCGGAGCCGAACTGCGCTACGCCCCCACCTCGACCGAGGTGGACCGACTCGCGCAAGACATGAAGAAATCCTTGCTAACGGATGCATGGGACATGTCCTTGCTCGGCGGCCACCGCGAAGTCGCGTTCAAGGTGGCGGACAAACGCCTATACGGACGGTTCGACCCCATTTCAGAAAGCTGGCTGCGTACGATCGTTCCCACGCCCGCCGGTGCGACGCTCCGGCTCAGCTACAATCCCGACACGTACCGCGACCGTCTCTGACGCCATTCTGCGAATCAGCCGACGCGATACTTCTCGATCGTGTCGTCGTCCAGATCGATACCCAGGCCCGGCCCCTCCGGCACGTGAACGAAGCCGTTCGCGTCAATCGCCATCTTCTGCTTCGTCACATCCCACCGGAGTGGAGTCTCCTCCACACAGTACTCGCAGATGAAGGCACTCTTCCGCGAAGCAAGCCAATGCAGGCCCGCCGCGAGATTCACCCCGCCGGTGTAGAAGTGGTTCACGACCCGCAAGCCACGGTCCTCGGCCAGGTCGGCGATCCGGGTCGCTTCTGTGAAGCCGTTCCGCGCGAGGTCGACCTGGGCGATGCTGATCCCTCCCCGCTCGATCAGGTCTCGCCAGGCGAATCGCCCGGATTCGCCCTCCCCCGCGGCGATCGGAATCCTGGAGACACGGCACAACTGCGCGTATCCGTCCAGGTTGTCCTGGTCCAGAGGTTCCTCGAGCCAGAGAATCCGGTAGTCCTCGAACTGCTGCGCCCGCCGCATCGCCGTCAGAGTGTCCCAGCAGCAGCCCGCGTCGATGAGCACCTCGTTCTCGTCCCCCACCCCGCGCCGCGCTCCTTCCACTAGCTCGAGGTCCAGCTTCTCGCTCTGTCCCATCGGCGCCCAGCCGAACTTCACGGCAGTGAAACCCTTGCCGACCCATTTCCGGCCGATCTCACAGGTTTCGTCACCATCCCGCCCGAAAAGGATGCTCGCGTAGGCGGGGAGCTTCTTTCGGAACGCGCCGCCGAGCAACTGGTAGACCGGCTTGTCGTAGTACTTGCCGGCAATGTCCCACAGCGCGATGTCGATACCACCAATGGTCTGAACGACCACCCCCCGACGACCGTAGTAGAACGTCGATCGGTATAGCTTCTCGTTGATGACCCTGTGGTCCAGCGGGTCCATCCCGATCAGGATTCGCCCCAAACCGGAGACGACCGAGTGGACGAAAGGCGCCTCTATTGCGGCTTTGGCGACGCGTGAGCAAGAGTCCACCTCGCCGATCCCCACGATCCCCTCGTCGGTGTGAATCTTGACGATGAGGGCGTCCTGTCCGGAGGACGCCCTGTCGAGGACGTCCGCTTCGGGCAATCGCAATTCAATGGCTTCTACCTGCGTGATCTTCATTCGGCGCTCGCATCCTTCTGCTTGGCCGTCCGTCGCCGGGCAGGCCGGAGAAGACGGCATGCTATGGAGTTGCCGCTACTGTAGCTTGGGCGGTGGTACGGCTCCACCTCGTCTCTGGGCCAGCCGTGCCGGCTTCGAGTAGGTTCCGTAGAAGGCAGCGTTGCCGTCGAGCCAGAGGTAGATCCGATGGCGCTCGCGGTCCGTGAGGTGGACCTTACCCGCGTGATGTGCGTCGTCGAGCACCTTCGTCAACGGGCTTTCGTCGGCAGGCATGTGGCCCGGCCTGGTGACGTCTCCTTCGATACCCTCTCCCCACGCATACCAGCGCACGTGGGGCTTGAGGTTCTCGTAGGACCGCGTGAACTGCTCTGACGGCGCAGCGGTCAGGTCCGGCGGATGCGTTTCCTGCTTCTCCGAGCCGTCGTGACAGCGCACGCAGTGGGCATCGAGGACGGGTTGCACCAAACGTGGGTAGCTCCAGGGATGCGAACCGTCCGGGCCGGGTTGGATCGTGGACGGCGGTCGCTGCGAGGCCAGCGCGTGGCGAACGGCCGGGCTCGTGCCGGGCCGCTCGTGACACCCGACGCAACTCCGTCGCTCGCCGGGCTGCAAGTAGATGATGCTGCGCATGCCCTGCACGGCCCGTCCTTGCTCATCCACCGCCTGGAAATAGAGCGGCTTGCGCGGCGGGACGCGGAAGTACGCGGATCCGTCGGCGTCAACCGGAACCGTGCCCAGCAACATGCGCGCCGACTCGGCGTTCGCGTAGCCGAGGCGCGGTTGATTGGCGACGTGCGTCTCGGTCTTGGGCAACACCTGAAAGACGCGCAATTCGCGAATCGGCCGTGCACTGGGCAACGCGAGGTGACTGTGACCCACGTCGGTCAGGACGAGTTCCGCCTCCTCACCGAGGGCCGGATCGCGCGTGTCCGCGACGACGGGCGGGACGGGGCGCGGTGCGAGCAGGATGGGATACATGCACGAGAGACCCTGCTTGCGGAAGAGTAACTCGAGGTTCCCGAAACGATCGAACAGGTAGATCCCGGTCTCGGTGTCCTTCTTCACGTCGGGCCCCATGCCGGGAAGCGGATCGAAGCTGAACGCAACCAGGAAGTAATCTTCCGACAGAGGCCACGGGCTGTGGAAGTACGTTCCCGGCCAACCGGGGGCCTCGGGAAAGCAGACTTCCGGAGTGAGGACTTCCAGGGAATCGAAGCGATCCTCACCCGTATGCGAATCCAGGCCGACCCGAGTGGGATCGACCAGAACCAGCGAACCGCCGACATCGGCGTGGTGAGCGCCGGCGACGAAGACGATGCGCTGCGACCCGGGGATGGCCCGCGGCTGAAAGCAGGCGTTGATGCGCCGGGTGTAGTTCCCGAACAGGGCCATTGGGTTGGTGCCGTCCGGATTGCTCACCCACAATCCGTGAAAGTTCGCGGCGGATCGATCAACGTAGTCCCAGCGAGAGTAGACAATCCGCCCGTCGTTGAGGACGGCGGGGTGCCACTCGTTCGTTTCATGGAACGACAGTGTTCGGACACGACCGCCGTCTGCATCCATGCGGTGCAGGGTGTAGGTGGGCAGCGGTTCCCAGGAGCCATGGCAGCGGCCGAAACCACCGCGCCGCGTCGACATGAACGCGATGCCGCCGTCGGGGAGCGGACAGGGGTCGAAGTCGTCATCCGCACCGTCCGTAAGCCGGCGCAGGTTCCGGCCGTCGACATCCATCGCGTAGATGTGGAAACACCGGCGATCCGGCGAGTAGTAGTCGGGCTTGCCCTCCCCGCGCGGAGCGAAGGCGAAGTAGATCGTGCGGGCGTCAAACGACAGGGCCAGCGTCGTGAAGTTCCCTCGCGGCAGCCGCGAGCCGACGAGATCCCGGGTGGCCAGTGAGCGACCTGGGCTTTCGAGAACGTGCACCCCGCCTCCCGCGATATCACCGTAGTCGTAGTAGTACCCGAGGTACTCGTGCAGCATCTGGCAGATGAACCGCCGACGCTTGAGAAACACGATGGGCCGGGAGCCAAGCAGTGGATTCCCGAGCGCTACCTCGCGAGTGAGCCAGCGAATCCGGCGATAGAGCGCCACGCGATCGTCGCGTTCGAGACCGGCCAGGTTCTCGACCTGCTGTTGAAGCTCTTCGAGCGCGGACGCCGCCCGCATGAGACCCCCGGATTGCCCCCGTCGGGAAAGGTGGTGAACGAGCCGCTCCGCCCGGCGCAGCGCTTCGCGGATGGCATCGGGTTGGGCCGGCGTGCGGCTGCGTCTCTCTTCCTGCAGCGCCCAGTCGGATTCGACAACGGCACGAAACGCCTTGCCGTCCTCTTCCGGTGCTGCAACCGTCGCCCGTGCCGTCAAGAGCAGGAGACAGAGGCTTCCCACCCGCACGAAACCGTGACTTAGTCGGAGCATTCCGGTCTCCGCCCAGGCCTGCAGAACAACGCACCGAGGTGTCTGCCTTCGCTTCTGCAAACCGGCGACGCGTTCGCGAAGCGGCCTCTCCGGCCGATCCGAACTTCCAGTCTAACACTGAATCGTTGCGGGTCCAGCACGGTCCGCGAGTCGGCGGAAGCGACATACCGAACCTTGACGAAACTCATTGCTCGTACTTATTCGCGCTCGTGTTCACGTCCGCCTCCCACGCCGTCCGAGCGTCGCTCAGCTTCCTCACCAGTGCAGGCTGTTGAGTTGCGACGTTGTTCCGTTCACCGATGTCTTCGCTTAGGTTGTAGAGCTCGATGCGCTTGCCGTTGGCGGAGAGCAACTTCCACGGACCGCTGCGCACGGCCCATTCATTGTCCATGCGCCAGAACAGCGTTCGCTTGGCAAGCGGCTTTCCGCGGAACAGAAGCGGCGAGAGGTCAACACCATCGAGCATCAATCCGTCCTTGCCCGTTCCCGTGATCGCGGCGAACGTCGGCAGGAAGTCGAACGTCAGCACCGTCTCGTCCGTGACGCCGGGTGCGATCCGGCCGGGCCAATAGCAGATCGCCGGCACGCGATGGCCGCCTTCGTAGACGGATCCCTTCTGATCACGCAGCGGCCCGTTGCTGGAGATGTTGCGATACTTCTTCCCGTATGTGAGATACCCGCCGTTGTCGGACGCAACAATGACGAGCGTCTTCTTGTCGAGATTCAATCGCTCGAGGGCGGCCACGATCTCGCCCACGCTCCTGTCCACCGCTTCGACCATCGCCTTGACGTGCGGGCTGACGTCGCTCGGGTCCGGAATGATGCCCCACTTGTCGTTGGTGTAGTCGTGGCCCTTCTTTCGGTGCGGCGGATCCTTCGGCCCCTGCCACGGAAAGTGGATGGCCAGGTGTGGCACGTAGAGGAAGAACGGTTCGTTGCGGTGCGTTTCGATGAACTCGACGCTGTATTGCGTGAGGAGATCGGCCGTGTAGCCCTTCTCCATGGCGATCTTGTCATTGTGCCACCAGTCTTCACGCCCCCAGCGTTGGATGTGCGTATGGTGGTCGCCATCGCCCGATGCCAACCCGCGGAACACGTCGAAGCCCTGGCTCGTCGGCAGCCACGGCGGTACGAAACCGAGATGCCACTTGCCGAAGCATCCCGACACGTAGTCGCTCTTCTTGAGGACTTCGGCAATGGTCACGGCCTCCAGGGGCAGGCCGTGGTCACGATCGGTGCGACCGGAGAGCGGGCCGTCGAACCTCCGGCCGAAGCGTTGCTGGTACTGCCCCGTCAGCATCGCCGCCCGCGTCGGCGTACACATCGGACCGTTGCTGTGAAAGTCGGTGAATCGCAACCCCTCTCTCGCGAGGCGGTCGATGTTGGGCGTGCGGTTGACCGTACTCCCGTAACAGCCGAGGTCGCCGTAGCCGAGATCGTCAACGACAATCAGCACGATGTTCGGCCTGTCGGTCGCCCGCGCCGGGGCCGCGGCATGGGACGAGACAACCACAGACGCAACAAGGAACAGGAGGCAATCGGAGTGCAGACACCACTCGCGACGCGAACCCATCGCCGTCATCTGTCGCAACCTCACGGTTTGTTCTCCTCGTTTAGCGATCCGCGCCGCGGACGGACGCAAGCTCTTTCTCGAGCCGCTGGACGACGTTCGGGTGCCGGAGGTAGACGTTCGTCGTCTCGGCCCGGTCGACCGCCAGATCGTAGAGCTGACCCTTGGGGCCATCGGACTTCTTCGCGACCCGAGCGGGCTTGGAGAAGCCGCCCGACCCGAGCGTGGTGATCAGCTTCCAGCGGCCGGACCTCACGATCAGCGTCCCGTTGGCCGACGGGGTCACAAGCGGACCGCGAATCGGCTTGTCCTCGGGTTGAGTGCCGAGAAGCACAGGAAGCACGCTGCAACTGTCGGGCCCCGCATGCTCGGGCAGGTCGGCGCCGACGACGGCAGCGAACGTGGCCAGCATGTCGGTGAAGCAGATGGTCTGATCGCTGACCGATCCGGGCTTGACCTTGCCCGGCCAGCGAACAATGAACGGCATGCGATGGCCGGCCTCCCACGCATCGCCCTTCATGCCCCGCAGCCCGCCCGCGGAGTCGTGACCGAAGCGCTCGATGTCCTTGTCGTACCAGACGGGGCCGTTGTCGGAACTGAACATGACCAGCGTGTCGTCCGCCATGCCGGCCTCGTCGATCGCCTCGAGCACACGACCGATCATCGCATCGACCATGGCGGTGAAGTCGCCGTACATCCCGGCCTGACTGCGACCCTGGAATTCCGCGGACGGCAACCAGGGCGTATGCGGCGCGGGGTAGGCGAGGTAGAGCATCAGCGGCTGCCTGGCCGCGATCTTGCGATGCCCCTCGATGACCTTGACGGCCTCGTCCGTGAATCGGGGCAGCACGTCGTGCAGCTTCATCCCGGGAGCGATGCCTCCCGCGCGCCAGAACGCACCCTGAACCGGCGACCAGCCCTCGCTATGGTTCTCGTCGATGTGCTCGGTGGGCGGGGCCACCGCGCGGTCGTTGCGGATGTAGAAGTACGGCGGGATGTCGGTCGACGCGCGGATGCCGAAGAACGTGTCGAATCCGCGGTCGACGGGCCCGCCGGGCAGCGGGTTGGTGTAGCCGTTCTCCTTGAAGCCGAGGTGCCACTTGCCCACCATGGCCGTGCGATAACCGCGCGACTCGAGCAGCGAGGCGATCGTCATCCGGTCTTCCGCAATGACGGGCCGGCGGCGCCACGGCGAGGTGTCGGCGCGGAACGGCGATCGACCGGTCATCAGACCGTAGCGCGACGGGTGGCACACCGCCCCGGCCGCGTGCGCGTCCGTGAAGCGCATCCCCTGGCGCGCGAGCCGGTCGATGTGCGGGGTGGGGATCTTCGAGTTCGGGTTGTAGCAGCCGGGGTCGCCGTATCCCATGTCATCGGCGAGGATGAACACGATGTGCGGCGCATCAGCCGCGTGCACCGCCAAGCCCGGGCCTGCGACGAAGGCGAAGAGGGCGGACAGCACCCAAACCGATACGCTCACTTTCGCGATTGGATTCATGTGCATCGAGTTCCGTCTCCGTGGGCACACGACTGTACAAGCGGCCCATGCGCGGCCGCAAGCCCGGCGACACGGGGCGTTTATGGATCAACCCACACGCTGGACAAGACCGCTACACGACAGTTAGGATGCGTCAGCGACTTGGCGACCTCGTCGGAGAGCCCGAAGACGGGTGATGGTCTTCCGTCCCGCTTCTTGTGCCGTCGCTGCAGAGGACGTGTGCCTTGGGTGGTTTCGGCGCTGGTATCGTGGTGTGCAGCCTTGCTCTCGTGGCCGCGATGGGTCTCAGGTTCGTCCTCCAGGGTTTCCGCGGCCCATGGGAACCGCGCGCGGTCCCGCGTTGCCCGACTTGTGACTACAACCTCAGGGGTTTGCGGAGCAAGAAGTGCCCGGAGTGCGGCACGGTGGTCGCGGACAACCCGAAGGCGTTTGCCGTC
>CAYMME010000458.1:0-7417 GCA_964391465.1 uncultured Planctomycetales bacterium
GGGTTTTCGAGGGGCGGCCGGCGCCGGCCGTCGCGCGGCCATTGAAAACGTATGACCGTATGTCAGAATGGCCCCGTAGCGCGAAGCGGCGACTCGCTCGCCGCTCGGACCATCCTGCACCGGAGGAATCTACCATGAAGAGGAAGATCAGGCTCACCCGTCGGAGTTTCATTCGTCGGTCGACGGCAGCCGGAGCGGCCACGCTGGCTCTGGGCGCGTCAAACGTGGCAACAGGTGCGCGGGCCAAGGATCGCGTCAACCTGGGGCTGATCGGCTGCGGCGGGCGCGGGGCCGGGGATCTGCTGCCGGCTCTCGTGAGGCACTGCAAGGACGCCCGGATCGCGGCCGTGTGCGACATCAAGAAGGATCGCATCAGCAAGGCCCAGCGCAAGGCCGCGAACGACAAGCCCAAGGGCTACACCGACTTCCGCAAGATGCTCGACGTCGAGAAGCTCGACGGCGTGCTCGTGGCCACCGAGGTCGCCAACCACGCCAAGATCGTCATCCCCGTGCTCGAGGCCGGCCTGCACTGCTTCAGCGAGAAGCCGATGGACTGCACGGTCGAGAAGGTCGACGCGATCACGAAGGCGGCCCGCAAGGCCAAGGGGCTCTACCAGATGGGCACGCAGCGGCGCTACCATCCCGGCTTCCTCGGCTCGATGAAACTCATCCACAGCGGCAAGCTCGGCAAGATCACCTTCATGCAGGGGCACTGGCACTGGGACTGGCACGAAAGCGGCTGGGTCGTGGATGTCGAGATGTCCGGCGGCGAACTCGTCGAGCAGGCCGTGCATCACCTGGACGCCATGTCCTGGGCGATGAAGGACCAGCACCCGCTCAAGTGCGTATCGATGGGCTACCGGCAGGTCGACGACCCGAACGGACCGAAGATCCAGACCGAGGACCACTCGGCCACCGCGTTCGAGTTCCCCGGCGGCGTGATCTTCTCGTACACGCAGTTGTTCCGGTTGCCGCAGTTCTTCACCGACGAGAAGCTTTGGGTCTTCTGCGAGCGGGCCGGCATCGACCTGGCCACGGGCATGCAGTACGGGCGCAAGGGCGACCGGAAACGGGTGGCCCCATCCAGCGTACGGCAATGGAACGAGAAGACCCACAAGCAGATGGTTCGACTGGCGGGCCGGCTCGCCGGCGGCGGAGAGCGGGCCCAACAGGAGTTCACCGACGAGGTGGTCAAGGCGGCCGGCAAGAAGGACTGGAACAGGGGCACGACCGAGGAGCTGCTCGACTTCGTCGACAACATCAAGACCGGCGGCAAGCGCACACCGAGCGCCAACGTCGAGACGGGTCGCGTCTCCACGCTCATGGCGATCATGGGCCGGACGGCGATGTACAACAGCGCCAAGAACGCCTTCGACCCGCGCGTGATCCGGTGGGAGGACCTGGGCTCGACGAGCGAGCCGAGTGCCTAAGGGCTGGAGTCGTCGCGCGGAAGGAAGAAAGCGGCGTACGACATGCTCGCACGCCGCAACGGGCAGTATGCAACCGGCACCCCGTCGAGGCCTGGGAAATCCTTGCATCCGACGCTGTGCTGGAAGTCAACGCCCACCCTCGGTAAGATCGTGGTGAAGGGCAGTAGTCCCATGATCGAGTCCATCCAGTTCAGGAACTTCAAGGCGCTACGCGACACAACCCTCCCGCTGGGTCGCTTCACGCTCATCGTCGGCCCGAATGGAAGTGGGAAGTCCACGGCCCTCCAGGCTCTCCGGTGCGCCGGCAAGCCGGAGCGGGCGACGCTTGAGCAGATCCTGAGCGCGGGTTTCCCCGGTCCACACGATCAGGCTGTCGTGGAGCTTGCCGTAGCGTGGGACGCATCCTATGCAAAGGCACGCACAACCACGCGATGGATGAGCCCGCGTGGTGCCAGACTGACTCATTCAGACCCACCGAGCGAGCAGACAACCATCGACGCTCTGTCGCGTGTCCGCATCTACGCACTGGACGCAAACGCGGTCGCCCGGCCAATTGGCCTGAACCCAGACATGGAGCTGCACGAGGACGGTGGTTGTCTGGCCGGGGTCCTCGATCGCCTTCGTGACAAACACCCGGAGCGGTTTGAGGCATTGAACGAGGAATTGGGGCGTTGGCTCCCGGAGTTTGACCGGATACTGTTCGACATGCCGCATTCGAACACGCGCGCGTTCTCGCTTCGAACGCGCGACGGTCGACACGAAATACGGGCTTCTGAGCTGTCGCACGGGACGCTTCTCGCTCTGGCCATCATCGCGCTTGCCTACGTGCCCGGCACACCACCAATCGTATGCTTCGAGGAACCTGATCGCGGGATCCACCCGCGTCTGCTCCGGGATGTGCAAGACGCGATGTATCGACTGAGCCACCCCGAAGCTCATGGTGAAGAGCGCGACCCGGTGCAGGTTATCGCGACCACACACTCACCGTACTTTCTTGATCTGTACAAAGACCATCCCAAGGAGATCGTCATCGCCAACAAGGTCGGGCTCGAGGCGCGTTTCGAGCGATTGATCGATCGACCTGACGTAGACGACATTCTGCAAAGCGCGCCGCTCGGCGAAGTGTGGTACAGTGGCATCCTTGGCGGGGTACCGGTCGCGCAATGAGGGTCGCAGTCCTCAGCGAATCGCCGGACAACGAAAAGGCAGTCCGCATCCTTGTCACGGCACTGCTTGGCGAGCAGATCGAGCCGGTCGACAACCCACCTCTTCAGGCACGTGGCTGGCCCGGAACCCGAGACGTTCTTCCCGCAGTGTTGCATCACGTTCACCTTCACACGAACGCACAAGCCCTGGTCGTGGTCGTGGACAGTGATGACTCGCCCGTTCACGACCCTTCGCACGACGAGCCGGGCGGGGGCGCCAAGGCTTGCCGCCTGTGCGAGCTTCGTGAGATCGTAGGACGATTCCGGCCCAAGAGGGATCGCCCGGCGGGACTTGCCCCGCTGAAGGTCGCGATCGGGGTGGCCGTGCCGGCCATTGAGGCATGGTATCGCTGCGGTCTCGATGCCGATGCGTCCGAACCAGGCTGGATCGAGAAGCGAGACGCCGGCCAGCGGGCCAGCGACCGGGTGAATCGCTTGAAGCGACGCGCTTATATGACGGATCGGCCGGACCGGCAACGACGCAACCAGCGAGCGGTGGAGGAGGCTCGGCGATTGGCAGGCAGTCTTCGGTTGCTGGAAGAGCGTTTCCCGAACGGTTTCGGCGCGCTGGCGCACGCCGTGCGAAGTTGGTGAAGCGAACGGCGGCGGTGATCGTGCCGCAGTCCAGCTTCCGGATTCAGCGCTCGGGCGCCAGCGCGATCATGGCCGCTTCTCCCGGGATTAGCCGGATGTCCTCGCCCAACGCGACCACCAAGCCGCGCCCCCAGACGGGGTAGTTCGGGATCTGACGGTACCGCAACGGCGCCTCCCCCACCGCAGCGGACAGACCGACGACGGTGCCCGCGTACTCGCGACGGTTGCGTCCCGCGGCGGCCAGGCAATTGACACGGACGGCCGTACCGACACGCGCCGACAGCGCCATACTCTCCGGCAGGTAGGACATAACGCGATTCGTGAACTGGGGCGAGACCGTGACCAACAGGCTGCCGGCCTCGACCTGGTCGCCAACATGAGCAAGGAGGTCTGTCACCTGACCGTCGATCGGGGCTCGGAGTACGCGGGCGTCGATCTGCCGGACGGTCTCTTCGAGATCCCGCTGCCGGACTTCGATGGCCAGCCGTAGCGGCGTCAGAACCGGCTCGTAAGGCGTCATTACCTCCGGACGCGCGACGAACTCCGCCCACCGCTGGTCCGCTTCCTCGAAGGCCTTCTTTCTGCGCTGGAGGACTTCCTTGTTTCCCGTCACGCCGGCGCGCAGCGCTTCGGCCTCCGTCTCGGCAACGTTGAGCTCACGACGCGGCGCGTTCCCTTCGGCGTGAAGTCCGTGCACCAACTCGAGTTCGACCGAGGCCCCGTGCAACAACGCACGATCTCGCGCCTCCACCACGAGTTGCGACAAGTACTCGACGTGGGCCATCGCACGGTCGACGGCGAACCGACGGGCGAGGTCGGTGACATCGGCCGTCGCCCGGGTGTTGTCGGCACCAAGCCGTGTCTTCTCAGCGACGACTTCGGCGTGCATCCGCTCGATGTCCTTCTCGATCGCGGCCAACTGGATTCTCTCTCGACGATCATCGAGAGACATGAGCAGTTGCCCGCGAACGACGGGGTCGTACACTCGCACGT
The DNA here is from genome assembly GCA_964391465.1 of uncultured Planctomycetales bacterium. Classification (GTDB taxonomy): domain Bacteria; phylum Planctomycetota; class Phycisphaerae; order UBA1845; family CAYMME01; genus CAYMME01. Next base: position 4,223 of record CAYMME010000458.1, read on the forward strand.
GCACGTCCCGGATGATCCCGGACTCGAAGCAAGCGAGCCGCACCGCCTCGTCGACCGCGTAACCCTCGATCGTTCCCGGCCCGGCGATGCTTCGGTAGAGATGCAAGGTCGCGGCGATCGCCGACAGCCAGACCACGACCGGCAGAAACGCCCTTGTCGCGCGGCGGAGGCGACGCGCGTTCGGCCGCCTGACGGGATCCGGGCCCGGCTTGACCGACATGTCCTCGCTGCGGCTCACGCCACTTCCTCATATTCCTGCTCGACGAGCAGATGCACCATGCTGATCCCTGCGGCCCCCTTCAACGCGGATACCAGATCCGGACCGGTTTCGGGATCCCGCAGACGGATCCGATACGCACACTGACAGATTTCTTCGCCGTGGGGACCCGGCCCCGCAGCTTCATCCACCGTGACGACGGCGTATCGTCGGCAGAACCGGGACAGGACCGCGTCGAAGGCGGTGCTGTTCAGGGCCGTCGCTTCGACTTCGAACCGCAGGAGACTGTCCGACGCATGCCAGGCCCCGAACGCAGCGATGTGCAAGTAAACGGCCACGAGATTGGCGACGATCGACCCGATGATCGCGGTACCGTAGAACGCGAAACCGGCCGCCATGCCGCAGATCAGACACAGGAACACGTACGCCGTATCCCGGGCATCGCGAACCACCGTTCGAAATCGAATGATGGTCATTCCCCCGAGGAGCCCGATGGCGATGATCGGTCGGGTCGCCACCAATGACATGCTCAACGCCGCAACGATGGCAATGAGCACCAACGCCTGCGTGAACGTCCGTGAGTAAGACACGCCGCGGTGGGTCCACTTGTAACACCAGGCATTCAGTTGCCCGACGACGAACGCGATGAGCAGGGCCAGCAGCAGGTGCTCCACTTGTGTTCCCGTCCCCGTCTGCGAAGGCTGAAAGAACTCCTGAAGTCCGTTCATCTGGTTGCCCTCTGCTCGGGCGCCTGCTCCGGACAAGTGCCGGCCGCACGGGAACAAGCTACGTACTTGCACACGCCTTGACGCACCACGTCGAAGCGATGAAGCATTTCCGCCACCCAGAACGGATAGGTGTTCGTGAACTTGACCTCCAGGATGACCCCGCCGGCGTTCACCGGCCACCACATGTCGCACCGTCCCTTCCGCGGAGCCGCCAACAAGCCGTAGCGAAGCTTTTGATCCAGCGTGATCCGGACGCGATCGGCCGAATTCGCTTCGTATGCCTGCCGCATATAGAAAACGCCAACGACCGGGGCTGCGCCGAGTCGGGTCCGCAACTCCAGGAACTCGTTCAAGTTGCTCTCTGTCATGACATCGCAACCACCCCTCCCGTTCAGCGATGCCACTTGCTGCCAAAGCAGGGCATCGGCAACTCCCGGATCCACCCGGGCGCGGGTCTTCTGCACCACGCCCCCCAACTTCCGCTTGATCTCGAAGAAGGCCGGCACGTCGGCCGCGGGTTCGTCGTACTTCCGATACGTACGCACACGCAGTTTGTACCGGTGCAACTGCTTCGCCACCGTCTGCTGCAAAAGGGCTCGTGACGGAGAGTCGAGATAGATCGAGCGAATCGGATACTCATATTCAGGCCGACGCAGGGCGTGCGGGTCCGGCGGCAAGTGATCCAGGCACCAGCGGCGAATCGCCCGAGCCTGGGATTCGCGAATGAGGTACTTCAACTCATATCGCTGCCACCTCAGGGGTCGGTTCCGGTCGTTATTCATCTCCACGTCCTAGTCCTCGGCAGCCCCATTGGATCGGCCCGGCGTCGGCTCTTCAAACGACTGCCAGCGTCCCCCGTCATCTGGGAGTCGCCCGAACGACGCATCCAGTGTCTGTTCGTCAAATGTCACCGTGTCGATGGCCACGTTGCCCTTGGTATCACGGTCATACAAACCGATACTCTCGCCGCCCGCCGTCAGCCTGAAGTTCGTGTGCGTGTTCCCCTGCCCCTGTTGCTCGTCGGCCCAGAACAGCAGGTATCCCTCGGCGGGAATCGTGACTCCAAACGGCACTCGCCACTTGTTCGGATTCTCCAGGTCGTCGGTGAGGTACATGCCGCCCATATTGACGGTCGAGTCGCCGGCGTTGTAGATTTCGATCCAGTCCTCGAATGCTCCCGGATCGTCGGGGTCCTCGATCGTGGTGTCGTTGTCGGCCATGAACTCGTTGATGAAGAGTATGCCGACTGCGGTCGACTCCAGTGGACTCCCTTCATGAACGTTTAGGAACTCGATCGCCGCTTCCTGACGTCGCACGACATGCTCGATGAGTCCGGCAAACCCATCGTAGAACTCCTGCGGATCGGACAGGTGCGTATACCCGGGTTGTTCCCCTTCGACCCCGACCACGTACGGGGCGATCAGGTCATGCGCAGCCTGGAAGCGCGCCTGGGCCGGCGCCACGGCGAATGCTCCTTCAATGGTCTCTCGCACATAGGAGACGTACACCGGCCAGTAGTCGGGATCGTCCGCCAGGTAGCGGATTAGAGGCCAGTTGTCACCGACCTCTTCGAGAGCAAGGGATAACCCCCTGCCCATGCCCCCGATACCTCCCGGGCCCTCGGTCCCCTCCGGGTCGTCCCTGCCGTCCATGCCTCCCATCATGTTGCCGGACATGAGGGCCAAGTTGTTGTCCCACGGAATCCAGTTCAAGCGCCCTTGGTCATCGGGGTCGCCGTAGAGGTAATGGTTCTGAGCCATAGCGCCGTACGTGTCCCAGTTCTGGATGACCGTATTGACGGCAAGCCATCGGAGGAATCCATCCACGTCGAACTCCGCCTCGAGACCGGCGCGCCAGGCCGCGGGATCGGACCGGTCCGCGTGGAGGGCATTGATGGCGGCCTCCACATCACTCCAGTCCGCCTCGTCCTGATTCGACTCCTTGTCGAACTCCTCCGCATCGAAGGCGACCCAGTTCGAGGTCGGCTTGTAGGCGTTTCCTTCGTCGTTGCCGAACTGCGTTTCGAACATCGGGTCGTCCGGTATTTCGGTCATGGTGTACAGGCCGAAATACGTCGAGCCTTCGCCGAAATCGACGTAGACTCGGTAGAAGGCCGTGCGCGGCGCCGGAACCCCCGCCTCGCGAAAGACGTCGTGCGCGACCTTCTCGCGCAGAAACGACGTGTCACCCCAGTTACTTGATTCCGCCGTAACAACTCGGGTTTTCGGGGGCTCGGCCCGTCGTGGCGGC
>CAYMME010000459.1:0-7366 GCA_964391465.1 uncultured Planctomycetales bacterium
ATTCGGATCGGATACGCCTCATCAATCCTGAGACACCACACCAGTCGAAGCGCGGGCATGCTCCGGAGCGCGCAAACATGGCGGTGCCAACCATCGGCGGGCTTGGCCATGCCACCCTGGTCAGAGCCGCACTCGCCTTCGGGCCACAAAGAAAAAACGCAAACCCGTGAACCTTTCGCCCCCTCTGCGCACTACACCCTACAGAGCCCATGAACGACCCAACCGAACATCCCGTCGGCCAGAGCCGATCGTCCATCCCGCAACCACTCAGCGACGACCTAGGCGCCCTGTACGGTCCCGGCGTCCCAGTGCCGCCGGAACTGGACGAGGCAGTCGTAGACCTGGCCCGCCGCCGGCTCGCGGGGCGGCGACGCTCACGGATGGTGCTCCGGCTGGCACGGGTCGGGGCGGCGGCCGCGGCCGCCATCGCCCTGGCCGTGTGGGTTGTGTTGCCCGAGGAGCGGGAGGTTGGTCCGCCGGCTCGCGAGGCCGTGGCCGTCCGCGAGGACATCGACCGCAACGGGGCCGTCGACATCCTCGACGCCTTCACGCTCGCGAGGCACATCGAGGCGGCCGGCGATCTCCGAGATGATTGGGACATCAACGGCGACGGCCACGTCGACCGCGCTGACGTGAACGCAATCGCCATGACCGCCGTACGATTGGATAGAGGGTAAATGCGGTGAAGCAGCTTGTAGCAGCGGCACTGATCACAATCACCAGCGCAGGCATCGAAGCCGCACAGCGCAATTGCGGAAAGCACATCGCTGCTACAGTGTCTGAGAATCAGAGAGCCGTATCCGATCCGAACCGCGCCCGTAAGGAAGCGGCGGCGTACCCCATGGCGTCAGCCATGGGATACGCGATTCCCGACAGCCCCGTAGGGGCGCGAGAGAATAGCCCAGGGCGCAAGCCCTGGGTTTGCGGTGCCCTCGCATCGTCAGCCCCGGCAGGGGCGAAAGATCATCCCGCAGCGTCTGATCTGTCGCCCCTCCGGGGCTCTGCTACCGGAAGCCACGTTGTCCCAGGGCTTACGCCCTGGGCTATTCTCTGCCGCCTCTCCGAGGCTGCGCAAGCCGCCCCTCAAACACAAGGCGCAACGCAACCCGCGACGCGTTTCGCGGCCGTCGATGTGTACATCGACACGCAGGACCACACGCTCGCGGCGTATCAGTTCGAGCTGGCCGCCGAAACCGGCGACATCACCATCGTCGGCATCGAGGGCGGCGAGCACCCGGCATTCAAGGAAGCGCCGTACTACGACCCGGCCGCCATGAAACGAAACCACGTCATCATCGCTGCGTTCGACACCGGTCAGGACCTGCCCAGAGGGAAAACGCGCGTCGCCCGCATCCACGTCGAGATCAAGGGTGTACAAGAGCCGGATTACGTGGCCAAGCTCATCGTCGCTGGCACTGGTGAAGGCGATGAGATTCCTGCCACCATCACCGTTAGCCAGGGAGTTACGAGATGAGAAAGAACTGGCTTGCCACCGTCTTGGTGTCGGGGTGCCTGTTGCTCATCCTGCTGGCACTCATCGTGCCTCGTTTCTTTGGTGCCGGTTCTTATCTTCGCAGTGAGCTCTCCGTGTCCGTGCCCGAAACGCTTTCACTTTTGTCGTCGAGGAGAGTAGGCACAGGCACGAGGGCGATTCCCGGGTCGCGCCCATCACCCGGGGAGGAGCTCTGGATCATCGAGCGCCCGGATGTGCCGCAGGCCGCCGACGCAGACGCCGGTCCCGGCTGCGGGGCGTTGATGTGCGTCCGGCCGGGGGAGGCGGAAGACGTCCCGGTGCCGTTGAAGCACACGGACGTGAAGGCGCGGATCAGCGCATACATCGCGACCGTCGCGGTCACGCAACAGTTCCACAACCCCTACGACAGCAAGATCGAGGCGAAGTACGTGTTCCCGCTGCCGCAGAACGCTGCGGTCAACGAATTCGTGATGACCATCGGCGAGCGTCGGATTCGCGGGATCATCCGCGAGCGAGAGGAGGCCGAGCGGGTCTACGCCGAGGCCCGGCGGCAGGGCTACGTCGCGTCGCTGCTCACGCAGGAGCGGCCGAACATCTTCACGCAGTCGGTGGCCAACATCGAGCCGGGCAAGAACATCGACATCAACATCCTGTACTTCCACACGCTAGCCTACGCCGACGGCTGGTACGAGTACGTCTTCCCGATGGTGGTCGGGCCGCGGTTCAACCCGCCGGGACACACGAGCGGCGTGGGCGCGATCAGCCGCGGCAAGCCCGGCCGGTCGGGGCAGCAGACCGAAGTGCAGTACCTTCGCCCCAATGAGCGGAGCGGGCACGACATCTCGCTGGCTGTCGACATCGATGCGGGCGTGACCATCGAGGATCTCACCTGCACGAGCCACGTGGTCGACGTGAGCGGGCGAACCGACGGCCGGGCAAAGATCACCCTCAGCCCACGTGACGCGATTCCGAACAAGGACTTCGTCCTGCGCTACAAGGTGGCGGGCGAGAAGGTCAAGACGGCGATGCTGACCCATCGCGACGAGCGCGGCGGCTTCTTCACGTTCATGCTCTACCCGCCGGAGCAGCTCAGTTCGCTGCGCCGGGCCCCGATGGAGATGATCTTCGTGCTCGACTGCTCGGGCAGCATGAACGGCGACCCGATCGCCAAGGCCAAGCAGGCCGTCGAGCGGGCCCTGCGTCGCATGCAGCCGGACGACACGTTCCAGATCATCCGCTTCTCGAACAACGCGTCGCAGCTCGGCCGCACTCCGCTGCCCGCGACGGCGGCCAACATCAAGCGCGGGCTGCGTTACGTGAAATTGCTCAACGGGCAAGGCGGCACGATGATGATCGAGGGCATCAAGGCCGCACTCGACTTCCCGCACGTCGAGCGCCGGCTTCGGGTGGTGGCCTTCCTGACCGACGGTTATATCGGCAACGAGGCCGAGATCCTCGGCGAAGTGCACAAGCGATTGCGTGCGTCGCGGATCTTCAGCTTCGGCGTGGGCTCGTCGCCGAACCGCTACCTGCTCAACCGCATGGCCAAGCTGGGTCACGGAGCGGTGGCCTACGTCGGGCTCGACGACAGCGCGGGCGAGATCATGGACCGCTTCTTCGACCGGATCAGCCACCCGGCCCTGACCGACATCGCTCTGGACTTCGGCGAGATGCGGGTGACCGACACGTACCCGGCTCGCATTCCCGACCTGTTCGTGGGGCGCCCGGTGGTTCTGACCGGTCGGTTCGAGGGCAGCGGCTCGGCTACGGTGCGCGTGCACGGCCGCATCGGCGACCAGACCGCCGAGATGACCCAGCGCGTCAACCTGGAGCACGGCGCGGCCGCCCACAAGGGCATCCCGTCGGTCTGGGCCCGTCTGAAGATCGTCGATCTCGCCGACCAGGCTACGTACACCAGAACGACCGAACTGCCCCAACAGATCAAACAGGTAGCACTCGACTACGGCCTGATGTCGGCCTACACCGCATTCGTGGCCGTCGACTCCCTAACCCGCACCGACGGCAGCTTCGGTACGACGGTGGCAGTACCCGTGCCGGTGCCCGACGGTGTGAGGTATGAGACGACAGTGAGTAGCAGATGAGGGGAACGGGGTTACGATACGCAGCCGAGACGCGACCGTTGGGGAGCGTGCAGTCGTCGAATCGCAGGCCGCCTCGGGTGAGGGCAACAGCATCGCCGCCTCAATCACGCTTGCCCAAGGAGTAGCGAAGTGAACAGAATCGCAATCGCAGTGTCTGCATGCTGGCTGTTGGGGCTTACCTGCTACATCGCTGGCTGTGCTGTGGGGAGCAGAGCTCCCGAAGAAGGCGCGGGACCGATGACTGGCCGCGTCCCCGCGTCAGGCGGAATCTCAAACGACCGCTGGTGGGGCGATGCGTCGCAGAACGAAGAACCGCAAGAGGTTCGTGAGTTCACGCTGAACGAGTGGGACTGGTGGGACTCGAAGCGGCACGCCGCAGGAATGGTCGTGGATCTCCCCCGATCTCAAGGACACGGAGGCCAGAGCGGGCTAGGCGGCGGCATGAGTCGCGAGGAGATCGACTTCCTTCTCAGCGATGTCATGTATCAACTGGGCGGCTGTGACGACCCGCCTCAAAGCGGGAGGGGCAGCTACAAGGACTGGTGGTTCGCCAAGTCAGACCGTGGTGGTCAATCGCGTGCGGCTCCGCGTCCGCCATCGATGGTCGGTGAGGAACTCTGGATCATCGAGCGTCCGGACGCACCGCAGGCGGCCGACGCAGACGCCGGCCCCGGCTGCGGGGAGTTGATGTGCGTTCGGCCGGGAGAGGCTGAAGACGTCCCGGTTCCGCTCAAGCACACGGACGTGAAGGCGCACATCAGCGCGTACATCGTCACCGTCGCCGTCACGCAGCAGTTTCACAACCCTTACGACAGCAAGATCGAGGCGAAGTACGTGTTCCCGCTGCCGCAGAACGCCGCGGTCAACGAGTTCGTGATGACCATCGGCGAGCGTCGGATCCGCGGGATCATCCGCGAGCGGCAGGAGGCCGAGCGGATCTACGCCGAGGCCCGGCGCCAGGGCCACGTCGCGTCGCTGCTCACGCAGGAGCGGTCGAACATCTTCACGCAGTCGGTGGCCAACATCGAGCCGGGCAAGAACATCGACATCAACATCCTCTACTTCCACACGCTCGCGTACGACGACGGCTGGTACGAGTACGTCTTCCCCATGGTGGTCGGGCCGCGATTCAACCCGCCCGGCCACACGAGCGGCGTGGGCGCGATCAGCCGCGGCAAGCCGGGCCGGTCGGGTCAGCAGACCGAGGTGCAGTACCTCCGCCCGAACGAGCGCAGCGGGCACGACATCTCGCTGGCCGTCGACATCGATGCCGGCGTGACTATCGAGGACCTCGCCTGCACGAGCCACGTGGTTGACGTAAGCGGACGAACCGATGCTCGAGTAAAGATCACACTCAGCCCGCGCGACGCGATCCCGAACAAGGACTTCGTGCTGCGCTACAAGGTCGCAGGCGACAAGGTCAAGACGGCAATGCTGACCCATCGCGACGAGCGCGGCGGGTTCTTCACGTTCATGCTCTACCCGCCGGAGCAGCTCAGTTCGCTGCGCCGCGCCCCGATGGAGATGATCTTCGTGCTCGACTGCTCGGGCAGCATGAACGGCGACCCCATCGCCAAGGCCAAGACCGCCGTCGAGCGGGCCCTAAGGCGCATGCAGCCGGACGACACGTTCCAGATCATCCGCTTCTCGAACAACGCCTCGCAACTCGGCCGCGTTCCGCTGCCGGCCACCGCGGCCAACATCAAGCGCGGGCTGCGCTACGTGAAGTCGCTCAACGGTAGCGGCGGGACGATGATGATCGAAGGCATCAAGGCCGCGCTCGACTTCCCGCACGTCGAGCGTCGGATGCGCGTGGTGGCGTTCCTGACCGACGGCTACATCGGCAACGAGGCCGAGATCCTCGGCGAAGTGCACAGGCGATTGCGTGCGTCGCGGATCTTCAGCTTCGGCGTGGGCTCGTCGCCGAACCGCTACCTGCTCAACCGCATGGCGAAGCTGGGCCACGGAGCGGTGGCCTACGTCGGACTCGACGACAGTGCGAGCGAGATCATGGATCGGTTCTTCGACCGGATCAGCCACCCGGCCCTGACCGACATCGCCCTGGACTTCGGCGAGATGCGGGTGACCGACACGTACCCGGCTCGCGTTCCTGATCTGTTCGTCGGGCGTCCGGTGGTGCTCACCGGTCGGTTCGAGGGCACCGGCTCGGCCACGGTGCGCGTCCACGGCCGCATCGGCGACCAGTCTGCCGAGATGACGCAGCGGGTCAACCTGGAGAACGGCGCGGCCGCCCACAAGGGCATCCCGTCGGTCTGGGCCCGTCTGAAGATCGCCGACTTGGCCGACCAAGCCACATACACAAGAACGAACGAATTGCCGCAGCAGATCAAGCAAGTCGCACTCGAGTACAGCCTGATGTCGGCCTACACCGCATTCGTGGCCGTCGACTCCCTAACCCGCACCGACGGCAGCTTCGGCACCACAGTAGCAGTACCCGTCCCCGTACCCGAGGGCGTCAGATACGACACGACGGTGAGTGAGTAGCAGGGAACAGGGAACGGGGATCGGGGAACGGGGCAAACAGAAGGGGCACGAAACGCAACCGAGACGCGACCGTGAGGGAGCGTGCAATCACCGCCTCGCATGGTAACACCGCCGAAAGGGGTTCTGTGGGTGCCCCATCCTTCGCGGCTGTATCGCGAAGGGTGGGGGACGGAACTCCGTCGCTTCAGTCCCCCACCCTTGTTCCGCCTTCGGCGAACCAAGGATGGGGCACCCGCTGTTGCTGTTTCTCAGGATCACACCGCCGAAAGGAGTTCTGCGTTGCACCACTTGCCATCGACGAAGCGAATTGTTGTCGCGATCACGATCTGCTCCCTGCAATCCGGTTGTACGCGTTTCGCCGGCACCATCAGGCCGACGCCGGACCTGGGCGTGTTGTCGCCCGAGTTGCGGGACTTCACGCACGCGAAGATCGAACGGTATCTGAAGGCCAACGTGCAACCGGTCTTTCCGACGGTGCTGGCCGTCGCCAAGATGGGTGGCACCTGCGAACGTGGACGCAGCTCGTACCGCTACCGCGAGCAAGAGACCGGCTTGGCGGTTCTCCGTGGTGATGAAGCGAAGGGCTGGCGGGAAATCCCCAAGACCGACAACGCCGGGACCATCAGCCAGGTCCACCTCGTAACTCCGCTGATCGTCGGTGGCGAGCCCACCTTGAAGGACCTGCGCGACGCCGCCGCGATGTTGCACGCGCCGCTGCTGCTCGTCTACACACAGGCCGACAGCGCTGAGGAAGGCTACAACGACGCGGCCATGGCGTACTGGTCCATCGTCGGGCTGTTCCTCGTGCCGGGCAACACCGTCGGCCACCACAGCGTTTGCCAGGCGATCCTCCTCGACACCCGCACCGGGCTCATTGTCGGCACGGCCCAAGGCGAGTCCAAACAAGAAGAGAACGTCCTGGCCGGCGCGGTAGACATCGCCACGCAGCGCACCGCCCGGCAAGCGCAGTCCGAGGCCGTTACCAACCTCCAATCAGAGGTCCGTCAGACCCTGGCCAACTTGCACATGACTTCAAGATCGCCAACCGCCAGCCGATGAGCGGAGGGCGGCCGGGGGGAACATGACGTCCGAACCCGCAGCGATCCGTTATCTTGCGTGGTACGTCTCTCCTTGCTTCCGGGCAGTGCACCACGAAGAACACGAAGGGCACGAAGATGTGACGGGAGACGCTTCTTCGTACAACCATCTCGCAGAATCTTGTTGGGGCGCCAAGATTTCTGTGTGCCCTTCGCTTGGTTGCCGTCCGCGGCCGCGCCAAGTGGTC
>CAYMME010000460.1:0-7351 GCA_964391465.1 uncultured Planctomycetales bacterium
TGAGCCGTCGGTGGAAGTGCCCGTCGGCGACTTCTTCGCCGCCGGGTGGGGCATGGGGAATGAGCCGCGGATCACTTCCTTGGCGGTGTGCGTCAATCCAAGGAGCGGATTCAATTCGTATTGGCAGATGCCGTTCCGCAAGCACTGTCGGGTGACTCTGGAGAACTTGGGGGACAGCCGTGCGACGGTGTATTACCAGATCGACTACTCGCTGGAAAAGGTGACCCGGAACACTCCCTACTTCCACGCCCAGTTCCGCAGGGTGAATCCGCTGCCCTACAAAGAAGTCTTCACGATTCTCGACGGCGTTCAAGGTCGCGGTCACTACGTGGGGACGTATCTGGCCCACGGAGCCAACAGCGAAGGCTGGTGGGGCGAGGGTGAGATCAAGTTCTACATCGACGGTGACAGCCGGTTCCCCACCATCTGCGGCACCGGGGAAGAAGACTATTTCTGTGGCTCGTATGGCTACAACGAGCGACTGGAAGGCGATCGCGAGGAATACGACAGTTTCAGCAGCCCCTACACCGGCTTCTACCACGTGCGCTACGCCGGCGTGCAACGTCGCTTTGGTCAGTACCGCTGGCACGTTGCCGACCCTGTCCGATTCGAGAAGGATCTTCGCATCACGATTCAGAGCCTCGGTTGGCAGAGCGAAGGCCGCTACTTGCCGCTCCAGGACGACCTCGCCTCCGTGGCCTACTGGTATCAGTTGGAACCCCACAACCCTTTCCCGACGCTTCCCGCCAAGAAGGACTTGATCATCACCGACGAGTTTCTCTTGAAGGGCTTCTCCAAACACAACGTCTTCATCGACGAGGCAACGGTGAGCATTCAGGGTGAGATGAACGTGGAGGCAATTCACTACACGCTCGACGGCACCGATCCGACACCTGCCTCCGTGCGCTATGCGGGCCCCTTCAAGATCAGCGAGCGTGCCACGGTGAAATCGCGGGGTTTCGCGAAGGGCAGAAGCATCACGCCGGTCTTGGAAGGGCAATTCGTTCGGAAGTCGCCCCGGAAGGCTGTGGAGGTCGGCAAGGGCAAGCCGGGGCTGACGTACCAGTTCATTCGGCTGCAGGAGTCCCTTGAGACGACGAAGGCGCTAAAGGGCCGCAAGGCTGACAAGGAGGGTGTTACCGAATCGCTGGCGCTCCCCGATACACAACTGCCTGATCAGTTCGGAATGATCTTCGCCGGCTACGTGAAGATACCGAGCCGAGGCGTCTACACCTTTCACACCCTTTCCAACGACGGAAGCGCGCTGTTCATCGGTGACGAGCTCGTTGTCGACAACGACAGTCCTCACCCCGCTCGTCTGCGGTCCGGCCAGACTGCCCTCGAGGCGGGCTTCCACCGCCTCCGCCTCGAGTACTTCCAGGCGGGCGCGGCCAGTGCACTGGAGGTTCATGTTGAAGGGCCCGGCCTGCCGAAACAGCAAGTTCCCGCAAAGATGCTGGCTCACTGATGCGTGACCGCTCGACTTCTGCCGCTCGCGTCGGCATGCTATGGGCTATGGACCGCGACGAGATCTGCTCCCGATACCTGGAGACTGTCGACTTCGAGCTCTACGCCTACCAGGATGAGGCCCTACTCTCCTGGTTCGAGGGGGAGGGCGGGGTGATGGTCTGCGCGCCGACGGGGATGGGCAAGACGCTCATCGCCGAGGCCGCCGTCTTCGAGGCCCTGCATACGCGGCAACGCCTGTACTACACCACGCCGCTGATCGCACTGACCGACCAGAAGTTCCGCGATCTGCAGGATCTGGTCGAACGGTGGGGCTTCAGCCGCGATGACGTCGGCCTGATCACCGGCAACCGACGCGAGAATCCCGACGCCCTGGTGCGGGTGGTGGTGGCGGAGATTCTCCTCAACCACCTTCTGTCGCCGGACCCGGCCCTGTCCAATCTCGACCAGGTCGGGGCGGTGGTCATGGACGAGTTCCACAACTTCAACGACCGCGACCGCGGGATCGTCTGGGAGCTTGGCCTCGTGCTGCTGCCCCCTTCGGCCCGGGTCCTGCTGCTGTCGGCCACGGTGGGCAATCCGAACGAGTTCGCGACCTGGCTGCGCCGCGAGCATGGGCGGAAGCTGACCGTGGTGCTCTCGGACGAGCGTCGGGTGCCGCTCGAATTCGTCTGGATCGGCGACAAGCTTCTCACCGAGCACTTGCCGACGATGGTGTCCGCCGACGACGGGGAGAATCGAGCGCCGGCCCTCGTGTTCTGCTTCAATCGTGACGAGTGCTGGGAGGTCGCCGAACGGATGAAAGGCCTGTCGGTAGTCACGCCGGAAGCCCGGCGCGAGATCGAGACGTACCTCGTCGAGGTGAAGGATGATCTCGCCGACGGAGCCGGGCCGAAGCTCAAGCAGATGCTCACCCGCGGCGTCGGCGTGCATCACGCCGGCGTGCTGCCCAAGCACAAGGAGATCGTCGAAACGCTCTTCCTGCGCAAGCTCGTGCCCTTCGTGATTTGCACGGAGACGCTTGCAGCCGGCATCAACCTGCCCGCCCGATCCGTCGTGCTGAGCACGATTCTCAAGGGCAAGCGCGGGGAGGAGAAGCTCATCTTCCCCTCGACGGCTCACCAGATGTTCGGCCGCGCGGGTCGGCCGCAGTTCGACACCCGCGGCTACGTGTATGTGCTGGCTCACGCGGACGACGTCAAGATCGTCAAGTGGCGGGCCAAGTACGACCGGATCGACCCGAACTCGAAGGACCCGGGCATCCTCCGCGCCCGCAAGGCCCTCGAACGCAAGAAGCCGACGCGTCGCAAGAACCAGCAGTACTGGTCGGAGGGGCAGTTCAAGCAGCTCATCGAGGCCGGGCCGGCCAAGCTGCTGAGCCGGTCGATGATCAGCTACTCGGTGTTGATTTACCTGCTCACCAAGCACGGGACGGTCGAGTCGGTTCGGGCGTTCCTGTCCAGGCGTTTCAACAACCCCGAGCGGATCGCGAACTTCCAGAAACAGGTTGACTACATGCTCGCGAACCTGGCCGGGCTGGAGTATCTGACTAAGGCCGAGGACGACGACCACGTGACCTTGCACGAGCCGATCCGTCGGCTGCTCGAGTTCCGTAGCGTGGACCCGTTGTACGGTGCGTTTCTGGTCGAGCAGCTCAGCCGCAGCAGTTACGACGAGAAGGTGCTCGCCCTCGAATCGATCCTCTCCGTTCCGCCGGCGATCGAACGCAAGCTTCGCATCCCCGAGTTGGCACCCGGCCCGCTCCAGACCGAGCTGCTCGAACCGCTCATGATTTCGATGGGTGTCTCGCTCGCCAAGCCCGAGCGCAAGGAGCGCGGCGACTGGGTCGCCGACGACGGGGAGGAAGAGGAGTGGCCGCCCACGTTCCCCGAGATGCTCAAGATCGCGTTCGAGGCCCAACTCGCGGCCCCGGAACCCGTGTATGTCCAGCCCAAGTGGGCGGGCGGAGCGGTATTCGAGATGGAGTGTGAGTTCTACAAGTACGTCCGGGCCCGAGACCTGGTCAAACAGGAGGGCCTCATCCTCCGCCACCTGCTGCGGCTCGTGATCCTGGCCGGCGAGTTCTTTGCCCAGACTGAGGATCCGGACTACCAGCGCATCTCGGAGCTGGCGACGCGCAGTGCCCACCGCGTCGATCCGCGCTATACGGACCGGTTCCTCGAACAGGCCGAGCAGCGGAAGAAGATGGAAGCGAGTCTTTGATCGACGAACAAACTACCGTGCCACGAGTCGATGCGTTGCGGAGCGCCGAGATGAACTGAGTGGCGATGGGCGTGAGCATTGTGCGTTGCCGGGAACGGTGGCCATGAAGATCGTCGACGTGAAGATCCACAAGCTGATCGTGCCCATGAAGCCGGACACGGTCCATTCGCCGGGTGTCGAGGACCCCCTCTGTGCGGCGGATCCCGTGACCGGGCGGCAGGCGAACTTCTGGGAGTTTCCCAAGTGGATCATCGAGCTGGTGGCCGACGACGGCACGGTCGGTTTGGGTGAGCCGCGCCGCGGTGATCTCGCGGAACCGTTGCAGCGCCACGCCGAGCTGATCATCGGCAAGACGCTTCGCGAGCTGCCCGTGGGCAACCTTCCTCTGCCGCACGGCGACGACTACGAGTCGTATATCATCTACGAAGCCTTCGAGATGGCGTGGCTGGATCTGTTGGGCAAGCACCTGGGCGTGCCCGTGTGGCATCTGCTCGGTGGCAAGCGGGTGGACCGGGTGCCCATCGACTACTGGATGGGCCGGGCCACTCCGGAAGACACGGCCCGCCGCACGCAGCGGGCGGTCGAGTTGGGGCTGCGCGGCGTGAAGATGAAGTGCAAGCTGGGCGACCCGATCGCCGAGCGCGTCCGCGCGGTCCGTGACGTGGCCTCGGACTTCTCGATCGTCCTCGACCCGAACGAGCGATTCGACAGTCCCGAGGGCGCTCTGGAAGTCTCCCGGTCGCTGGCCGGATTCAACCTTGTGACTTTCGAAAGCCCCGTGCCGCAGGATCGACTTGACTGGTACGTTCAGCTTCGCAAGGAGATCCCTCAACCGATCGCGCTGCATCTGACTTGTCTTGGGGATTTGATCGCGGCGTTGCGTGTGGACGCGGCGGACTACTACAACCTGCTCGGGCCGCTAAAGGAGTTCACCGAGTGGGCGAAGCTTGCCCAAGCGGCCGGCTGCCCGACATGGCGCGGCACCGGCATGGACCTGGGCGTGCGCGACGCGAGCAGCGTGCACGCCGCCGCCGCGGCCGGTTGTGGGCTGGCCTCGGATATTGTCGGCCACCTGATGCGCGAGAACGATCTGATCGTCGACCCGCTACGGATCGAAGACGGCGGCTTGATCGTGCCCGACGCACCGGGACTCGGCGTCGAGTTGGATCGCGAAGCGCTCGAGCGGTACGGCCGGGCGTGACATCACGCGTCTCGCGACCGGTACGTGTCGCGCGTCCTGTAGCGGCCGGCGCCCCGCCGGCCGGGCGGCCTGCGAGGCGCAGGCCGCTACGAGAGCCGGTGATCGAAGACGCTGTCAGTGATCGTCGGTCGCATTGCGCACTTGACGACGATCGGCGAATTCCCAGGCGAAGACGATCGCAACGAGGATCATTCCGACCACGGGGATGAACCACAGGACGGTGTCCAGGCCGTAGTGGTCGGCGAACGCACCGACCAGCGCCGGGGTGGTGAACCCGCCGAGCATGCCGATGGCGTCGATCAGGGGGATGGCCGTGGGTGCGCGGGCGCCGAACTTGGCCGAGGCAATCGCGTACATCGTCGGCGCCTGGGCGGCGATGAACGCACCGTTGAGGAAGACGAGCACGAGGGCGAGCCTGTAGCCGGGAATGACAAGGATGAGAGCGTACGCCAGGATCCCGGCCGCGTAGCAGATCCCCAGCAGAAGCCGATCGCCGATGCGTCCGCTGACGAAGGCTCCCATGATGAGCCGGCCAAAGAAGACGCCGGCCGAGCTGGCCGAGAGTACCCGGCCGGCGCGAGCCGTTCCGACGTCGTACTCGATTTCGATGAACCTCGCCGTCCACGCGATGATGTTGCCGGCGGCGATGATGTCGAGGATCACGAGGACGGCCAGCAGCCAGAACGCCGCGCGATCGAATAGCCCTTCGGTGAGAAAAGCCCGCGCTCGGCGAAGCTGAGCAGCCAAGCTTGTTGGCTTATTAGGTGAGCCGTTTTCCGCTGCGGCACTCGCTTGCTCGGCGGCGGCGAGCTTCCGGCGTGCAATGACGAAGAACGGCACGAACGACACCGCGACCAGGCAAGCGAGGCCGAGGAAGATCTGTTGCCAGTGCGAACCGGCTTCCAGCAGATCGCCCACGAGTGCGGTGCTGAGGGTAGCGCTGCCGGCGAACACGGCCGTGGCAAACATGAACATGCGCTGGCGCACGTCTGCGAAACGTGATGTGATGACGGCGCTGTAGGCGGCGAGGATCGACGCGTTGCCCAGGCCGATCACGGCGGCTGCACTCAGCACCTGCCAGTATGTGGCGGCGACTCCGAGCAGCACAGCGCCAAGTCCGACTAGCCCCACGGAGATCATGCCGGACCGCCCGGCCCCAATGCGCTCGGTCACATAGCCCGACACGAGAAGCCCGACGATTCCTCCTGCCCAGAAGAACGACTGAAGCTGGCCTTGCTGGCCGAGGTCGGCACCAAAGGCTTCGGCCATGGTGCCAAACAGCACGGGCATCAGGTTGATGATGAACCCCTGGAGGGTGACCAGGATGAATATGAAAAGCGCCGGCACCCAGCGACCTTGCGGCGCGAATGGAGTCTCGTACCGGGCCGGGCCTGACGGATCCTGCTCGGATTGACCAGCGTGCGCGTCCGGCATGGTTCGGGTTCTCAGCCTGCGGGCTCGTCAGTCTCTGGTTGCCTTGAGGAACTGGTCTTCCGTGAACCGGATCGCGTAGACTTCGCTGCCGCTCCAGAGCTGTCGATAGTCTTTCGTCACCGGCATGCGATAGTAGACGACCACGATCGTTCCGTCACCCGCCTGGGCGCCGTTGGCGTAACCGCAATTGGCATTCGGTGCGTCCCAGGCAACCGAGACCCGATGGTCGTAGTCCCAAGTCTGTCCGCCGTCGGTACTGAGCATTGCGGCGGCTCCGAACGGAGCGCGTCGATTCCCCCACGTGAACAGCAGCTTGCCGCTCGAGAGGCGGAACGCGCCGCCGGGTTGCTGACCGGGTTCGGTCACCTGCGTGGGGCCCTTCCATGTTCGACCGCCGTCCGCGGAAGCGTATTGCACCACGTTGTGCCGCCCGTGCGCGCATGCGCCAACAGCTTATCGCCGACCAAGCAAAGGGCCGTCTCCTCCCAGGGAAGCGCGTCCTGCTTGGCCATGATGACGGACGGATCACCCCAGGTCTCACCCTGATCGGAAGATCGCAGCACGCCGGCCATCACGCGCGTGCCCTCGGGAATGTCGAGTGGGCCCTTGTACTCGGGGTCGTACGTGCCGTAGGCGGACATCACCGCGGTGCCGTCCGGCAGCGTGATGATTCTCCAGTGGGGGCTGACCATCGGCGGCCGGCCTCCGAACGGGCTGATGCTCATCCTCCGCGCCTTGGACCAAGTGCGACCGAGATCGTCGGACCAGCAATACGAGATCCCCTGATTCTCGTGGCTCCACGCGACGCCGGGGCGCGGCTCTGCTTCGCCGTTCTTGTCGCAATGATAGTCGAGTTCGCAAAACGCACACACGATGCGTCCGCTCGGCAACTGCCCCAACGCCTGATTTCGCTGTTGAAAGATGATGGAACCGCCATCGGGCCGAGGCTCGTACAGCTTGCCGTCGCGCCCGCGTGTGAGTGCTCGCGCTCTTTGAGGGGCAAGGCCGCGATTCTGCTCGCGCTCG
>CAYMME010000461.1:0-7327 GCA_964391465.1 uncultured Planctomycetales bacterium
CGCCACGACGGGCCGAGCCCCCGAAAACCCGAGTTGTTACGGCGGAATCAATCTTAATCCCCCCAGTGAGACTCGAGCCGTGACCCGAGTTCACACGTGAGCCGTAACCGATGTGCACCCCTGGTCTGCAGCCCTCGTCGAGAAGCGCCCCGAACACAAGGAGCGATGGTTCGCACGACGCAGACAGGGCACGGCTTCACCCCCCGTGCCTCTAGCTTCACCTCCGGTGCACACCCAATCCTAGGCTCTGCGGTAAGCGCGAATCAAGGAGCACGCCGGACTTGCGGGCGCCGATCTTGCCCACAGAGCGAGAGAGCGGAAGGTCGGGACCGAGAGGCTGAGATTATCGGGCTTCACACCCCGCCGGGCCCGAAGTCGTACCCGGGATGGAGGAGTCGCAGACCCAACACACTCAGGATGCGGGCGTTCGAGACGCGCTTGCCTCGCGACGTGTGTGACGGGTCATCGATCCATCGGATCGCCGGCCGGGCCGCGGTGGTCATGATATGGTCGTACAAACGGCGACGCAGAACCGGATGTCCGTCGCTGAGATTCAACACGCCATTGTACGGTGCATCGATTGAGGCAACGCAGGCTTGTACGATGTCGTCGCGGTGGATCAGGTTGACGTTACCGTCGCCGTCGATGCGTTCGTGTCCGCCGTGTTTCGGGACGCGTTTGGCGGGGCCTCGCCCAACCCCGTAGATGCCCGCCAGCCGCAGCACCGTGGCTGTTATTCCCAGCGATCTCGCGCCATCCAGCAACGCACGCTCCGTCGCAACGAGGATTCTGCCGTTCTCGGTCCGCGGTTCGGTCGGTGCGTCCTCATCGACCCAACTGCCGTCGTCCTGCCCGTACACGGACGTTGACGAGGTGTAGACGATGTGCCGCACCGCGGTCCCGTCGGCGGCGCGGAGCAGGTTCTCGACGCCCTCGAGGTACACTTCGCGATAAGGTCGGCGGCTCGGGCCCGGCGCGACCATCATGAACATGGTCTTGCGATCCGCAAGAAGGGAGTGCACCGCGGTCACGTCGGCCAACTCGATCACCGCCGGCTCCACCCCGAGCCCACGGATCTCGTCGAGGCACGCGGCCGTGGTCGTGGTGCCGATCACGTGATGCCCGCGCCCGACCAGCGCCTCACCCAGCGCCGAGCCGACGTAACCGCAACCGATAATCGCAACATTCATCGGACTACCGTCGGCCGTTGTAGTCGAAGCCCTCGATGCCGAGCGGCAGCTTGAACACCGCCTTCTCGGCCGCGACGGTCACGTACAGGTCGCCCTTGAAGAAATGCACGTTGGTCGCTTTGCTGCCGCCCGCATCGTACGAGCGCAGCACGCGACCGGTGGGCACGTCGATCACCTTCACCACCGCCCCCACCCACATCGGCACGTACAGCCGTCCCTTGACGTCGAAGATGAGGCCGTCCGGCACGCCGGCCGAGCCCGGCTCGTTGTCGCCCTTGTGCACGGCGAACTGCGTGAGCACGCGTTTGTTCGTCACCGACCCGTCCGGCCCCAGGTCGTAGATCAGCATGCGGAAGCCGCGGCTCTCGGATACGCACAGATGCTTCTGGTCCGGCGTGACGCCGACGCCGTTGGGATACATCAACCCGGAGTCCAGTCGCGACACGTTCTTCGCCCGGATGTCATAGCGGTAGATGCTGCCCACGGGGTTCTTCTCGTCCGAGCCGGTGGGGTCGGAGAAGTAGATGTTCCCCGCGAGGTCCAGTGCACAATCGTTGAGCCCGGCAAAAGGCTTGCCGTCGGCGTCCTTGTCGGCCAGTACGTCGACATGCTTGCCGTCGGGCCGAACGCGAATCAAGCGTTTCGCTCCGTAGTCGGCCCCGATGACACGTCCGCATCGATCGACCTTGAGCCCGTTGACGCGGCTCTCGGTGTGGTGCCCCGGAATCGACGGATCCCGGAGATCGATGAAGATCCCGGTCTTGCCGTCGGGCGTGGTCTTGCCGATCGTACCGTGCCGTTCATAGTTGACCACATAGAGATTGCCCGAGCGATCGAAGGCCGGACCTTCTGCGAACGAGTATCCCTTCGAGTAGAGCATCGGCGTGAGATCCGCCTCGGCCGGCAGATCGCAGTGGCCAGCGCCGTCGCCGGCCCCACCTCGCGGCGCCGCCGCGCAACCGAGAACCAGCCCCGCGATGCTCGCGGCAACGTACACGCAACGAGTTGGAAGCATGGCTGTCCTCCTGCCTGCGACCACAGAATCGGAACTTCCCCTACGACAGTCTCGGAGTCTACCAGCGCAGGGACGACAGCGAACAGGGGGGGACGTGGCAGGAGACAGAATTCAGCATTCGGTCTCCATACCTCCTGTCTTCTGTCTCCTGTCTCCTATCCACCGCAATCTTGACACCCTGGGCGGTGGCGCGGGATGCTGGTGTGGATTTCGCCGCACCCGCGCGTGTTCTGAATTCAAGGAGCCAGTGATGGACGAGAAGAAGGGCAGCAACATCTCCCGACGCAACTTCGTGAGGAGCGCAGCCGCGGCCGGCGCGTTGGCCGGCAGCTTTCCATACGTCGTCCGGGGGGCACTCGAGGAAGGGCCGATCAAGGTCGGAGTCGTCGGTTGCGGTGGTCGCGGCAGCGGCGCGATGATCAACTGCGTCGATGCCGACAAGGCGGTCAAGATCACGGCGCTGGCCGACGTGTTCAAGGATCGGCTCGACGGCGCCGTCAACAAGCTGAAGGGCAAGGGCCAGGAGGTGCCCGAGAAGAACCGTTTCCTCGGTTTCGATGCGTTTGAGAAGCTGATCGCGACGGACGTGGACCTGGTGATCCTGGCCACCCCGCCGCACTTCCGGCCCGAGCATCTGGCCGCCTGCGTCGCCGCGGGCAAGCACGTGTTCATGGAGAAACCGGTGGCCGTCGACGCCCCGGGCATCCGCAGCATCATCGCCTCGGGCGAAGAGGCCAAGAGCAAGAGGCTCGGCATCGTGGCCGGCACGCAGCGCCGCCATCAGAAGCCCTACATCGAGATCATGAAGCGCATCCATGGCGGCGAGGCGGGCGACATCGTCTCCGGCCAGTGCTACTGGAACCAGAGCCAGCTCTGGTACCGGCAGCGCAAGCCCGAATGGAACACGATGGAATGGATGATCCGCGACTGGGTGAATTGGAGCTGGCTGTCCGGCGACCACGTCGTCGAGCAGCACGTGCACAACATCGACATCATCAACTGGGCCATCGGCGCCCATCCCCTCGAGCTGGTGGCGTTCGGAGGCCGGCACCGGCGGGTCACCGGCGATCAGTTCGATTGCTTCTCGGCCGACCTGACCTACCCGAAGGGCGTCCACGTGCACTCGATGTGCCGGCAGATCAACGGATGCACCAGCAACGTGTCGGAGCGCGTCGTGGGCACGAAAGGTACGGCTCTGTTCCAGGGCAGCACGGGCCGACTCAACAAGCACACGGCCTCCGGCGGCCGCACGCCCTACGAGCAGGAGCACGTGGACCTCATCGCGTCGATCCGGGCCGACAAGCCGCTGAACGAGGCCCAGAACGTGGCCTGGGCGACCATGACCGCAATCATGATTCGTAACTCGGCGTACAGCGGCAAGAAGCTCAAGTGGAGCGACGAGATCAAGTCGAACCGCCGACTCGGCCCGAAGGAATACAAGTGGGGCGACCTGCCCGACATCGCACGTTGGGGCGGCAAGGCGCCCACGCCCGGGCGGGCGTAGCGAACGACTGCGGAACCGGCGACACGCTGTAGCGGCCTGCGCCTCGCAGGCCGACGGCCGCGAAAGTCGACGAACACATCAGGGAGCCGCCCCGAAGTGCCGGGGCGGCTCCCTTTCTCGTGCATGTGACCGGGAAAGTGCGATGAGCACGGCTGCGAAGACACCAAGATACCGTCGGAGGGCGCGCCGATCGAACCCCGGACGATGCGGATCATGCCGCTGGAAGCGCGGTGCCGTGAGCGGTGAGCGATTTCGGGCCTGGCCAGACTGGAACCGGCAGCCTCGAAGGCCCCAGGGGCGTGTGGTACAATCGAGTGGGAAGGCCGGGCCATTCGACGCGCTGCCGGCCGCAAGTGTGAGGTGACATGCCGTGGTCTACCAAGGCACGGTGCAGGGCAACCGAATCGAGTTAGACGAGCGTCTTCCCCTGGAGGAGGGTACGCGCGTGACCGTCGAAGTGTCCGTTGAAGGCAAGTTGCGACGGGGATCTCCACGGTCCCTGTTGAGGCTTGCGGGAACGCTGACGCCGGAAGAGGCCGAGGCGATCCTGGAGGCCACTCAGGTCTGCCGTAAGATTGACGCGTCCCTCTGGTCGTCCGAACAGTGAACTACCTCCTCGACACGAATCATTGGAGCTACCTCCAACGACGTCACCCGAACGTCGTGGCTCGACTCGCAAGCCTTCCCGGCGACGCCACCGTCAGCATGCCGGTTGTCGCACAGGCGGAACGGCTGGTTGGCGTGGAGCTGACGGCGACAGGCCGGAGACAGGAGGAGCTGCGATCCCTGTACGAGTCGACGATCCGAGAGAACACTGATGTGATCAACATCACGCCTGAGGTCGCCGATCAGTTCGCGAGAGTGGTCGCGCAACTGCACCGGAAAGGGAAGCCCATCGAGACGAACGACATTTGGATTGCAGCCATCGCGCTGGCGCAGGATCTCATCTTGGTCACGAATGACACGCACTTTGGATACATTGATGGTCTCCGGCTGGAGAACTGGACCTTGCCCGACACGCACTAGGCGTTCGGGGCCAACGCATTTCGGCCGTGGCCGGCGCGGCTCTTCAGATGCCCGCGTTCGTCGACCGGGTTGTGTGATCGGCCTCGGCCTTGTCCTTGCTGTGAGCCTTGGGGGCCGCGCCGCCGAACCGCCCGACCCGGCGTTCGCAATCCGCGGCACGCTGCCATGGCACAACTTCCTCTCCGGGCCGAGTGCTTGGAACGAGAAGGACTACGCCGCCTACTTCGCCCGCCTCGAGCAACTCGGGCTCAACTTCGTCGGCTTCCACTGCTACACGGGCGGGGCCGAGCGCTACGCACCGTACGTCGAGCCGATGATCCGCATCGAGTACCGGAACGTGCTCCCGCTCGCGAGTCTCGACACGTCGCTGACCGCTCGGTGGGGCTACCGCCCGCTCGCGATCAAGGACTTCGCGTTCGGCACGTCGAAGCTGTTCTCGCCGCCGCCCGGAGCGCAGGCCTTCGGGGCGGACTGCGTCGTCACCGCTCGGACGAACGCCGAACATTACGAGCAGACCCAGGCCCTGATGCGCAAGGTCGTCGACCTTGCCCACGCGCACGGCGTGCAGGTCGCGATAGGTTTCGAGTTCGGCGTGCACCCACCCGAGTTCGCGTCGGTCGTACCGCGGGATTCCTTCATCCGCGGCGCCATGCTTCCGGACCCGACGCACCCGGCCGCGATCGAGATCCTGCGCCGGACGATCGACGACATCCTCCGCGCCTACCCGACGATCGACTGGGTCTGGTTGTGGCTCCACGAGCACACGATGTTCATCAGTGAAAGCAAGCTTGCGGGCCGATTCGCCGATGTCTTCGCCCGCGACGCGAAACTCTTCGCCGACGCCGGCAACGACGCCACGACTTTCACCGGCGTCTGGTCGCTCGTGTACATCCGCCTGGCCCGCGCGTACCTGGCCGAGCGGGCCCCCAAGGTCCGCCTCGCCGTCGGCGGCTGGGGCGGGGGCGACCAGCTTCCGGGCATCCTCCGCGGACTGGATCGCGCGCTGCCCAAGGATGTGGTGCTCACCTGCCTGAGCCCGGGCCAAGGCACGGCGCCGCCGCTGCCGGTACTCGGAGAGATCGCGAAGCACCGCCCGGTGTGGGCGATCCCGTGGCTCGAAGGGGACGCCCGCTTGTGGCACCTGCAACCGCGCGTCTCGCTCCTGCGCGACCACGTCCGCCAGGCCCGCGACCAGCGAATGAACGGTGTGGTAGCCATCCACTGGCGGACCGAAGAGATACGGCCCAACTTCGACGCGTTCGCCCGCTTCGCCCGCGACCCGGAGCGCGCACCGACGGTGGAGGCGTTCTACGCCGACGACTGCAAGCGGCAATTCGGCCCCGAAGCGGCCGCCGTGCTCGGCCCGCTCCTCTCGCGCATGGACCGCGAGCGGACGCTCGAGCCTCCCGGCCGAGGAGACCTCATGCAGTCGCCCGAGTACTTCCCGTACAAGCCGGCATGGGGCCGACTCACGCCTGAGCTTCGTGACCAACTGCTCCAGATGATCGACACGGCCAAGCAGCTCAGCGCCGCCACGGGCGATCACAAACACCGGGACAACCTCGATTGGCTCGCGGCCAACCTGCGTTTCACGTGCCTACTGGACGAAGTGGGGCGCAAGATCGAGCCGGCCTACCAGCTCAGAGATCGTTGGCTTCTCGGAGAGATCAAACCCGACGCGCTCATGGCCGAGGTCCGCCAAGCAAGAAGGCAACTCGACGCCGCCCCGATCGAGACCCTCTTCCACATCTACGCAAAACGCGTACGCTCGCGCGGCGAACTCGGCGTCCTCAGCAGCCTCAACCAGAAACTCTGGCTTCAGTACAAGGAACTAGATCGTTTCCTGACGAAACGCGCAGCCACCACAGAGACGCGACCGTAAGGGAGCGTGGGATGCCGGCCAAACCGGCATCCACCCGGCGGGTGCCCCATCCTCGGCCCCGCCAGAGGCGGGACAAGGGTGGGGGACTGATCGGCGGCCTACCCATGCTGATTGGCAAACTCGCGTGCTTGACCGAGCCAGCAGGATGGCTCGCAACGCACCTGCCGGGCAGAAGACCTGCAACGCGCATCTATTCACCCCGAAGGGGTGAGGGAATGTAGCCAGGGGTGGAGCGAAGCGGAACCCCTGGTCCGGACGCCCCAATACCCCCCGTCGCCCCGCGAGGGGCGAAGGCGCTGGCCCCGCGACCGACCTCCACGGACTCACGCAACGCATCACGGTTGCGCGCGTTCCCCCGCCCCCCGCCGGGGCGGAGTGCTTGAGAGCGTCACCTTCCAGGGGTTCCGCTTCGCTCCACCCCTGGCTACCATCCTCTGCCCCTGTCGGGGCGGCAACCATCGTGCGTGCCGTCGAACGCATATTCAGCGGTGCTACGCGAAGTTGGAGTGACAGAGCATGTTCACAGCCGAAGTGATGATGACTCCCGTGATGACCTCGGAGTGCTCGTAGGAAGAGCTGCGTGACGCCGCGGACCGCTATCTCGCTGCGTTGAAGAAGCAGGGTCAGGTGTGGGGAGAGCCTATCCTGGGGTGGGCGATCAGAGGGCTCGCGCTTCTTGAGGGGAAAGGCGGCGTTTCTGCTCGCGTTCG